>JBDHHX010000166.1:0-7834 GCA_039589155.1 Gemmatimonadota bacterium | reverse complement strand
GCGTCCAAGCCTGAGTGCGATTCTGGCGAGTCTTCCTTTTGCCGACTTGGTGAAGTTGGGGATGTTGTCTTGGGCGAAGTCGAGGAGGGTTGCAGCGCCACCCTTGTCGCCGCGGGCCAGGCGAGTGGCGAATTCTGAGAGTAGGGCGTTAATCGTGATAGAGTAGTCGGGCTCGTCGCTGTCGGCGTGGCCGGCCTCGTGGGCGGCTGCAGCGACCCATGTGGGGATCGCGATTTCGTCCCTGAAGCGCGTCAGGTCAACTTCGACCTGGCGCGTCGTCATTTCCGGATGGCGGCGGTAGCGCACTAGCCGACGGTGGGTGCCGACGACCGAGTATCCCTTCAGGGCACCGCGCAGCCAGTATTCCCAGTCGGCGGCGAAGTCGTAGGCCTCGCTGAACGGCCCGATGTCGCGCACGGCCTCCGTCCTATACATAACGGCGGGCATCAGGATGTAGTTGCCGCGGCGCAGTGCGGCCAGCGCGTCGCGGGGCGCGCGCTCGTACGGGTCGTCGGCCGGCCAGAAGTTCTCCTTGTAGCGCTCGGCCGGCGAGCGTATCGGTTGGCCCGCCTCGTCAATCGTCGTGACCTTGCAGTGGGCGATGAACGCGTCTTCGCGCTGGCGAAGCAACCCGTACACGACCTCCAGGTATTCCGGTTCGTAGATGTCGTCGGAGTGGCAAAGGGCAAAGAAGGGCGTCTCCACCAGCTCGATCGCACGATTCCAGTTCGCCGCCATGCCGAGGTGCGTGTCAGCTCGGATGACTCTAAGGCGCGGATCGTTGATCGCCTCGGCTACCTCGGCGGCGCCATCGGTCGAGACGTTGTCGAGTACGATGAGCTGGAAATCCTGCAGGGTCTGCTCGAGTAGCGACTCCAACGTCGCCGGCAGGTAGCGTGCCGTATTGTAGTTAGGAACGAGTACGCTCAGCGGCCCGGCCATGGCCACTCCCATTCTCCTCCGCGCCAGGTTTCGATGGCTTCGGCCGTGGAACGCAGCGACAGGCCGGCGGCGGCCAGCTTATCGGTGGAGAGCGCGCCGTTCAACGGTCGGCGGGCGGCCTGTCCCAAGTCGGCCGTGGCGACCGGGTGGATGAAGCCGTCATCGAAATCGAGGGTCCGGCAGAAGAGCCGTGCCAGCGCAACGCGGTCCATCTCCGGCTCCGGTCCAGCGATGTTCCAGACGCCTCCCGCTTCGCGCTCCATCAGCTGGATGATCGCGGAGGCGAGGTCGGGTCCGTAGGTGGGGTTGCCGAGCTGGTCCGAAGGTACTTGAAGCCGTTCACCGCTCAGGCCGTGGCCAGCGACCTGGTAGGCGAAGTTCTTCTGCTGCGGATCGGGGCCCCAGACGACGATGGTTCGAACGATCAACCCTTCATCGCCGAAGTGGATCCGGCTAATCTCCTCGCCCTGCAGCTTGGTGCGGGCGTAGACGCTGACGGGCGACACGGGGTCGGACTCTGCGTAGGGTCGGTCCTGTGTGCCGTCGAATACGTACGAGCTGGAGAGGTAACACCAGCGAGCGTCCATCTCGCTGGCCGCTGCTGCCGCAACGGCCACCGTGTCGACGTTCTCACGCTGTGCCTTGTGCGGATCGCTCTCGTTGCCGTCCACCCAGGTCCAGGACGCGCAATTCACGACCCAGTCGGGTTCGACATCGTGGAGGACGCGACGGGTGGCGTCGGCGTCCTGCAAGTCGAGCTGTGAGAGTCCAGGTCGTTGATGCGAGCAGTAGGTGCCAGCCGTGGCGTGACCTCGCTGCTCGCCCACCCGCATTAAGAGATGTCCTACCTGGCCGGAGGCGCCGAGGACCAGGATCTTCATCCGTGCTTCAGGTCCCAATCGTAGGGAATTTTTTCGCTGAACGGATCGAGTCGCTGGATCTCGTCTGGATCGTGGGAGTGGGTCGCGCAGTTGGCAACTATGGCGGTTTGTGTGCCGACGCCCTTGAAGCCGTTCCACACCAGCGGCGGCACCTGGATGAGAGAGTAGTTCTGGTCGCCGACGAACATCTCCATCATTTCGCCGTGCGTCGATGACTCGGGTCGGTCGTCGTAGAGAACGAGCTTAATCATGCCGCAGACGACAGCGTAGTTGAGGGTCATCCGCGTATGGATGTGCCATGCCTTGATGGCGCCCGGGTGCACACACGAAAAGTAGATCTCGCCGAAGCGGTCGAAGTGCGGATCGTCGTTGCGAAGCATGTGCATCACGCTACCACGCTCGTCCGGTATCTTCTTCAGCGGGTGGATCGCTACGCCATCGATCATGGTTGAGTTCCAGTCTTGTTGCGGAGAAAATCGGTCAGCACCTGTGTCATGTAGTCGAGGCGGAAACGATCGATGCCGGGGTAGGTGCCGATGAACAGGGCGTCGTTCATCAGACGATCGGCGCCCGGCAGCTCGCCGACCACGCGGTAGGGCTGGGGGCGACCCACGGCTTTGGCGTCGGCGGCTAGCTGGGACAACGCCGGCTGGCGGACGAGGTTGCCCCCGAACAGCATGCGCGTGGCAACCCGGTGGTTCTCGAGGTACTTCACCATCTCATTTCTGGTGAACGGGGCTCCAGGCTCTATGACGAGCATGAAGCTGAACCAGGAAGGCTGGGATCCCTCAGTGGCCTGTTGTGGTCGGATGACCTCACGGTAAGGCGCTACGGCGTCGGCCAGCGCCTCGTAGTTACGGATGCGTGCTTCGACAAACTGCGGCAGTTTCTTCAGCTGCTCGCGGCCAATAGCGGCCTGGATATCCAACGGCTTCAGGTTGTAGCCAATGTGGCTGAAGATGTACTTGTGATCGTAGCCCTCGGGCAGCTCGCCCAGCTGCCACTCGAAGCGCTTGCCGCAGGTGTTCTCCGCGCCCGCCGGACACCAACAGTCGCGACCCCAGTCGCGGAAGCTCTCGGCGGCCAGCTTTAATTGGCTGCCTTCTTTGATATTGACGCAGCCGCCCTCACCCATGGTCAGATGGTGTGGCGGATAAAAGCTTTGCGTCGACAGGTCGCCGAAGCCCCCGGTCTTCTGCCCTTTGTATAGTGAGCCGAGAGCGTCGCAGTTGTCTTCGACGAGATATAGTTCGTGGCGTCGGCAGAACTCGAGCACCGCGTCGAGGTCGAAGGGATTACCCAGGGTGTGGGCCATCATGACGGCGCGGGTCCTGTCGGTGAGTGCGTCCTCGAGCATCTCGACCCGGCAGTTACCGGTGTAAGGATCGCTATCGAGGAAGACGGGAACCGCGTCGCACTGGAGGATCGGGTTGACGGTAGTGGGGAAGCCGGCGGCGACGGTGATCACTTCATCGCCGGGCATGATTCTGCGGTCGCCGATCTTTGGGCTGGTGAGTGCTGAGAGTGCAACGAGGTTCGCAGACGAGCCGGAATTCACCAGCAGGCTGTGGCGGACGCCCAGGTAGCTGGCGAACTCGGTTTGAAACGCCTCGCCGTGCTCGCCGAGTGTGAGCCAGAAGTCGAGCGCCGAATCGACGGCTGCCACCATTTCGCGCTCGTCGAAGACGCGGCCCGCGTAAGCGACATACGTCTCACCTGGCGCGAAGCTCAGCTGCTGCCGGCGCAATTCGTGGAGCTTGCGAGTCAGCTCCGCGATCTCGTCGCGGATCTGTTGCTCGGCACGATCGGGTTTCTTACGGGGGATATCTTTCGCCATCACCTGATCTGTTCGCTCAACTCTCTGCCACGTACTCTGCGATCTGCAGGTTGCTGATTTGTGCTATTTCCAAACTGTCGAAGTGTGCTCTGTACCACCGCGCAGTTTCGCTGACCGTTCGATCGAACGCCCAACGGGGCAGCCAACCCAGCTCGCTGTTCGCCTTTTTGCAAGAGAGCTGGAGCACCTCGGCCTCATGCGGTGCGTCGGCCTGCTCGGCGCTCAGGTCGCGCCAATCGCCGGAGCCCCAGTAACTGAGGAACGTCTCCACGACTTCGCGCACACTACGAGCATTGTCGCTCGACGGGCCGAAGTTCCAAGCGCCGGAAAAGCGGAGCGGGTCATCCAGTAGTCGAATGGCGAGTGAAAGATAACCGCCCAGCGGCTCGAGGACGTGCTGCCAGGGCCGGATCGCGTTCGGGTTGCGAACCGGTACCGGTTGCCCGGTCGAGACAGCGCGTACGGCGTCCGGGACGATGCGGTCGAGCGCCCAATCGCCGCCGCCAAGCACGTTGCCGGAACGAGCCGTGGCCGCTCCGAGATCGAGGCGGTCGGCGAAAAAGGAATGCAGGTAGGCTGCGGAAACGAGCTCGGCGGCACCCTTCGACGCCGAGTAGGGATCGCGCCCTCCCATCGCGTCACTCTCCACGTAGCCGCGGTCCCATCCACGGTTCTCGTAACACTTGTCGCTGGTGATGTTGACCAACGCCCGCACGCTGTCCGTCTCGCGAACGCATTCCAACAAGTTCACGGTACCGCCGACGTTGGTGTCGAAGGTCAGCTTGGGCTCGACGTATGAGCGGCGGACGAGTGACTGTGCGGCCAGGTGAAAGACGATCTCGGGTCGCAGTTCAGCGAAGACGTCGGACAGCTTGTCGGCGTCCCGGATGTCGGCGATGATGCTGCGGTCCAACGTGTGTCCGACGCCAGCGATTTCGAAGAAGCTCGGATCGGTGGGTGGCTCTAAAGCATAGCCCCAAACCTCTGCGCCGAGTTGCTTCAACCATATCGAGAGCCAACCGCCTTTGAATCCCGTGTGGCCAGTGATCAATATGCGGCGATTCGCAAATGACTCGCGTAGCGTTCGGTCAAACTCGTGGTTCGCCATGGAGAATCGTCACTATCGCCAGAGGGCCCATGGCGGGTTGCCAGCGTTCCAGAGATCGCTCAGGATCTTCCACTCACGATAGGTATCCATGCACTGCCAGAAACCCTCGTGTCTGTAGGCCGCCATCTCGCCGTCCCGAGCCAGGCCTTCCAACGGGCCGCGTTCCAGGACCAGGTCATCCCCCTCTGGCAAATACTCAGCGAACCGCTTCGTGTCGAAGATAAAGAAGCCGCCATTGATGTAGCCGCCGCCGTCTTCAGGCTTTTCATCGAACTGGAGGACGCCTCCGTCGCGCTCGAGCTTCAGTTCGCCGAACCGACCGGAAGCTCTGACAGCTGTGAGAGTTCCGACTTTGCCATGGGAACGATGGAATTCGATGAGCTCGGCGATATCGACGTCGCATAGGCCGTCGCCGTAGGTCAAACAAAAGATGTCTGAGTCGATGTACTTCAGCGCCTTTCGCGTTCTGGCCCCGGTCTGGGCTTCGAGCCCGGTATCGGCGCACGTGACTCGCCAATCCTCGATCGCACCCGGCGCCGTATGATACTCGATCGTTTCCTCGTGGCTAAGATGGATCGTGAAGTCGGAGACCGACCCTCGGTAGTTGAGGAAGTAATCCTTGATCATCTGCCCTTTGTATCCCAGGCAAAGGACGAAATCGTTCACGCCACCCTTCGAATAGCTCTTCATGATGTGCCAGAGGATCGGCTGACCGCCAACATCGACCATCGCCTTCGGCCTGTACTCCGTCTCCTCGCGCAGCCGTGTTCCCAACCCACCGCACAGGATTACCGCCGGAATGCCCATCAGCTTGCCTGACCTCTGATTTTGTTGAGCCCGGCCCGATCCCGCGGGGGTCGACGGGCATGAGTTGAGCGCTTGGCTCGCAACGTAGGGGGCTCGGACAGGGGTGCCGCCAGTCTGGAGACCGGCGGGTGATCTAAACATCCCGGTATAGCCGGGCGCTGTCAAGTTCCTGCCACGCTTGGGGATAGGCGCGGCGGCTAACCGCAGGAGGTTTTGCCGGGCCTCACGCAGATTGGCGTTACGAAGATCTTTCTTGCTATAGGGAGATCAGGCGTCAACATTGACTGTCATGTCCCGACTCCGACAGCTGTTCCAGGCACTTCATTTAGATCGATCTCCGCGACCACGGCCCAGCGAATACCCTCGAGCTCCAACAATCCGTAAGCGGATATCACTTCATCGCCGCGATGGTCCTCGGTGATCTCGACGCCGCATTCACCGGGGAGCCACGAGTCTCGAGCATAACGATCTCGATCCCCGCATCATAGCGGTGAACGACTTCCGCGATCGCTCGGGCCAGGCGGAACGCTTCACCGTCGGCGGGACCGGCGGCAATCGTCAATATCCTCTCAAGAGACTGATCGTACCGCCAGAAGACGGTGATCAGCGCGAGGACCACGAAGGCACTCGTCAGCAGGGCCCTGAATCGGAAAAACATGGGAGAAAGGCTAGCGGTTGGGGCGAGGGGGAGTCAACATAGTGTGTCACGGCCGATTACGATTACGATTGCGATCACGAGCGGGAGCAGGAGGACAGCCACCTCCCGCTCGCGCTCGTGATCGTGATCGTAATCGTGATCGTGATCGAATCCAGGCGGCCCTGTTTCATATAACCGGTTGCTAATAAGCGACTTAAACGAGCTCGCCCAATAGACGCGCAACCCTTTCACCGGTCGCTGTGTCATACGTTTGGAAGCGGGCGATCGGGAATCCTAGCCAGGGAAAGACTTGGATCAACGCCAACTGATCAAACGGGTTCTGGAGGGAGATCCGGTCGCCGAGCGGGAGCTTTACGAGGCTCACGTGGATCGGGTCTACCGGCTGACCTACCGGATGACGGGCGATGACGACCTCGCCCAGGAGTGCACTCAGGAGACGTTCATCCGGGCGTTCGACCGCTTGAAGAGCTTCCGAGGCGACTCGGCGCTCTCGACCTGGCTGCACTCGATCGCGGTTTCAGTGGTCTACAACGTGATGCGGAAGGTGAAGCGGTTGAGGGTGCGGCACACGGAATTGACGGAGACGACGGGACCGAGTGTTAGCGCGGGTGTTGGCGACCCGATTTTGAAAGAGCGATTGGCGGCAGCGATAGACGAGCTGCCACATGGATACAGGACGGTGTTCGTGATGCACGACGTGGAAGGCTACAAGCACGAAGAGATCGCGCAGGTGCTCGGCGTTCGTGCGGGGACATCGAAAGCGCAGTTGTCACGGGCGCGCGCCAAGCTGAGAGAAGCGCTCGCCGAGTTTGCAGGGGAGTGGGCGTCATGATTGACGATCGATTCGAGGATGTCGTGAAAGAAGCGGCCAGCGACTACAACGAGCCGCCGGAGACGCCGCGCGATCTGATGTGGGCGCGGATCGAAGCGACGCGCGCTGAGCGTGCAGCCAGGCGTCAGCAGCTGCGCGTCCTCTACTCGCCCTGGACGCGGTGGGGTATCGCGGTCGCCGCGGCAGTGGCGATCGGCTTCGGGCTGGGACGGTTCAGCATCGAGCCCGGCAGCGACGCGACACGGGTGGCGGAAGAGTCGGCGTCGAGCGGCCAGCTGGCGTTCCGCGTGGCGACGACCAACCACCTGTCGCGGGCGGAAACGTTCCTGGCGTCGTTCCGCTCCAACCCGCAGACCGTTGAAGTCGATCCGCAGTTCTCGCGCAATGCGGGCGATCTGCTGATCAGCACGCGGCTGTTGCTCGACTCGCCGGCCGCGGAAGATCCGACCTA
Organism: Gemmatimonadota bacterium; assembly: GCA_039589155.1. Lineage (GTDB taxonomy): Bacteria > Gemmatimonadota > Gemmatimonadetes > Palauibacterales > KS3-K002 > Kutchimonas. The sequence goes on along the minus strand of JBDHHX010000166.1, from coordinate 318 downwards.
CAGAACGCTGCTGGAGGACCTGGAGCTGGTCCTGGTTCAGATCGCGCAGCTCTCGGCGGAGCGCGACGAGACGGAAGTCGAAATCATCAGAGATGGATTGCAAAGTCGAGGCCTGCTGCCGCGGCTGCGGACGGTTGTCCCGGCCGGGCAGGTCATGGGCTCATAAAGGGGGTAGCTGAGATGCGCAGGATGAGATTGATCACACCAGTGTTCGCAATCGCCGCGGTCGTCTTGCTGGCGCAGCAGGCGATGCCGCAGGGATATGTGAACGAGACAGCCGCGGCCGAAGGGTACTACGAGCAGGCGGTCACGATTTAC
>JBDHHX010000165.1:0-7869 GCA_039589155.1 Gemmatimonadota bacterium | reverse complement strand
AAGGCGTTCGCGGCCAAGGACGACAAGACGATCAAGCTCACGATGGTGCTGTACCCGACCTTCCTGCTTTTCCTGCTCCCTCTCTACTTCATCGCTTTCGCCGGCGTTCTGTTCGACCCGAAGCCACCATCGGCCGACTTCATACTGCCGCACATGATCCTTAGCACCAACGTGGCGCCTGTCGTCGTCGGGCTATTCTGTGCCGGCGCGCTGGCGGCAAGCATGTCCACCGGCGACGCGATGCTGCACGCCGCCGCCTCGGTCTATGTCCAGGACATGCACCGGGTCGCCATCGATCGCGACTTGAGCGACCAGAAACGACGGACGCTCATTCGCGTCGTTGCGGTCATCGTCGGAGTCGCGGCGTTCTACATCGCTGTCAACACAGAGATGTCGCTTGTCGCCTTGCTGCTCGCCGCCTACGGCGCCGTGGTCCAACTGGCGCCGATTACGTTTGTCGCCTTCTTCTGGAAGCGCGCGACGGCTGCCGGCGTCGTTACCGGCCTGATACTCGGGTCGTTGGTGACGCTATTCCTCTACCAGTTCCCGGAGTACCGGCCGTTCGGACTTCACGAGGGGATTGTTGGATTGGCGGTGAACTGCCTGGCGTTGGTGACGGTGAGCCTGGCGACGCAGCCGATGCCCGACGATCACGTCGACTCGTTCATGCGGGCCAGTCGTAACGCGTAGACCTAGCCGCAGTCTTAGCCGTAAACCAGCCGAGAACGCTCGAACATCAGACCGTTGGATTCGTCCAGCCCGATGAACAGCGGATCGGCGCGGATGGAGTTGAACGGAGAGTTGACACCAGAGAAGCTGGCGCCGGCCCCGCCCAGAAGCAGTGGTGAGTGGGAGAGCAGCAGTTCGTGTACCAGCCGTTCCTTCAGGGCCATACCCATCAGCTTCGGGCCGCCTTCGAAGCCGATGCTCATGACTCCGCGCCGGTAGAGCACGTTCCAGATATCCCTGAGCGGCGACTCGGCGCTGACTACGTTGACATCCTTGGTGAGTATGCGCAGTTCGTTCGCCTTGCTCGCTGCCTGTTCGCCAATGAAGATTGCGGTCTTGATCTCGTGCATCCAGAAGACCGGCAGGTCCGCTGGTATGTCTCCGGACTCGGAGAAGAAGACATTGAGCGGCGCCGTGTCGCCCTTCTCCTTCTTCCTCCGCATTATCAGCTCTCTCAGGATGGGTGTGCCGTGCGTGCGGTCAGCGCGCAGCGTCGCGCCTCCAACCAGGAACGCATCCACCACCGAGCGCAGTTCGAGTTGGCCGTAACGATCGGAGGGCACGCCGGACATGCGGCCGACTCCACCCTCCAGTGAATCCACCGCCCGACCATCCTTCGACTGGATGAACAGCCCGAACGTGTAGGGAACCTGATCCTGCTCGGCCCGGATCAGGCCCTCCTTGTCCGGCGCCAGATCCCCCCAGATCGTCCGTCGCCCGGCGCGGAGGATTTCGTCGTCCCGCCGGTTGTAGAGAATCGAGATCGGCTCGAAGGTCAGGTCTTTGCGGTCAGTCATCTTGGCGGTGCCCATGTTGCAGCCGGGCTCGAACTCAGCTCCTTAAATGTCTGGGGGCCGGGTGTTTGGGGGAGTGTCCTGCGCCTTATGCTTCTACAGCCGGCAAGCTGCTCTGTTCCACCGGCAGCATCACGCGGAAGGTCGAGCCTTTACCCACAATGCTCTCCGCCTCGATGGCGCCGCCCTGCTGCTCGATGATCTCACGGCTGATCCTCAGGCCCATACCAGTCTCCGACTTCTCACCCTTCGTCGTAAACCCGGCTTCGAAGATCCCAGCAAGCCTGGCCGGCTCGATGCCGGAGCCCGTGTCGCTGATTTCGACAACGGCAGATCCGTTCTTCATGTAGGTTCGGATCGTGATCGTGCCCTCTTTTTCGATCGCCTGGCTGGCGTTCAGCAACAGGTTCATGAACACCTGATTCGTCCGGCTGGGGTGGCAGACCACGGCCGGCAGGTCTTCGTATTCCTTCACCACATCGATTCGATGTTTGATCTCGTGGCTAAGGAGCACGAGCGTGCTCTCGATTCCGTCCCGCAGGTCTACGCAGCAGATCCCGGCCTCGTCCATGCGCCAGCAGTCGCGCAGGGCGGCAACGAGCTGCGAAATCACACCGACGGCGACCTGGTCGATTTCGATCACCTCGGTGATCGTCTCCCCGAGGTCGCGCAGCTGTTCAATCGCCTCATCGTCCACCACGCCGTCGGCGAGAATGGCCGTGACCTTGCCGATGGCCAATCTCAGCACATCCCTGTTGCTCTGGATAACGCCGACCGGTGTATTCAGCTCGTGAACAAGGCCAGCCAGGAGCAGCTGCAGCGAGCTGCCATCGTCTTCACGCATGCCCAAAGTTATCCGGGCCCGGCCATCCTGTCGACGGAGGCTTCCGCCACGCGGCCGGGCCGACTTGTCGCTGGAGCCGCACAGTTGCAGGTTTCCTGCACCCCAACTGACCCGATTCCCGATGATTGGCTAACGTGGTGACGCGCTGACATGAACGGACTGGTGCTCTCCGGGGGCGGCGCCCGTGCTGCCTACCAGGTTGGTGTACTGAGCTGCGTCGCCGAACGCGCCTCCGACGTCGATTTCTCGATCATCACCGGCGTATCGGCCGGCGCCATCAACGCCGCGTTCCTCGCCGGCAGCCAGGACAGCGGACCGCTGGTGCTGGAGCAACTCGCCGAAGCGTGGCGCAGCTTGACGATCGACCAGGTGTTCGACGCCAAGATAGGAGCGCTCGGGCTCAGCGGTGCGCGCTGGCTATCGACGCTGGTCACTGGCGCGTCGAACAAGGTCAAGACCCGCGGACTGCTGGACACGGCGCCGTTAGGTGAGTTCCTGGAGCGATGTCTCGATGTCGAGGGGATCGCCAGGAACATAGACGCGGGCCGGTTACGAGCCCTGGCACTCACGACTACCCGATACTCTACCGGCCAGACTGTGACTTTCGTGCACGGCCCCGAGAACATCCCGACCTGGAACCGCGCGCGGCGCAGCGGAGTCAGGACGAAGACCACTGTCGATCACGTGATGGCCTCCAGCGCGCTGCCGCTGATCTTCCCGGCGATAGACGTCGACGGCGAGTACTACGGCGATGGGAGCATTCGCCAGGCTGCGCCGCTGGCGCCGGCCGTCCACCTGGGCGCCGACCGACTGCTGGCCATTGCCACCCGCTATGGTGCCACCCTGGCCGAGGTACGCGAGCGAGCCACGGCCGGCTATCCGCCGCCAGCGCAGGTCATCGGTCTCCTGTTCAACACCATCTTTCTGGATACGCTGGAGCAGGACGCGGAGCGGTTACAGCGTCTGAACGATGTTCTGGATGCCCTTCCCTACGGCATACCCAACCCGGGCGGCCTGCGACGTGTCAGGCTGCACGTGATTCGTCCGACCCGCGACCTGGGCGTGCTCGCCATCGGCTACCGGAACAAGCTGCCCCGAGCCCTCCGCCTGTTGTTGCGTGGGATGGGCGTGGAGCGTGTGCGCAGCGGTGACTTGCTGAGCTACCTGATCTTTGAGGAACCGTACGTGAGCCAGCTAATCGAGCTTGGCTACGACGACACCCGAGCGCGCTGGGATGAGTTCGAGCGCTTCTTTGCCGACGACAGTTAGACCTGAAGAGCCGGTCGCTTCAAATGGAAATCGGTGGCCTCCTGGTACGCACGTGCCACGGCCAGTGTCTCCGCTTCGCCGTACAGTTTCCCCACGAAGCTGATGCTTGTCGGAGTACCGTCCTCCCTATAGCCGTTGGGCAAAACGACGCAGGGATGCCCCGTCAGATTCGTCAGCGTCAAGTTGCTGCCGCCGAAGGATGGGACGACGTAGACATCAACCTCTGACATGAGCTTCGCCATCGCTTCCAGGGCCAGGGTGCGGACGCGGTTGGCCTGGATGTACTCGACCGCCGGGATGAAGCGCGAGGTCCTGAACGAGTTCGGCCAGGCACCTCGGTCCTGTCGCTTGAGCAGGTCGTCGCGCCCGCTGCGAGTCAACTCGTCAAAGGCGGCCGCCGCCTCGGCGCTGAGAATGATCCGCATGGCGCCGACCGGCAGATCGTCGGGCAGCTCGATGGGGATCAGGTCGATGCCTAGCGAAGCCAACGTGGCGAGGGACGCCTCGTCGAACGTCTTCCATTCCGGCTGCCGCTCTCGCTCCTGCTCGAACGCGCTCTTTACGTAGGCGATCCGCAACGTTCTGACATCCCGTTCCGCATCCCAGCGGAACGGTCGGTCGACTACCGACAGATCAAGACCGTCGGGGCCCTGTATCGCTTCGAACACCAGCGCGCAGTCCTCCACGGATCGACAGATCGGTCCGATCTTGTCCATGCTCCACGAGAGCGCCATGGCGCCGGTGCGACTTACCCGGCCGAAGGTCGGTCGCAGACCGGTCGTCCCGCAGCGTGTGCACGGTGAGATGATCGAGCCCAGCGTTTCCGTTCCGATGGCGAAACCGACCAGGCCAGCCGCGGTCGCCGCGGAGGAGCCCGCCGACGAACCGCTGGATCCCTGCTCGTAGTTCCACGGGTTCCGAGTCTTGCCGTCGTACCAAACGTCGCCCATCGCCAGCGCGCCCAGGGTCAGCTTGGCGATGAGCACCGCTCCTGCCTCCTCCAGCCGCGTGACCACCGTCGCTTCCCCGTCGAGCACCTGTTCTTCATACGGTTTGGCGCCCCACGTCGTCCGATAGCCCTTTACGGTCAACAGATCCTTTGCGCCCCAGGGGATCCCGTGCAGAGGCCCACGATAACGGCCGGCGCCGATCTCCTCGTCGGCCCGGCGCGCCTGCTGCAGCGCCAGCTCCGCGGTGATCGAGATCACGCACTCCAGCTTGGGACCGTACCGCTTCAGTCGTTCGAGGTACATCTGGGTCAGTTGCAGCGAAGTCACCTGCCGCGTCTCGACCAGCTTCGCCAGGTCGGTCAGCGGCCAGAAGGCGACCTCCTCCAGGTTCGACGGAACGCTGCCGATCTTTGCCTCGCTGCGACGAGACGGGCCATCTTCAACCTCGACACTGCGTCCCGGCGGCAACGGGTCGAAGTAGAGTGCGGGCGGGACGCCGTTGGGCAACTCGACCTCGCGCAGCTGTTCGTAAGAGCTAAGCCGGCTGTTGAGTCCACGCAGCATCAACTCGCGCTCTTCCTCTGTGAACTCGAGCCCAGCAACCCCTTCGGCTTCGTCCAGCATTTCCATCGTGATCTTCGGCTCTTCTTCATCCTGGAAGCGAGCCCAGAGAACGCCGGGCAACAGCGTGGAGCCAAGTCCGATGCCGGAGAAGTAAGCGAGGAAGTTCCGTCTGGTCAGGTCAGTGATGGGCACGGCGACCTCCTGGTTCAAAGTCAGAAACGCTAAAAGACATCCAGATCGTTGCCGTACACTACGGCGCCGTCATATACGGACTCGATCTCGTCAACGAGTTCTGCAGGCGTCGCCCCCCACAACAGCTGATGATAGAGAATCAATAGCCCTGGCTGCGCCTGGTTCGCGAGCTCGCCCAGTTCGAGCGACGACGTGTGGGAATTTGAATGGTATCGCTGCCAGACGGGCACGCGGCGATCGAAACCGGCTTGCGCGTAGACTTCGTGAATCAGCACGTCACAACCGGAGCAAGCCTCTACGATACTCTGACTCGGCTGCGCGTCCCCTGAAACGACGATGCTCCGGTCCGGCGTGTCGAAGCGATAGGCGAAGGAGTTGCTCCACGCCCCATGAGCTACCTGAAACGCGGTGACGCGGACCCGCTCGTCCTCGTAGACCAGGCCGGGTTCCACCTCGTGGACGTTCACCTTGTAGCCCTCGGTGTTGGCTGGTTCGAGCCCATCGATGCGAACGCGTATATCCTCTTCGTAAGCCGCGAGCAGGTGGCTCGTCATCATCTCGAGCCCGGGCGGACCATAGACCTCGGCGGGGACATCGCGCTCCAACACCCATGGCGTGAAGATGAAGTCCGGGTAGCCCAGTGTATGGTCCGTGTGCAGGTGGGTTATGAACGCCGTCTTCAATCGGTCGACTGCCAACCCCTCTATCCCCGCCCCGTGCGCCGCGGCTGCCCGTCGAATCACACCCGGTCCCAGGTCGATCAGGTAGGGCTCGCCGTCCACGACGATGGCCAGCGCCGGGCCTGACCGGTCGGGGTCGGCGTTCGGCGTGCCCGTCCCCAGCAACACGATCTGAGTGCGCCCCGGCGATTCCTCAGCCAGCGCGGCCTCACCCTGCCGCTCTGGCTCCGCCGTGCAGCCGATCGTCAAAAGGCAAAGACCCAGGCCGGAGACTGTGCGTCCGCCCATCGGAACCTCTCGTGCTGTGAGTGTCGTTCTGCTTGTTGACGGGATCCGCCTTTCATAAGTTCGAAGCCCGATCCAAACAACCCCAACCGCACCCGGAGGTTCTCGTGGCTATCGCTGAGTCATTCCTACCAGAGATCGAGCAAGAGGCGGCCGCCACGCGCCGGCTACTCGAGCGCGTGCCCGAGGATAAGCTCAGCTGGAAGCCGGCCGAGAAGTCGATGACGCTCAGCCGCCTGGCCACGCATCTGGCGGAGCTACCCAGTTGGGGCGTCAGCGCGCTCACTCTGGACGAGCTCGATGTGAATCCGCCGGGCGGCGCGGGTTTCGTCCCGACCCAGCTTCAGTCGGTCTCGGCGATGCTGGAGCTGTTCGACGCCAACCTGGCCGAGCTGGTCGAAATTCTGGGCGGTACGAGTGACGAGGCCTTTATGGAGCCGTGGACGCTGAAGGCACGAGGTGAAGCGGTCTTCACGTTACCGCGGGTGACGATGGTGCGGAACACGCTCAACCACATCATTCACCATCGAGGGCAGCTGACGGTGTTTCTGCGGCTTTGCGATGTGCCGTTGCCGGGGACCTACGGGCCGTCGGCCGATGATACTATGGGACTTGGGTGATGATGTTGGAATTCAACAGCCAACAGCCGACAGCCGACTATCGACTTCCAAGTTTTCCTTCAACTATCGACGTTCGACCTACGACGCTCGACGTCCAGATGAGCGTCGATAATCGGACGTGGGATGTCGATAGTTGAAGAACAGTTGGACATCGAGTGTCGGCTGTCGGCTGTCGGCTGTGGAAAAAAAAGGCCCGGCAAACGCCGGGCCCTCTTAACTTGCGCAAACCTGGAGCTACGCTTCAGCAACCACCGACACGACCTTTCTGCCGCGGGCCGTCCCGAACTCGACGTAGCCGTCGGTCAGGGCAAACAGCGTGTCATCGCCGCCCCTGCCCACGTTGGCGCCCGGATGGAAGCGGGTGCCGCGCTGGCGCATGATGATGTTACCGGCGCGGACGAACTCGCCGCCGTACTTCTTCACGCCCAGGAACTTGGGGTTGCTGTCGCGACCGTTGCGTGTCGATCCGCCTGCTTTTTTATGAGCCATAGGGGCCGTCCCCGTTAGGATTTCTTCTTCTTCGACGTCGACTTGGCCTTGGCCTCCGCCTTCGGCTTGGCCTTGGGCTTCGCCTTAGCCTCGGTCTTCGGCTTGGCCTTGGCCGTCGTCTTCGGCTTGGCCGGCGCCTTCTTCTTGGTCGTCGTCTTCTTGGCGGGCGCCTTCTTCGTCTTGGTCTCGGTCTTGGCCTCCGATTCCACCTCGGCGGCCGCCTTCTTGGCCGGCGCCTTCTTCTTCGCCGGCTTCTTCTCGGGCTCCAGTTTGATTACCCGGTCGCCGCCCAGATCGATCTGGCTGACCTTGATCTCGGTGAAGTCCTGGCGGTGTCCAGCCTTGCGCCGGTAGTTCTTGCGGCGCTTGAACTTGAAGACGATGATCTTGTCCGCGCGGCCGTGCCTGAGCACCTCGGCCTGTACCGCCGCACCCTCGAGGATGGGCCGTCCG
>JBDHHX010000164.1:0-7906 GCA_039589155.1 Gemmatimonadota bacterium | reverse complement strand
TGGAACGAGCTGGCGGCGCGATGATCAGGTGGGCGCGTGCCGTCGTCCTCGCTCTCGTCTTCGCCACCGTGGGTGCCTTTCTGGCGTCGTTGTGGCTGGAGATCAGTCGCGAGACACCGGCGGCGTTCGAGTCTCCGCCCGGCATCTGGGAAGGCCGGCGAATCCGCGTCGAGGTGCTGAACGGCGGTGGCCTGCACGGCGTCGCCAATGACGTCACCGAGCGGTTACGCGAGCTGCGCTTCGACGTCGTCCACTACGGCAATCTCGAGCCGTTCGATACCGACAGCTCGGTGGTCATCGCGCGAACGGCAGAGATCGAGCCGGCCCGCCGCGTTGCCGACGCGCTGGGCTTTCAGCGGGTCGAGCGCCGGCCTGACCGCAACCTGTTTCTCGATGTCACCGTTGTCGTCGGCAAAGACTGGATCGACCCCGGCGTAACCGTTGGTACTCAGGAGGCCGGGCCGCTGGCCGTCTGGCTGGCGCGCATCATCCGCGCGGCGCAAAGGCTCTGGCCCGGATGACATTGTTGATGGGGTATGGGGGCCCGGTTACCTTTCAAGGCTTGGGTAACTTGATGTCACGCGGAATGAGCCATGGATCGGACCGGACCAGAGAACGGAGCGCCAAACGACGCTCCCGGAGAGGCGAACGCCGTGCGGGTGAGCGACCTGCTGACGGCGGAGCGGATCCGTGTGCCTCTCGCCGGCCGCGACAAGGCCGAGCTGCTGCGCGAGTTGGTGGATCTCGTGGTCGCCTCCCGCGGGCTCGAGTCGGAGCGGGAAGCGATCTATGCGGCCGTTCTCGAGCGGGAGAACGTGCTCAGCACCGGGATCGGCGACGGAGTCGCGCTGCCCCATGCGAAGTTCGGCGGCGTCAGCGAGCTGGTGATGGCCGCTGGGGTCAGCCGCGAGCCGGTGGAGTTCGGCGCCCTCGACGGACGGTCGGTGCGCCTCTTCTTCCTGTTGCTGGGTCCGGACTCGGCGGTGGCAAGCCACGTACGGGCGCTGGCCAGAGTGAGCCGCTTGATGCGGGAGGAATCACTGCGTCAGCACCTCCTATCCGCGGACGACGCGGAGCGATTCTTAACGACGCTCGCCGAGGCGGAGCGCGCGAGCTGAGGACCTATCCGGCTGTATGACGGATTCCCTTTACCGAACATCCTATCGGACGCACATGGCCGGCGAGCTCCGGGCGGAGGCCGCCGGCCAGCGCGTGAGTCTGGCGGGCTGGGTCCATCGCCGCCGTGACCTGGGCGGTCTGGTCTTCATCGATCTGCGCGATCGCGCCGGTATCGTCCAGGTATCGTGCGACCCGGATGTGCTGTCCGAAGAGACCATGGAAACGGCCCGTCGCCTGGGCTCCGAGGTCGTCATCGGAGTGGAGGGCGTGGTCGTGGCCCGGCCGCCGGATGCAGTAAACCCCGAGATGACTACCGGTGAGGTCGAGCTGAAGGCTGAAGCGATCACGCGGCTGGCACCATCCGAGACACCGCCCATCCTCGTCGCCTACGGCGCCGACGAAGAGCTGGCCTCCGAGGAGTTGCGGCTGCGCCATCGCTACCTGGACCTGCGGCGGTCAGAGCTGCAAGAGAACTTCTTGACCCGCCACCGCACCTTCCAGACGATCCGACGTGTGCTCGATGGTCTGGACTTCGTCGACGTCGAGACCCCGATGCTCACGCGGCCGACGCCGGAGGGCGCCCGCGACTACCTGGTCCCCAGCCGCGTCAGCCCCGGCGAGTTCTACGCGCTGCCCCAGTCGCCGCAGCTCTACAAACAGATCCTCATGGTCTCGGGCTTCGACCGCTATTTCCAAATCGCCCGCTGTCTGCGCGACGAAGACCTGCGCGCCGATCGTCAGCCCGAATTCACACAGCTCGACCTGGAGATGTCGTTCGTCACCGAGGAAGACGTCTGGTCGACCGTCGAGATCGTCATGACCGCGGTCTGGATGGAGGTCGTCGGTCGCGCGGTCGAGCGGCCCTTCATGCGCATGAGCCATCGTGATGCGTTGGAGATGTACGGCACCGACAAACCGGATCTACGCATCCCCTGGACCTTGCGCGACCTCACCGACGATCTGCGCGACAGCGAATTCCGCATCTTCAGCGCGGCGATCGCGGACGGTGGCCGTGCCCGCGGTCTCTGTGTGCCGGGAGGCGCCGAGCTCAGCCGCAAGGCCCTGGACGAGCTGGACCGCCTGGCTCAGGAGGCGGGCGCCGCCGGCGCTCTCTGGACCAAGATCACGGAGTCGGGCGCACAGGGCGGCTTCGGAGCAAAGATCTCCGAAGCGGAGCTGGCGGCAGTCAGGGCAAGACTGGATGCGGAGGCGGGCGATCTGGTCCTGGTCGTCGCCGGCGTCGACCGAGTCAGCGGCGCGGCGCTCGACGTATTGAGGCGTCACCTCGGTTCGATCAGGGGCGCCATCGATGAAGGCGACCGCTTCCTCTGGGTCACGGAGTTCCCGCTGTTCGAGAGTGACCCGGAGACGGGTGAGGCGTTCCCCAGCCACCATCCGTTCACCGGACTCAACCCGGACGACCTGGACAAGTTGGACAGCGAACCACTGACCGTGCGTTCCCGGGCCTACGACCTGGTCTACAACGGTTCGGAGCTGGGCAGCGGTAGCATCCGGATCAACGACCCCGACCTGCAGCAGCGTGTGCTGGCGGTGCTGGGGATTGACCGCGACGAAGCGCAGCGCAAGTTCGGGTTCTTGCTCGAGGCGTTCAAGTACGGCGCGCCGCCGCACGGCGGCTTCGCCATCGGCCTCGATCGCGTCGTGATGCACCTGGCGGGCGCGTCATCGCTGCGCGAGGTCATCGCTTTCCCCAAGACGACGGCGGCGCGTGCCCTGATGGAGGGCGCGCCCTCTCCGGTCGCGGCGAACGAGCTGGAAGGGCTCGGTATCAAGTTGGCAAAGAGGTCTGATGGCTAATAGAACCACCAACGCTTCACAGATCGTTCAGCACCGCCTGCCGGCGGAGGGCGCCGACCAGTTGATCCTGGCTGGCGTCAACGACGCCAACCTCCAGGAGTTGGCCCGGCTCTGCGGCTGCCGGGTCGTTCTCAGAGACGATCACGTCGTCCTCTCCGGCTCGCTGGCAGAGGTCGAGCGCTGTGTGCCCGTCGCCCAGCGGATGATCGATTCCGCCCTGATGGAGAAGCCGTTCTCGGCGGCGGACATCCAGCGCTTCGCCGAAGAAGCCGCGGAGAGCAACGGCCTGCCGCCCTCAGAACTGGACCAGGCCAAGATCGTGCTGCCCGGCACCCGTAAGATCATCACGCCCAAGTCGAGCGGCCAGAAGCTGTACGTCGAAGAAATCGACCAGAAAGAGATCGTCATCGGGATCGGTCCGGCCGGTACGGGCAAGACCTATCTCGCCGTCGCCATGGCGGTCGATGCTCTGCACAAGAATCGGCTGCGCCGCATCGTGCTGGTGCGACCCGTGGTCGAGGCCGGCGAGCAGCTGGGTTTCCTGCCCGGCACGTTGGAGGAGAAAGTCGACCCGTACCTGCGGCCGCTGTACGATGCATTGGGCGACATGATGCCGCCCGACCAGATGCGCCGCTTGCTGGAGAACCGCACGCTGGAGATCGCACCGCTCGCCTACATGCGAGGCCGCACGCTCTCCGACGCCTTCGTCATCCTCGACGAAGCGCAGAACACGACCACGGCGCAGATGAAGATGTTCCTGACGCGACTGGGCGTTAACTCGAAGGCCGTGATCACCGGTGACAAGACGCAGATCGATCTGCCGCGGCGCGAGGACTCGGGTCTGCTCGAGGTCGAACAGATCCTCAAGGGGATCGACGGGATTTCCTTCGTCTACCTTAGCGAGATCGATGTCGTGCGCCACCGGCTGGTGAAGGACATCATCAGGGCGTATGCCCAGGCGCAGGACTCGGTGGACCGGGAGCGTGAATGACTGGGGAGCAGAAACGCCGGCGCGGAGCGCGGATTCGCTACCTGCTCAGGCAACTGCCTAAGAGCAGCGATACGACTCGCAACAAGGAGCTCTATCGCCTCTTCCTGCTATTGGCCGCGGCCGTCGTCATCGATCTGGCGTTCCCGGTCAGCCCGGCGCCCGAAGTCACCCGATTCTCGCCCGGCGAGGTCGCCACCCAGGACGTTATCGCGCCCATCACGTTCCCGGTTTACAAGTCGGAGGAAGAGCTGACCCGTGAGCGCAACGCGGCGTCCAGCGCAGTAGAACCGGTCTTCGACTTCCGGCCCGAGTTCACCGACAGCTCCATCGCAAGCGCCGCGGCGTTCTTCGCCGTCATCGACTCGGCCGCCACCAGCTCGGAACAGGAGATCGAACGCTTCCGTGCGGTGCGCGCCATCCTGGAAGAAGGCAACATCCCGGCGCCGGAAGCGGGGGCCTCGGTCCTGGTCGACGACGACGCGCGCCGGGTTCTGCAGGCCGCCATCTCCGAAGCATTCGACGACGAGCTTCGGCGCGGCGCCGCCTCCAGCGGTGAACTGGGCAACGTCGCGGCGCGCGCCGTCACCGTGCGCAGCGAAGATTCGGAGTTCCGTGTAGCGCGCGACTCGCTCAGTACCCTGCAGCAGTCCTACCAGGACGCCGGCGCCCGGGCGCCGGCTAGCATCAGCAGCGAGGCGCGGCGGCTCCACAGCAACCTGGTCATCCGCTTCGCCCAGCCGACCATCCGCCTGAACCGAGAGGCGACGGAGGTGGCGCAGGCGCAGGCGCAGCAGTCTGTCGAGACCGTGAAGTACGAAGTCCTCCAGGGTGAGATCATCGTCCGCGCCCACGAGCGAGTAGGGCAGGAACAGGTAGATCGCCTCACCGCGTTGGAGGACCAGCTGGTAGGAGAGCGCGGTGACGAGGATTGGTCGGCACGGTTCGGCGGACTCCTGTTCAACCTGCTGCTGCTGAGCGTCTTCGGTATCGTGCTCAAGTACTATCGACCGGAGATCTACGCGTCGAACGGCTCGGTGACGCTGCTTTGGGTATTGCTTCTGGCCGTTGCCGGGGCGGCGGCGCTCATCTCACGGGCCGGCTGGCCGCCGCAGCTCATCCCCATCGCCTTCGCCGCGCTGGTCATCGCCACGCTGTACGATGGGCTGTTTGCGTTGCTTACCGTTTTCGTCCTCGTCGGGCTCGTTGTCGCCCGACCGCCCATCTATCTGGTCGTCCTCTTCCCGACGGTGATGGGAGGCGCCGCTGCGGCGCTCAGCGGCCGCGTCGTACGACGCCGCGCCTACACGTGGGCCTCCGCCGCCGTCATCGCGCTGGCCTATGTGCTCGCCGCGATCTGCCTGGCGTTGATCACGCGGCAGGACGCCGTCTGGGTGCTGCAGAGCTCGTTTTGGGGAACGCTCAACGCTGCCGGCTGCACGGTTCTGGCCGCCGGCATCATGCCGCTGGCCGAGTCCTTCACCAAGCTCACCACCGAGCAATCGTTGCTCGAGCTGGCCGACCTCAACCGACCGTTGCTCCGCCGCCTGTCGCTCGAGGCGCCGGGCACTTACGCCCACTCGATCAACGTGGCGAACCTGGCCGAGGCCGCCGCCCGCGAGATCGGCGCCGACAGCCTGCTCACCCGGGTCGGCGTCTACTACCACGACATCGGCAAGGTCAAGAAGCCCCAGTTCTACGTCGAGAATCAGCCGCGCGGCCGCAATCCGCACGACAAGATGAAGCCGGCGACAAGCGCCAACATCGTCCGCGAGCATGTGAACGACGGACTCGAGCTCGCCGGCGAAGCCGGCGTCCCCGAATCGGTGATGGCCTTCATCCGCGAGCACCACGGTACTCAGAAGATCGGCTTCTTCTGGGAGAAGGCGAAGGAGCTTGACGAGAACGGCGACCTGGACGAGAAGGACTTCCGCTACCCGGGACCCAGGCCCCGTAGTAAGGAGACAGCGCTCGTACTGATCGCCGATTCGGTGGAGTCGGCCGCCCGCGTTCTCCAGGATCCGACGCCGGAGAGCATCGAGGAGTTGGTCGAACGCATCGTCGAATACAAGATGACCGAGGGCCAACTGGAAGAGGCGCCGCTCACCCTCAAAGAGGTATCCGTCGCCAAGCAGCAGTTCGTGAAGGTGCTGACCGGGATGTACCATCACCGGCTCGACTTCCCCATACAGAACCGCAACGCTGCTAGCCCGTCGTGAGCGCGCCGGACCTCGCCGTCTTCGTCAACCAGCTCGAGATCGCCAGGGAAGTCTCCAGCGACGACGTCGTCGGCGCCGTCACAGCGACGACACACGTCGAAGGCGTGGAACGGGGCGAGATCTCCGTTACCTTCGTCGAGCTCAAGACCATCATCGCCCTCAACAAGACCCATCTCGATCGGTCGGGGCCCACCGACGTCATCGCTTTCGAGCTGGGGGCCCCTGGCGAGCCGCTCGGCGACATCTACATATGCCCCGAGATCGCACGTGAGTCCGCTGCCGAGTATGGCGTCGAGCCGCGCCTCGAGCTGTTGCGGCTGGTCATTCACGGCACGCTTCACGTTCTTGGGCACCGGCATCCGGAAGGTTCCGACCGCGAGGAGAGCGAGATGTTCCGCAAACAGGATGCGATCCTGGACTCTTTGTTGGGCTCCTGACGGGTAATCGACCAGGACTACGACTACGATAGGACTATGACTAGAACTGGGACTAAGAGGGGCGTCCTCCTAGTCCCAGTCTTAGTCGTAGTCCAATCCTAGTCCCAGTCGTAGTCGCAGCTACGCAACCGCTTGAGGCCGTAGACGAAAAGCCGTTCTCTGACTACAGTTAGGCCGGGTGAAACGATATGGGTAAAGACAAAAGCACGTGGGCCCTCCTCAGGCGCTATTTCCTGACCGGGATCGTCGTCATCGCGCCGATCGGCGTGACGATGTTTGTCCTCTGGTGGATCTTCGCCAGGTTGGACGCCATCCTCGGCCGGATCTTCGGCGCGCTCTGGATCCGCATCCCTGGCCTCGGCCTGCTGGTACTGGTACTGATCATCATCGCCGCCGGTTGGGTCGCCCATCAGGCCGTCGGCCGCGAGCTGATTCTGATGGGCCGCGACTGGCTCACCAAGTTCCCGCTGACCAAGACGATCTACAGCGCCGCCAGCCAGATCGTCGAGCAGATCGTCGGCGAGGAGCGACGGTTCTTCAAGCAGACGGTCCTCGTGGAGTACCCGCGGCCCGGTTGTTGGGCCATCGGATTTCTGACCAGCGAAGCGGCGGCCGAGATCAACAAGTTGACCGCCGTCGATTCCGTCGCGGTCTTCCTGCCGACCACGCCCAACCCGACGTCCGGCTACATCGTGTTCCTGCCGCGTTCCGAGGTGAAGCCGCTCAGTATGACCGTGGAGGAAGGCTTCAAGCTGGTGGTCTCGGGCGGCGCCGTTACCCCTGAGATCGCCAGAGAGGGCGGGGAAGATGCCCGGGCCGGCTAGCGGCAAGATCGGCGACGCCCAGGCCCACGAGGCCAACGTCGAGCGCGTTCGCCAGCTGCTCGCGGCCGGCGACGAGGAGACGCTGCGTCGCTACCTCGAGGCCTTCCATCCCAGCGACCTGGCCGACGTCATCGAATCGTTGGACGAAGAGGAGCGGGCCGGCGTAGTACACGTCCTTCCCGGCGAGCTGGCCGCCGATACGCTCGCCGAGATGGAAGAGGAGGAGCACCCGGAAGAACTGCTCGTCGCCGAGCCGGAGCGCGTTCCCACCATCGTCCACGAGCTCTCCGCCGACGACGCCGCCGACATCATCGGCGAGCTTCCACAGGAGAAGCAGCGCGAAGTCCTCGCCCAACTCTCGGAAGAGCAGGCCGAGGAGCTCCGCGACCTGCTCGCCTACGACGAGGAATCCGCCGGCGGCATCATGACCACCGAGGTCGTCGCCGTGCAGGAGAACGCCTCGGTGGGCGAAGCGATAGACGAGATACGTCGCCAGGCCGA
>JBDHHX010000163.1:0-9720 GCA_039589155.1 Gemmatimonadota bacterium | reverse complement strand
ATCTGGAGCGAAGAACATACGACGATGTACGAGGCGAACGGCACGGTAATAGAAGGGACGTCGTTCGAATCCAACTCCGGCATGG
This sequence comes from Gemmatimonadota bacterium, assembly GCA_039589155.1. Classification (GTDB taxonomy): domain Bacteria; phylum Gemmatimonadota; class Gemmatimonadetes; order Palauibacterales; family KS3-K002; genus Kutchimonas. The sequence continues at coordinate 9,635 of JBDHHX010000163.1, read as the reverse complement.
ACCGGGTCGAGCTCACCGAGCCGCGGATCATCCGGCAAGGCTCGGGGCGTCCGCCGGGACAGTGAGATGCATAACGGGCCCGTCACGGGAATGCTGGTGGCCCTCCTGGTAGCGGCGGTGCCGGCGCAGGATCAATCGCAGGACTGTGACCTGGAAGTGCTGAGAACGCCCGGTTCTATGGGCGAGATGGTGACGCTACCGGGCGGCGAGGTCCGAATCGACCAGTGGGGTGGCGTGGAAGCGGTGTGCGGTGACAGGCGGATTAGCGCCGATAGCGCCAGCTACTTTCAACAGGCCGGGGTGCTGTTTCTGGTTGGCAACATGGTGTACACGGACAGCCAGCGTCGACTGGAGTCCGAGCGAGGAACTTATTACGAGCAGCAGGCCCGGATGCGGGCCGAGGGGAATGTTCGCTTGATCGACAACGAGGGCCGCTCGACGCTGACCGGGCCCGTGCTCGACTACTTCCCGGCGAACGAGAATCGACCGGTGGAACGAATGTTCGCGTCGCAGCGACCGCACCTGACCTTCTACGCCGAGGACCCGGGCGCGCCCGGCGCGCAACCGTTCGATGTCGATGCCGACAGGCTTCACATCTACGGCGACTCGATGCTGGCCGGTGCGGGCGACGTGGTGGCGGTGAGAGGTAATCTCACCACCAACAGCGATTCGATGGATCTGGACTTCAGAGGCGACCGGTTGTGGCTGCTGGGCGAGCCCATGGTCACGGCGGGCGACCTGATCCTGGAGGGTGATACGATTCTCGCGCTGATGGAAGAACGTCAGATCGAGGAAATCCAGGCCTGGCCCAACGGATCGGCGGAGGGATCTGAACTGACCCTCGCGGCCCCTCTGTTACGCCTCTTCGTCGAGGGCGACGAGGTCAATCGCGTCGTCGCCGCGGCCGGCGATCCCGATCGCACGGGCGCCACAGACGAGCCTGGCAGGGAGCCCTGGGCCCGCAGTGAGTCGCAGGACTATTCGCTGGTGGCGGACTCCATCGAGATCCTCCGCCCTGCAGGCGTGCTGGACCGGGTCGTGGCGGTGAACAGAGCGCTGGCGGTGAGCCGTGAAGAGTTGGTGCCGGGCGGCGGCCTGTTGTACAGCGATTGGCTGGAGGGTGACACCATCACCGGTTTCTTCACTACACCGGAGCCGGTGCCCAGCGAGCCAGCGCCACAGGAAGCCCAGTTGAGCCGATTGCGGGCCGTTGCGGAAGCGGGCGAAGCCCGAGCTCTCTACCACCTGAGAGAGGAACAGGGACACAACGGAGACAGCCTGCACCCGGCGGTCAACTACGTGAAAGGGCGCGAGGTGACCCTCTTCCTGGAAGACGGGCAGGTAACGGAGGCACGTGTCATCGGGCCGGCTCGCGGTGTCTACCTGGAGCCGATCCCACCGAGGGCCGGAGATACTGCTGGGCTCGATACTTTGGGCGTCGACACACTGAGGCTCGACACACTGCCCGACACGTTGCCGCGCGACACCACCAGCCGAGCGCGACGGGATACGATCCCGACGGGAGGCGGATGACGACATGAGCGCGGTCGCCGATCTCCGCGGCTTCGTCGAGAAGCTGCCGTCTCACGACGCTCCCATGCTGATCGCTCTGCATCAGCTGGTGATTGGAGCCGATGCCGGCGGCCGACTGGCCAGGGATGCCCTGGTCGAAGCTTTCAGGGAAGCCTACCTGGCTCACTTCGGCGAAGTGGCCAGACCGGGATCGCCCGAGAGCCGCCGCCTGTTCGAGATCCGTCGTATGAGCACGGAGGAGGTCGATAGCTACCTGGGCGAGCAGATCCTCGGCCGGCTGGAAGCGGAGGGGCTGCTGAAGCTTGGCGGCGAAGGCGACGCAAACCAGGTCTCGCTGGCGGCCGACATCTGGACCGACGTGGGTCACGACAGAGATGGATTCGGCGAACTCCTTGAGCGCGAGATCCAGCGCCGCATCCTGGCGCCGGACCAGGTGGCGCCAGAGACCGGCACACCGGCGGAAGGTAGTCGCGTCACCACCAACGGACTCGTCAAGATCTATAAGCGTCGTCGCGTCGTGGATGACGTGGACATCGAGCTGCGGCAGGGCGAGATCGTCGGGCTGCTGGGGCCGAATGGGGCGGGGAAGACGACGACGTTCTACATGATCGTCGGCCTGGTTGCCCCCGACGCCGGCCAGGTCTTCATCGATGACCGGCCGCTGGCCCACGTCCCGATGTACAAACGCGCGCACCTGGGCCTCGGCTATCTGTCCCAGGAACCGTCCGTCTTCAGGCGCCTGACTGTGGAGCAGAACATCATGGCGATCCTGGAGACACTGCCGATAACGGCCGAGGAGCGCGAGGAGCGCCTCGAGACCTTGCTCGACGAGTTGACGATCAAACACCTGCGGAAGAATCGGGCCTACTCTCTGTCCGGCGGCGAACGCCGCCGCCTGGAGATCACTCGGGCGCTGGTCACCGACCCGAAGTTCATGTTGCTGGACGAGCCGTTCGCCGGTGTCGATCCGATCGCCGTGGACGACATTCAACGTATCGTGGCGGATCTCAAGCGCCGCGGGCTGGGCGTGCTGATCACGGACCACAACGTTCGCGAAACACTTTCGATCACCGATCGCGCCTACATCATGTTCGATGGCAAGATCCACATCGAAGGCACGTCGGAAGAACTAGTTAACGATCCGCAGGCGCGGAAGTTATATTTAGGCGAGGATTTTCGCCTGTAGGGGGGGACGTCGATGAAAGTCGGCCTACATCAAAGCATCAAGCTGGGGCAGGAGCTGAGGATCAATCCACGCCTTTACCAGGCGATGGATCTCCTCTACATGCCGCTCCTTGACCTGCAGCAACATCTCAAACAGGAACTGGTCCAAAACCCGTTCCTCGAGATGGTCGAGGCAACCGATGATCCGGCAGACGAGGCCGCTGAAGACACCAAGGAAGATGAGAACGAGATCGACTGGGAAGACATCCTGCTCGATGGCTTCGAGACCGGCGGCCGCCGCGAGGAGTACGAAGAGCGCGAGTACTTCGAACCCACAGCGGTCGCGACGCGCGATCTCTACGACCACCTACGCGACCAGATCCAGCTGCTTCGCCTCGATACCCGACAGATCGTGATCGCCGAGGAGATCATCGGCAACATAGACGAGACCGGCTTCCTGACTTGCCCGCTGGAACAGATCGTCGAATCGTTGAACGCCTTCCTCGAGAGCGAAGAGGCGAAGCTGGCCGCCTTCGAGGAGGAAGCGCCGTTCACCCTGGAAGAGATTGAAGAACTGCTCAAGGTCATCCAGGCGCTCGACCCGGCCGGGATCGGGGCTCGCGACCTGCGCGAGTGCCTGCTGCTGCAGCTGGGCGAAGATGGGATGCAAAGCAGCCTGGTCTACAACATCGTTGACAAGCACTTCGAGCAACTCGTCAACCATCGCTGGGCCGAGATCTCCAAGGAGCTGGGCGTGAGCCCGCAGGAGGTGCAGGCCTCGGCGGACGAGATCGCCAAACTCGACCCGAAGCCGGGCCTGCAGTACTCGGGCGGGGAAGGCAACTACATTATCCCCGACCTCGTCGTCGAGAAGGTCGATACCGACTACATCGTCTTTCACAACGACACGGCCTTGCCGCGCCTGCGTCTGTCGCGCTCGTACCGCGAGGTCGCCAAAGACAAGGCCAAGTTCAAGGGCGATAGCAAGGAGTTCATCTCCAATAAGCTGAACAACGCCAACTGGATGCTGCAGGCGATCGAGCAACGGCGGCAGACGATGCTGAAGGTGATGAACTTCATAGTCAACCGGCAGCGTGATTTCTTCGAGGAGGGTATCGAGCAGCTGAAGCCGCTGACTTTGCGTGAAGTAGCAGAAGTCATCAGCATGCACGAGTCGACCGTCTCGCGTGTGACGAACCAGAAGTACGTGCAGACGCCGCGCGGCGTCTTCCCGCTCAAATTCTTCTTCTCCAGCGGGCTGTCTACCGATTCCGGCGAAGACGTTTCGGCTCGCGGCATCAAAGCGCGGATCCAGAAGCTGGTCTCGGAAGAGGATACGAAGAAGCCGCTGACCGATCAGGCGATCGTCGACATACTGAAGCGTGAGGGGATCAACATAGCCAGGCGGACCGTCGCCAAGTATCGCGACCAGCTGGGCATCCTTTCCGCACGGATGCGCAAGCGCGTATGAGCCAGGCCGTGGCCCCACGCGAAGAGCGGTCGCCGCAGGTCCGAATCGACCCGGCGCTGGCCGGTAACTTTTCCGTCGTCATCCCAGCGCTGAACGAGAGCGAGAACATCCCCGACCTGTTCTCAGAGCTCGAGGCGACGTTCGAGAAGTACGGCCTGAACGGCGAGGTCATCTTCGTCGATGACGGCTCGACGGACGACTCAGCTGAAGTCGCACTTCGGGAGGGCTCGCGTCTCAAGCGCTTCAAGCTCGAGAGCCACAAACGCAACCTGGGGAAGACGGAAGCTCTGGTCACGGGGACGCGGGCGGCGGCTACCGACTGGATCGTGCTGTTCGACGCCGACCTCCAGCACAGCCCGGAGGAGATCCCCAGGCTGTTGGAGGCGACGGCAGACTACGACATCGTTTGCGGTCGCAAGGTCGGCAAATACGACAAGCGGTTGGTCTCGGGCATTTACAACTGGCTATCGCGCATTGCGTTTCATGTCCCGGCTCGCGATCTCAATTCAATCAAGATCTTCCGCAAAGAGGTATTGCAGGACATACAACTGCGACACGACTGGCATCGTTTCTTCGTGGTTCTCGCGCATGCCAGGGGCTACAAGGTCGGTGAGATCGACGTAGAACTGTACCCGCGCCGCGCCGGCGAAACGAAGTACGGCGGCTCGGGGCGCGTCGCCATCGGGTTGCTCGACCTCGTGTCCGTCTGGTTCTTGCTGCTGTTCAGCCGCAAGCCGATGATGCTGTTCGGGTTCACCGGACTACTGCTTCTGGGGCTGGGACTGTTGGTCGGAGTGGGCGCCATAGTGCTGCGAACGATGGGGTTCGGTTTTCGACCGTTGCTCACCCTGGTCGTTTTCCTGGGAGTGATGGGCATCTCGCTGTTCGGGTTCGGCTTCATCGCTGAGATGATCGCAACGCTACGAGCGGAAGTGGATGATCTTCGGGAGTCGCTGCGCGGACTCCAGAAGAAGGGATAGGCGTCGGGACAACCGGGTAGGGGGTCTTGGTGGCGGCTGAAGGGAAGGGAATTCGGGGTCTCTCCAGAGCGCACATCGTTTGGGCGGTTCTCGCTGGGGTACTGGCAGGACACGTCATACTCGCCGCGCTAGTCTTCGACCCCAAACCGTTCGTAGGCGGCGATAACGCTTCCTACATGATCCTCGCCGAGTCGCTGGAGGGCGGGGGTGGGTATCGCGATCTGTATTTGCCGGACGCGCCTCGGCACACCAAGTACCCACCGTTCTATCCCACGATACTGGCGGCCGCCCGCCTGTTCGGCGGCGAGTTGATCGCCTACAAGCTGTTGTCGGTTCTATTCACGACCGCCTCGGTCTTATTCCTGTTTCTGCTGGCCAGGAAGCGCCTGAGCGACGAGGTGGGCCTGGCCGTGGCGGCGGCCTTCGCGTTCAACCCGGTGTTGTTGTACTACTCGCACTGGGTTCTATCGGAAGCGCCTTTCGTTCTGTTGACCCTGATCGGGCTCTGGGCTGCGGAACGTTTCACCGATTCGTGGCGCTGGCTCGCAGGTGCCGCCGCTGCCGCATTACTGGCCTACCTGACGCGTTCGGCCGGGCTACCGCTGGTTGCGGCGCTGTTGATCGCGCTGGGCTGGCGGAAGCTGTGGCGTCAAATGGCGGTTGTGGGTGGAACGGCAGTCCTGGTGTTGGGTGGCTGGTGGCTGTGGGGCAAGCTGGCGGCGGCGGGCGCAGACAAGGCCTACGCCAGTGAGTTCCTGCTGCTGGACCCGTACACGCCGGAAGCGGGCTACGTGGGGCCGGGAGCGCTGGTGGCGCGCGTCATCAACAACATCCGGCTCTACTTGATCGACGTTACACCCGAGTCTCTGGCGGGCGTGGCTCCCGCCGGTGGCGTGAATCCACTGGCGCTCGCGGCGGCGCTTCTACTGGTCGCACTGGCTCTGGTCGCCTGGGTTCGTGAAATCCGTAAGGTGCAGGTCCTGGAGCTGTTTGTTGCGGCCTACGCGGCGCTGATCTTTCTCTGGCCGCAGGTTTGGACCGACAGGCGGTTCCTACTGCCGCTCTTGCCGGTGCTCTTCGTTCTTGCCGCCGCCGGCGTGGCCTGGTGCTTTGACTTCGTGAAGGCCAGGCAGCCGGTCTGGGTCTTACCCGTGATCGGCGCACTGTTTGTCCTACTCGCCATGCCCGATCATGTCCGCTCGGTGAAGTTCAGCCAGAACTGCATGAAGTTCTACCGGCAGGGAGACGCGCTGTCGTGCTATCCTCCGCCGTGGCGTGCCTTCGTCGAGGCCGCCGACTGGGTGGAAGCGAACACGGCCGCTGACGCGATCGTGATCAATCGGAAACCACGGTTGTTTTACTATTTCGGTCGCCGTGCCGGCGACGTCTACCCGTTTACCAGCGATGACGCGGCCATGCTGGCCTTCCTGGACGAGATCGGGGCCGACTACGTGTTGATCGCCGGCCTGAGCGCCACGACCTTCCGCTACCTGGTCCCGGTGATTCGCAGCGTTCCGGATCGATTCAGACCGGTGTTGCAAGTCGGTGAAGGGTCGTCGCCGGCCTACGTCCTCGAGTATCTGGGCGCCGGGGCGGACGCTCCCGATCCTGGCATGGAGCCCTGAGTTGGACCGCCCGCCCGTCGTTCTGATACTGTTCGGTACTCGGCCCGAGGCCATCAAGCTGGCTCCGGTAGCGCACGCGCTTCGCAACCGCGAAGAACAGGTGAGCCTGCACGTGGTCTCCACAGGACAGCATGACGACCTGCTGGACGATGCGCTGGCCAGTCTGGACATGGTCGTCGAAGAGAATCTCGAGATCATGCAGCCGGATCAGGACCTCTACGACATTGGCATCGGCTGTCTGGACGGACTGCGAGCGACCCTCCGTCGGATCCAGCCAGACGTCATACTGGTGCAAGGCGATACGGCGACGGTGTTCTTTGGCTCGCTGGCGGGGTTCTACGAGCGAGCGCGTGTGGGTCACGTAGAGGCCGGACTGCGCTCGGGTGACAAGTGGGCTCCGTTCCCGGAAGAGATTTACCGGCGCCTCACCGACGTGGTGTCTGACTATTATTTCGCGCCGACCGCTGGAGCGAAGGCTAACCTCGTGGCAGAGGGGGTGCCCGAGGAGTGTGTGAACGTGACGGGCAACACGGTCATCGATGCCGTGCAAGCGCTGGCCGGGACCGAGCGGCCGGTGGAGAACGTCGAGCTTCGTGAGTGCCTGGAATCGAAGCGACGCTTCGTGCTGATCACGGCACACCGGCGTGAATCGTTCGGTGACCCGATGCGCGAGGCCTTTGGAGCGTTGCGGACGCTGGCGGAAGAGCATCCTGATGACCTCTTCGTTTACCCGGTCCACCCCAACCCGAACGTCCGGGCGGCCGCGGACGAGAAGCTGGCGGGAATCGCCAACTTCCGATTGATCGATCCGCTCTCCTACTCGGACCTGGTGCGAGCGTTGTCGCAGGCGTGGATCACGATTACCGATTCGGGAGGGATCCAGGAAGAGGCGCCCACCTTCGGTGTGCCCGTACTGGTCATGCGCGAGCTGACGGAGCGGCCGGAAGGCGTAGAAGCAGGAGCCGCGGCACTGGAGGGAGCTGCTGAACGACGAAGCCGCGCGGCAACGCATGGCGAGCGCTGGGAATCCCTATGGGGATGGGCGTGCCGGTGAGCGCATCGCGGACATCCTCTTTCACAGGCTGACGGGCGCGCCCCGGCGGACGGAGGACTGGCGCTGAAGATCCTGCTGCAGTGCCTCTATTATCCGCCGGAAGTCGGCGGTCTGGAGAGCCACGTCGCGGGTCTCTCCGAGGGCTTGGCAGGGCGCGGCCATGACGTCCACATGCTCACGTCGCTTTCGATGAGGGGGCTCGAGCGTGAGGAGGTCGTGAGCGGCGTCAACGTCCACCGGGTCTGGATGCCCAATAAGTCGCCGGCCGGCTGGATCGCTCACACGGCGGCAACGGTGCCGGCGAACTCGAAACTGGCACGTGATGCCGACGTGCTGCATGCCCATACATTTGCCAGCGCCGTCCCGGCCATGCTCAGCCGCAGACGGCACAGCGTCCCACTGGTACTCACGCTGCACACGTCGCATTTCCTGATGCGGGCGGGGAAGCCGGCGTGGCGAAGCATGTTTCGTCAGGTGATCGCGTCGGCCGACTTCCTGCTGGCGACGAGCGAGGAGATCCGGCAGGTGGCGTTGGAGATCCAGCCACACCCGCGTTCGGAAGTGATGACCAACGCTGTCGACACGGGGCGCTTTGCGCCCGGTGAGCGGTTGCCGGTAAGCGGTAGACGCAGGCTCGTCGTACCGCGGCGCTTGTTTCCGAAGAACGGCGTGGAGTATTTCATCCGGGCGATGCCTCTGATCGTGGAGCGAGTCGATGTGGAGGCCCGCATCGTCGGCGACGGCCCCGAACGTGACCGGCTCGTGGCGCTCGCCGGCGAGCTGGGCGTGGCGGATAGAATCGAGTTCATGGGCGCCCGGGCCAACGACGAGATGCCGGGGCTGCTGGGTGGTGCGGAGCTGGCGGTGATTCCTTCGCTGATGGAAGCGACGTCGATCGCCGCGTTGGAATCGATGTCGTGTGGCCTGCCCGTTGCCGCGTCTGCCGTCGGCGGATTGCCCGAGATCATCGACGACCAGGTGGGTGCGCTGTTCGAGTCGGCGAACCCGGAAGCCCTGGCCGAGGGCGTCGTCGGACTCCTGCAGCGGCCCGACCTGGCCGCCCTGGGTGCCGAGGGTCGGCGCCGGGTGGTAGCGAACTGGAGTCTCAACCGTATGGTCGATCGTCACCTGGAGATCTACAGCGAGCTGGCCGATGAAGCGAAAGCACAGAAGGCATAAGAGCGAGAAGGCAGAGGGAAAGCCCACTAGCATCGGCGGGGACAACTCCAGCTGGCTGCCGGGCTGGGCGCCCTATGTCGTCTTCGGAGTTGTGACTGCCTTCCTGTTCCGGGAGTTCATCATCTCAAATGGGATGCTGTTCGGGACCGACGTGGCGGCGCTGGGCTACTTCGCGCGGCACTACTACGCCGAGATGGTGCGCGGCCTGCACATCTTCCCGCAGTGGGACCCCTACGTGTTCGGCGGCTTGCCGTTCGTCGATGCGATGCACGGCGACACTTTTTATCCGACCACGGTCCTCAAGTTCATCATGCCCGTCCACCGGGCGATGGGCTGGAAACTCGTCCTCCACATCTTTCTGGCAGGCACCTTCACCTATGGTTGGCTACGGCACCTGAAGATCAGCCGCCCGGTAGCGACCTGGGGCGGCATCGCCTTCATGTTGGCCCCGGTGATCGTGACCCTGATATACCCGGGCCATGACGGAAAGCTCTTCGTCTCTGTCTTGACCCCGCTCGCCCTCTGGGCGACGGACTGGGCGGTTACGCGCGGCGGTATCCACCGGTTCGCAGTGCTCGCTCTCGTCGTCTCGTTGCTGATCTTCACCGCCCACATGCAACTCGGTTATT
>JBDHHX010000162.1:0-16724 GCA_039589155.1 Gemmatimonadota bacterium | reverse complement strand
GAAGTTGCTCCGTCGTGACGGTCTGCGTGCGCTGCGGTCGATCGGCGCGTTCCAACGCGTCGAGCAGTAACAGGATGGAGTCCTTAATCCCATCCAGAACTTCCGAGTCGAGAAGTGGACGTTCCAGCAGCCCGCGGCAGCCCTGGGCGAGCGCGATCAGATGCCCGGCCAGGTTACCGCTGTCCACGGTGGAGATGTACATGGGCTCCAGCGGCCGCAGGTCCCGGGTATCATACCAATTGAAGAAGTGCCCGCGGACGCGGCGCATACCGTTCATCGTTTCCAGCGTGGCCTCGAGCCGCTCTGCCAGCTCGACGATCCCGATCCAGCCGAAGTCGTGGGCGGCTATCGTGCTCAGCAGGTAGAGACCGAGGTTCGTCGGCGAGGTGCGGTGGGCCAGCTTCGGCTCGGGGTCTTCCTGGAAGTTGTCAGGTGGAAGGGAGTTGTCTTCGTCGCCAACGAATTGTTCAAAGAACCGCCAGGTCCGACGAGCGGTCAGCCGCAGGGCGCGCATCTCATCGTGTGCCAGTATGTCCTCCTGCGGCATACCAGGCGGCAGGCTCATGCGCCAGGCGAGCACAGGCGAGAGCAGCCAGAGAAGAACGAACGGCAGGGCGACCGGCCAGGCGCTCGGTTTGAAGACGACGAACAACACACCTGCGGCAACGGCCAGGTACATGCCCCAGCGAAGGTGCCGGAAGAAGGAACCGAGTCGCAGATCGACACCGAAACCTGCGTGCGCCGCCGCGACCCACTCCAGATAGTTCCGTTTGCTGACCTGGAGGCGCCATAAGGTCCGCACGATTGCGTGAGTCATCAACCGCGCCTGGTGGGCCAGCACCGTCAAGGCGAGAAGGGATTGCATCGAGGCCACGATGACGTCGTTGCGTACGGCACGAAGGTGACTGCGCTTCGAGATTCCCCAGCGATGCGGGATGAGCCCGTCGACGACCGGGATCAGGGTCGGCACCGCGATCGATCCGACGAACAGTCCGGTCCACATGTAGGGGTTGACGTTAGGCAGAACCCAGGCGGCTACGGCGAGCAGGTAAGCCGCCGGCGCCGAGAGGCTGCGGCGCAGATTGTCCACCATCTTCCAGCGATTGTTAGCCGGGATACGGACCTTCGATTCCCGGCCCTGCTCGTCGCGTGCATGGCCCAGGATCCAGGGCAGCAGCTGCCAATCGCCGCGCACCCAGCGATGGTTGCGCCGGGCGGCAACCTCGTAATTGGAAGGGAATTCTTCGAACAGATCGATGTCGGTCACCAGCCCGGCGCGGGCGAACAGGCTTTCGAACAGATCGTGGCTGAGCAGCGCGTTCTCCGGGATCTTCCCGGCCAGCGCCGTCTCGTAGGCGTCGACGTCATAGATGCCCTTGCCCGTGAACGACCCTTCGTCGAACAGGTCCTGGTAGACATCGGAGACTGCGGCCGCGTACGGGTCCACTCCGCCCGGCCCCGAGATGATCCTCTGGTACGGTGTGCTTCCAGGACCGGTCGGCAAGGAAGGAGTGATACGAGGCTGCAGGATCGCGTAGCCCGAGACGACCCGGCCCTTGCCCGAGTCATAACGCGGTCGGTTCAGCGGGTGTGCCATGGCCCCGACCAGGCGGTATGCGCTTCCCTTGGGGAGCCGCGTGTCGGCATCGAGAGTGATGACGAAGCGTACGTTCGCGGGAACCCTCGGCGGCTGTCCCCTGATCGGGATGTACGTGGTGTCGCGGGCGCCGCGCAGCAGCCGGTTCAGCTCATGCAGCTTGCCGCGCTTGCGCTCCCAACCGATCCACTTGCCGTGCTTGCCTTCCTTCTCGTTCCACAGTCGTCGACGATGTAGCAGCAGAAAACGGTCGCCGCCGCCCGGCGGACTGCCATACAGTTCGTTGAGGCGCTTGATCCCATCGGCCAGTGCGTCGACCAATACGTGATCACCGGGCAACTTCTCTTCCGGCGCGTCCTTCCAGTCGCTGAGCAGTGCGAAGTAAAGGTGCCCCTCGGGATTCGCCAGGTAGTGAACTTCGAGGCGCTCGAGTTGCTCCTCGATATCGGCGGAGCTGGTGAGCAGCGTGGGAACGACGACGAGGCTCTGAAGCTCTGCGGGCACGCCGTCGGCCAGCTCGAGCTTGGGCAACAGCTTGGGCGGGACGAGCATCGGAACCAGACGGTTGACGATGGCCACCGCCACGTCGGAAGCGGGAAAGAGGCTGACCACTGCCAGCAGCTCCACGATCCACGGCGCCGCGCCAGCGCGCCACGTCAAGTACAGCGGGCCGGCAATCAGGCCGGCCGTCAGTACGGCGATCGCGGCCACGTATCCGCCCGTCGCCAGGGCACGGACGATGCGGCGGACCCGGAGTCGGAGCGGCACGCGAAATCCCAAGAGCTTCTCGAAGGCTAGGCGGCCGCTGGAGAGCAGATAGTATCCGGGGTCTTCTTCGGGATGTTCGGGGATACCGTGCATCCGCGGCTCGCCCTCGAGCGAGCCGATCTCGGTTTCGGTCGATTCTGAGGGCTCGGCGGACGCTCTGCTGGCGAGACGAACGGCCTCCTTCGCAACCTCGACCTCCGGCCGCCGCGACCCGCGCGAGAGCAATTCGACCTGCGTCCGGTACTCATTCCGCGTCGCGAAATCCATCTCGGCGAAGCCGGGGGCCGCTCGCAGAGTCCTGTCGACCAGGCTGACGCTCTCGAAGAACTCCAGCCAATCGACAGACGACATCCAGCGCATACTCGTGATGATGTTCCGGACTGTGACGTTGGCGGCGGCCTGCGCCTGGAACTCGCGAGCCACCATCTCGGTGGCCGAGGTCCCCTGCGCCGCCAGTCGCCTGTTGAGCCAGGCGAGGGCAGGCATGATCGATGGGTCCTGGTCACGAAGCCGCTGCACCAGCTCAACGGCGAAGGCGTCGGTCAACGAGTCATCGCCCAGGCTGTCCAGGACTTCGTCCACTTGCTCCGCCGGACGGTCGCCGAGGCCGAGCAGGCGATCCGCAAGCTCGTCGGCATCGGCGCGCGCCTCGCGGGCATGAATGATCTGTTGATCCAGGCGCCGCAGGTTCTCGACCAGCGCAACGCGCAGATGGATCGCCACCGCCCAGACCTCACCGATAGTAAGCGGCTGAACGCGCTGGTAGGCCGCGACGAAACGCTGAAGCGTCTCCAGCTCGAAGCGGCTGTCGGTGTGAGCCACGTAGGCCCAGGCCAACCCGTAGACGCGCGGATATCCGGCGAGGTGTCCCTCGGCGATCTTGGGCAGCAGGCGGTAGTAGCGACGCGGCAGGTGGTCACGGATCTCGCGCAGCTGCTCGTCGACGGTGTGGAAGTTGTCGAGGAACCACTCCTCGGCGGGCGTGATCTCGCTCCCCAGGCGCACCGCGTCGACAACGTTTCGATACGCCGCCAGTAGCACGCGCCCGTTTTCGCGGACCCGGGGGAGGAGATCCTTGCCGCGACTGGGCTTCCCGGTGCTTACCTGAGCCGCGGCCAGGCTCTCGGCGTGCTGATCCAGGCGCTCGATGCCGAAGAGCTCGGCGCGGATCGGTTGCTCGTCCGCAACGAAGGGGAAGACCGGACCTTCTTTGGGGCTCACTACGGGCTACCTCCAGCAAGCTCGTGCCAGCGTTGCGTTAGAGTACTTCGGATCGATTCGCGGCCTGTCGGCGTCTTCCATATGGCGTGATACTGACATCGAGGTCAAGAGCGGAAGCGGGGTGCGCGGAGCCGGGGTCCGCAATAGATTCCGCGCGGGCGTCAGAAAATCAACCGATCAAGGAGAATCTCGTGAAACGGACAATCGCGTGGTGGGTGTTCCTGTTGATGACGGTCGTTGCCGCGCCGTTGCAGGCGCAGGATGCGGGAAAGGTCACTCTCGAGCGGCTGTTCGCCAGCGGCGACTTCCGCGGCGGCTTCTTCGGACCGGCCCGCTGGATGGAGGATGGCGGCTACACGACTCTGGAATTCACCGCCAATCGTCGGGCCCGCGAGATCGTCCGTTACGATCCCGAGACCGGCGCCCGCGAAGTTCTCGTCACCGCCGCGCAGCTCACGCCCGAAGGCGCCGATCAACCGCTGTGGATCTCGGGCTACCAGTGGTCCGAGGACGGATCGAAGCTGCTCATCTTCACCAACACCCGGCGCGTCTGGCGGTCGAACACCCGTGGCGACTACTGGGTACTCGACCTCGAGACCAAAGATCTGAAGCAGCTCGGCGGCCACGTCGAAGAGGCGACCCTCATGTTCGCCAAGTTCTCGCCCGACGGCGGTCGCGTCGGCTACGTCCAGGGCAACAACATCTACGTCGAGAACCTCGAGAGCGGCGACATCGTCGCGCTTACCGATGACGGATCCGAGTGGATCGTCAACGGCACCTCGGACTGGGTCTACGAGGAGGAGTTCTTCCTCCGCGACGGGTTCCGTTGGAGCCCTGACGGCGAGCGGATCGCCTACTGGCAGTTCGACACCGAGGGCGTTCCCTGGTTCACGATGATCAACAACACCGACTCGCTCTACCCGACCCTGATCGAGTTCCCCTATCCCAAAGCGGGTGAGACGAACTCGGCGGTCAAGGTCGGCGTGGTCAGCTCGAAGGGCGGCGACACACGGTGGATTGAGTTCGAAGGTGACCCGCGCAACAACTATATTCCGCGCATGGAGTGGGCGGCGAACTCCGAAGATTTGGTGATCCAGCGCCTCAACCGGCTGCAGAACACCAACTGGCTCACTCTTGCTGAGGCCAAGAACGGCGACGCCCGGACCATCGTCACCGAGACGGACGGCGCATGGCTCGACGTGGTCGAGGATCTGAACTGGCTGGGCGACGGGGGGCGTTTCACATGGGTGAGCGAACGTGATGGATGGCGACACGTCTACATCGTTTCGCGCAACGGAGGGCGGTCGCGGCTGGTGACGCCCGGCGAGTTCGACGTCGTCAGCATCCAGCACATAGATGAAGACGGCGGCTGGCTCTACTACATCGCATCGCCCGAAAACCCGACCCAACGATACCTGTACCGAATGCCGCTCGACGGCTCCGGCGCTGCCGAGCGACTGACGCCGGCCGATCAGCCGGGCACCCATTCGTACCAGATATCGGACGACGCGCGTTTTGCGTTCCACACCTACTCGCGATTCGGAATGCCATCGACCATCGAGTTGGTCCGCCTGCCCGGCCACGAGGTCGTGCGCACGCTGGTCGACAACGCACAGTTGAAGGCGACGATCGCGGGCCTGGACCGCGGCGCGTTCCGGTTCTTCCGCGTCGACAACGGCGAAGGCGTGATGCTGGACGGCTACGAGATGCGGCCGCCCGACTTCGATTCATCGAAGCAGTATCCCGTACTGTCTACGGCGAGCCGTGGGGTCAGACGGTGCGCGACGCCTGGATGGGCTCCAACTACCTGTGGCACCTGATGCTCACGCAGCAGGGCTACATCGTGATGAGCATCGACAACCGCGGCACGCCGGCGCCCCGCGGTCGCGAATGGCGCAAGGTCGTCTACAAAAAGATCGGGGTGCATGCTTCCGCCGATCAGGCGGCCGCGGTCCGCGAGGTCGGGACATGGGCGTATGTCGATGCTGAGCGGATCGGTATTTGGGGCTGGAGCGGCGGCGGCTCGATGAGCCTGAACGTGATCTTCCGCTTCCCGGAGCTCTACAACACCGCCATGGCCGTGGCACCCGTGCCCGACGTCCGGCTCTACGACACGATCTACCAGGAGCGCTACATGGGGCTCCCGCAGGACAATCCCCGTGAATACGAACAGTCGTCGCCGGTCACCTTCGCCGACAGGTTGCAGGGCAACCTGCTGATAATTCACGGAACGGGCGACGACAACGTGCACTACCAGGGCACCGAGCGTCTCGTCAATGCGCTGGTCGCTGCCGGCAAACACTTCACGATCATGCCCTACCCGAACCGATCGCACGGGATCTACGAGGGCCGGGGGACGACGTTGCACGTGTACACGCTGCTGACGCGGTACCTGCATGAGAACATGGCGCCGGGGCGGTAGGTGGTTTGGTGGTGCGGTGGTGCGGTGGTGAGTGGTAGGTGGTGGGAGTTGCATATGAGATCTTCACTCGTTGCTATCGTGTTGGCCGCTTCCGTGTTAGGAGTGGGCGATTCAGCGGCGCAGAGCGCGCGTTCGGGGCGGTGGCCGCGGCCGGTTGAGGTGACGACCGGGCCTGAGAGTGCGGTGGAGACGGCCATCGCCATCGATCCGACGGACATCGACCACATCGTCGGCTCGGCGGTGGTCACGATGCGCGAAGGTAACGGCTGGGTGATCAGCAACTTCACCTACGTGTCGTGGAACGGCGGGAAGAGTTGGACGGCGGTCGCGATGCCCAACCCGGACGACAAGGTGCAGGGCGATGACGCGGTGGTCATCGATCACGAGGGGCGCGTCTACCGGACGTACCTGGGTTTCCGTCACCTCCGGAACCCGGACGGCGTCTTCCCCCGCAACGGGCTGTTTCTGAGAGCGTCCAGCAGCGGCGGCCGCAGCTACGAAAGGGAAGTCATCCTGGTCGAGCACCTGAACAGCATCGTGCCGTTCGAGGACAAGCCGTACCCGGGTGTCGACCTTTCGCCGGACAGCCCCTATCAGGGTAACGTCTACGTCGCCTGGACCCGGTTCACACGCTACGGCAGCGACGCGCCCGACGACTCCTCCTTCATATATGTCGTAAGCTCGAGCGACGGAGGTCGCTCGTTCTCTCGGCCGCAGCGGATCCCCGCGCCCGGCGGCGACGCCGTCGACAGCGATGGCACAGTGGAGGGCGCGGTGCCGGCCGCCGGACCCGACGGGACAGTCTACATGACGTGGAGCGGGCCCCGGGGCATCGAGCTCACCCGCTCGACCGACGGCGGCGCTGAGTGGGAAGAGGCGCGGCCGATACTGGAGCAGCCCGGCGGTTGGGACATCGAGATCGAGGGGACGCCACGGGCGAACGGGATGCCGGTCACGGCGACGGACATTTCGAAGGGGCGGTATCGCGGGACCGTATACGTCAACTGGGCCGATCAGCGTTACGGCGATCCCGATATCTTCATCTCACGATCGACGGACGGCGGTGAGAGCTGGAGCGAGCCGCTGCGGGTGAATCAGGACCGGAAGAGGAACGGGCGCGCCCAGTTCTTCACCTGGATGAGCGTCGATCCCGTAGACGGCAGCGTCAACATCGTCTACTACGACCGCAGGGCAGGCGACGGGATGGGCGTCCACGTCTACCTGGCGCGTTCGGAGGACGGCGGCGAATCGTTCAAGGAGTACCGGATCAGCGACGAGGCGTTCGTCCCCCAGACGGATCGCTTCTTCGGCGACTACAACGGGATCAGCGCCTACGGCGGCCGGGTTGCCTGTCTTTGGACACACTACGCCGAGAACGCAAACGTTCTGAGAGCCTGGGTCGCGGACTTCAAAGTAGACGAGTAGACAAGTGGACGAGTAGACTAGAGGTGCTTCTTGTCCACTCGTCCACTCGTCTACTCGTCCACTAGGTCACGGTGGTGGCAGCTTCTTCGGCATGCCTCCCGCCGCGTATGAGGGCCACGGGTTCAACGACAGGCGGAAGCTGTACGAGTACTCCTTCACCGGTAGCGTGTACTCGGGATGGGTCCGCGCGCCCCAGCTCGTGTCGCCGCCGACCCCCATCTGCTTCCAATCCAGATTCAAGGCCACGAAGTCCGCCGGCTCCAGATCGTAAGGCTGGCGGTTGCGTTTCTCCAGCCCCTCGTCGAAGTCGTCGATTGTGAAGTGGTGAGCGCTGACGCTGAGTAACGGCATCCCGATAGCGACCAGCCCGACGCCTTCGTCGTTGGTCAGTGTCACCCAACGCACGTCGGTTTTGTTACCGTTTTCCTGCGGCCTGATGTACGGGAAGTACTGTTCCATCACCGAGCCGTTGTAGAGACCCACGGCGGCTCCGGTCTTGCGGTCCCAGTAGCTCTCGTGCGGACCGCGCCCGTACCATGCGATGCGGTCGAACTCCGCCGGCAACGTCATCGTCATGCCGAGCCGCGGCAGCTCGGGCAGCGTCGAATCCGCGGGCGTGGGGACGAAGCGGTTGGTCACGACGATGTCGCCGCTCCCGTACACCGTGTAGGTCGTATAGATCTTTGTGAAGCCGGCCGGCAGCTTCGCCTCCACATCTACTCTCACGATGCGATCACTGACTTCTTCCGCGGCGACCCTGGCGATGAAGCGCTCTTTCCCGGCCTCGCGCCACACCCGATGGCGACGCTGCATGTCGTTGCCGAAGTCGTTGTCGGTGGGCGCTCGCCAGAAGTTCGGTTCCGGACCTGACAGCAGCAGTTCCGTGCCCCGGTTGGTGAACGACCTGATTAGTCCACTAGAGCGGTCGAAGCTCAGACTGAACAGCTCGCCCTCGATCCGGTAGCTGTCGCCTGTCGTCTCGAGCGTCAGTGTTGGAAAGCTACTCACGTCGCTGACGTCGACCGGACCCTGGAACGGCAACTCGAACTGCTCCCAGGCGACCCGATGACCCGCGGGGACTATTGGCGTCGCCTCTTTCGTGAAGTACTCGACGTTGAGTAGGTACTCGACGCCAGCCAGCGGATTGATGCGCGGCAGCGGCAGTGATACGTGGGCGCTGTCACGTGGGGCCAGCGAGAGGGTGTCGATGCGTCCCTCGGCGATCGTCTCGCCGTCGGCGAGCATCGACCAGCGCAGCTCGAACGCGTCGAGGTTCGTGAAGTCGTATCGGTTCACGATCTCGATCCGCCGTAGGCCCAATACTCCTCTCCCTCCTCGGTGACCGCGTAAAGTCCCTGATCCACCCAGTCCCAGATCAGGCCGCCCTGCAGCTGGCGGTTCGCGTCGATCACATCCCAGTAGTCCTGCAGGTTGCCGACGCTGTTACCCATGGCGTGGGCGTACTCGCACAGGATCAACGGGCGGTCGCGCTCCTCGGCGGCGTACTCCTCGAGGTAGTGGATGCGGGCGTACATGGGGGCGACGATGTCGGTGTGTGCCTCTCTGCGGGCCGGTTCGTACTGCACCGGCCGCGAGGAGTCGCGTCCGTGGATCCACTCGTAGTTGGCGACGAAATTGGAGCCGTCACCCGCTTCGTTACCCAGCGACCAGATGATGATCGACGGGTGGTTCTTGTCGCGTTCCACCATGCGGATCGTGCGATCGAGGAAAGCCTCGGTCCACTCCGGGCTGTCGGCCAACGTCTCGTCCGGGTGGTACTCCATGCCGTGCGACTCGATGTTCGCCTCGTCGATCACGTAAAGCCCATGCTCATCGGTCAGTTCGTACCAGCGCGGAACGTTCGGGTAGTGGCTCGTGCGGACTGCGTTGATGTTGAACTGCTTCATCAACTGGATGTCGCGCACCATGTACTCCTCGCTGACGACCCGCCCCGTCCGCGGTTCGTGCTCGTGTCGGTTGACGCCCTTGATCGTGATCGGCACGCCGTTCACCAGCAGTTGGCCACCCTTCACCTCTACACGCCGGAATCCCACCTTCGTCACAATCGCTTCGGCGACCTGGCGTTCAGGATCGAGCAGCTGCAGGGTGAGCGGATAGAGGTTGGGGGTCTCCGCGGTCCACTTGTCCGGGTCCGTGACATGTAGCTGAAACTCGACGGTCGTCTCCTCGCCGGGGCCCAGGTCGACGGATTGAGCCGACTCCGGCTGTGAAGCGGGAATGAGGGCGTCGAGGAGTCCGATGGAGACTCGGTGTGGGCCGGAACGCGCGTCTGAGGCGTTGCGCACGGTGACCGATACCGATAGCCGCCCATCCCTGTAATCATCATCCAGGTCGGCGGTGGCGAAGAAATCGCGGATGTAGGTGTTGGGCGTCGAGAAGAGATATACGTCGCGTTCGATGCCGCTGATCTTCCAGTAGTCCTGGCCCTCCAGGTACGCGCCGTCGCTCCAGCGATACGCCTGGACGGCCAAGACGTTGTCTCCCCGTTGGACGTATTCCGTGATGTTGTACTCCGCCGGCGTCTTGCTGCCCTGCGTGTAGCCGACCTCTTCGCCGTTCACCCAGACGTAGGCCGCCGACTTGACTCCGCCGAAGTGGATGAACAACTGGCGGTCCGCCCAACCCTCGGGGACCGTGAACGTCGTGCGGTATGAGCCCACCGGGTTGTAGTCGTGGGGCACGTGTGGTGGGTTCGGCCGGAAGGGATAGGCGACGTCTGTATATATAGGAACGTCGTAGCCCAGGATCTCCCAGTTGCTGGGAACCGGCACGTCGTCCCAGCCACTCACGTCGTAGTCCGGATTGAAGAAGCCAACCGGGCGGTCCGCCGGCTTCGGGACCCAATTGAACTTCCACGTCCCGTTCAGCGATTTCATGTAGGGCGAAGCCCAGCGGTCGCCGGCTAGCGCTGACTCGATGTCGGGGAACGGCGTGTAGGTGGCGTGGGCCGGTTCCTTGTTGCGGGCCAGCACGCCTGGATTCTCCCAATCCGGAAGGTTTTGGCCATTCGAGGCGCTCGCGCTGAAGACGAAAACGACGGCCGCGATCATGAGCCGAGAAAACGATGGGGGTGCCGGGTTCATCTGATCGGGCTCCTTGTCGGTCGCCGGTTGACGGACCGTGGTGAGAAGCTTCAATTCGCACGCAAAAACCGCTGCAGTCTAGACTCGTCCAAATCGCTGAACAAGACCAGGTGTGTTATGAGGGCGCGCGACTAGACTATTTGTCGTGGCAGGTCAGGCAAAGAGCGCTGCCTGTATTGTCAGTCCGCAGCAAATGAGGTAAGCCGGATCTGTTGTGGGGCTCGTGGCACGATGTGCACTGAACGGTGTTGCCTTCCCGCAGCAGCGACGCGACCGCCGGGTCGGAGACCGGTCTCAAGCCGCGGTCCATGCCGACCAACTGCGCGTCGTAGACCATCGAGATGGGATGGTCATCCCGCAAGTCGGTACCTATGACGGCGCTGCCGGCGAGCATCGTCGTGCCACTGTTGCCGTCGAAGGCGTCAATCGCTGTTACCCCGTCGTGGCATCCCAGACACATCAGCGAAGCTCCAGTCGGACCCCTCGCGGCTTCGGCATCCATCGTCGGAGACGAGTACATGATGAAGCCAGAAGCGCTGGGTTGCTCGTGGTTCCATGTTGGTTCGATGCTGGAATCCTCTGACCCTACAGTGTGGCAGGGTCGACAAGCATGTCCACCCGACCAGCCCAGCGAAGTGAAGTCGTGCGCAGAGCCCGTAAGTTCCTGAGCCGCACCGCTTGAAACGGCGCCCAGCAGGAGGAGTATGCTGGCGAACAGGTCTGTATGCCGTTTCACGAATTCCGCCTATCGAAACGGGTTGTTGTGAACGCTGTGCAGCCGGGACGAAACAGGGGTTCGGATCCGGCGCAAACGCACAGCTGCCTCGAGTTGTCTCAGAGGCCTTGTCAATAGGATTCTGTCTGCAGATGTGCAAGGACGGGGCCATCGATCGCGTTGGTATCGACCGCTGGCCGGAACAGCATCTCAACGGAAGGTTACTGTCCCAACTAACCTATCGATGCAGGGTGTGACAGACGGTGCAGCGCTCGCTCTGCGGTTCGAGGTGTCCCTGTGGGGCGCTGGCAACGGCCATAGCGTTTGTCTCGCTGCCGATGAGCGTGCCGCCTGGGCCGTGGCAGGAGTTGCAGAGAACATCCGCTATGGGCTCGCCCAGCAACTCGGTCTCATGGCCGCCATGCACGTTGTGGCAGGTCGAGCAGCCCAACGAGCTGTGGCCGGCGAGCACGTAACGCTCGGGCTCGTGACAGCTGCCGCAAAGAAGCTGCTGACGCTCGGGGCCAAGCGTCGTGCCCGTGCGGTCGTGTGGGTCGTGGCAAGTCGTGCATTCCAACTCGGCGTCACCTAACCCGCTGGCCGAGAGAGGGGTCGAGCCCGGCGAGCTAGAAGCTCTGCCCTGACGCCAGGGCCAGTCCGAATCGCTGACACGTCCGATCGGGTGGTCGTTAGACAAGTCCAGTCCCAGGTAGACCTCGTCTCCTGATGCCGGAAGCTGGCCGGCGAAGTCGGGCTGCGATGCCCGTATGCTCGGCGTGGCGTGACAGCGTAGGCAACTCTGCGTCGCATGGCTCACACCGGCGCCACTCACCCGCGCACTGGGGACCACGCCGGGAAGACGGCCGGTGCGGAGCGCGTACGGACCGCCGCCTTCGCTATGCGGGCCGTGGCACATCTGACAACCGCTGTGCTCCGGCGCGATCGCCGCGCCGGACGGCCCGGCCGGGTGTTGAGCAGCTGCCGTTTCGGGAAGCGAGTAAGTCGCGCAGGCAATCAGTATGAGCAGCAGGCGATTCATGCTAGAAACTCCGCGCAACGCCCACGATGAAGCGGTTCTCTACCCGCCGGATCGTTTCGTTCCATGAAAAGACGTCGATGCGAAGCCTGAGCCTCAGCAGCGCCAGCTGCCATTCGCCTTCAACTCCGCCACCCAGGTAACTTTTCCTCCGAAACTGTTCCAGCGAGTACCAGCCGGCCAGGCGCGCTCTGAGCTGCAGATACGGAATCGGATTCCAATCGACGCTGGCATCCGTCGAGTAGATGCTCAGGCTTGGGAACGCCCGGCTGCGCTGAAGCGTGGCGTTGGCCCCGATTCTCCCGCGAACATCGCTCGAGAGAAAGAAGCCAAAGCTGCCGCCGATCGTGTAGTACGTCTGGTCGATCACCTTGGACTTGCGCCGACGTTGCTCGGCAGAGATCAACAGCGAGCCGAATCTTGGTCGCCAAAGGTATGACAGCCCGGTGGTGGTATGGTCTCCGGTGGGAAGCACGCTCAGACCAATGTGCTCGGGCCCGTTGCTCGATCGTCTGATAGCCTGGCGATGATAGACGGTGAGCTGGTCAAATCGAACTGTCGCCCCGAACTCCGCTATCGTATTCGTCGTGCTGCCGGCTCGGCCGAGCTCGTAACGGTAAGCCACGAGTAAGGTATCGCCGGTCTGAATGCGGCCGCTGGGCAGCACGAGGATCTCGGTGTAGGGGTCGCTGTTCAGAACGCGATAGTCGAGATCTGGCTCGTAGACCGTGACCTGGTCGACGCTGGTCACGCTCACGCCGGCAGGATCAACGTTTGGTTCATCCAGCAGAAAGCGAGAGGATGGCCCAACGATGTGCATCTCGTCCGCAACCTCGACCCAGCCGTCGACGGAAGGGCTCTGGCTCAGCCATTCCAGTCCGATCGATGCATAGACGCTGAACGACGCATCCAGGGGGAGTGCCCCAGCATAGTCTACCCGCGGGCGAAAACGATAGAGAGATTGGCGAGCGATGTTGAAGCTTCTCGACTCCGCGCGCACGTTTGCGGACATCGCCAGCCCGGGTCGCGGCTGGTAGTTGACCTTCAGCTCACCGATCTTCCTGGAAGCCGAGCTACCGAATCGCTTCTCAGACATTAGCTGGTAGAACAGGTCCGACCAAACCGTCCAGGTGTGCTGGATGCGCGCGCGCTGGAACCAGGAGAGCCGGTCGTAAGCAGCTGCGCCGTTACGGTTCAAGTACTGGAATGCCGAGAACAGGTTGCTGCCCTTGCCCCAGGCGAAACGGTGGAACGCATCGGCGCGGTAGTGATCGTAGTCGAACGGCCGCACCCGGTCATCGAAGACCAGTCGCTCGAAGATCACCTGCGTTTTCGAATTCCGCGCCGACACCCTGAGCGTGCGAACCCTGTCCTCCTGGCGCACGAGTCGTTCGCTGCCAGATCGCCAGTTGAGGTTACGCGAGCGCCCTCGGTAGATCACGGTCACCGGCAGGTACGGGTTGCGGAAGTCGAGCAGGCCTTCCCAACCGGCGACGTCGCCGTTGTACTCCGACCCCAGTCGGTCCTGGCTGTCCAACCGGTTGTTGAACGTGCTCAACGAGAGCGACGCCGGAGCGCCGGCCATCAGCCTGGCGGTACCGTTCCAGTAGAGACCCGTTAGGCCGCCGCTCTCCGTTGAAGGAGGCCCCGTCCAGCGTGTCTGTTGCCAGAGCGGCTGTAGGCCCAGTGCAAAATCGAATATTCGCGGGTGGATGACCGATCCACCCAGGTTCAGCTGCAGCCACTCACGAGTCAGCCGTGTCGATTGCGGACTCAGAGACTCGGTGGTGACCCAGGAACCGTCGAAGCCGATCCCGAGCTGGCCCGTGGGGCGTGCCAGCGAAATCGTGTTCTGGGCGTGAATCTCCCCGCCAACCCAACACAGGCTGAGCGTCGCCGCCAGGGAGAACCGCGCCAGATGTCTCATGGCAGGGAATCGGATCGTGCCTCAACAGGGATGTGGCAGCTTGCGCATTGGAAGAGGCCGAACGCGTCGCTTCCGTTGTGACAGGCGCCGCACCACTGGCCGCCCTGCATCCCTGACATGTTGATCTCGGTCGAGCCGCTGCGCTCTTCGAATGGCTCGGGGTGGCAGGCCGAACAGCGGTAACGGATCCGATGCACCCAGTGGGGGAACTGGGCCGTTGGATACGGATTGCTTGTAGCGGATGCCGTGCTCGTAGAATCGGCACGACGCGTGAAGGAGATATCGCCCAGGAAGCGCGCCGGCTTACCGCTGTTCGAGAGTGGTATCTTCTCGTGGCAGCGCCCGCACGCCGTGGCCGGGAAGGCTACCTTCCCGTGACACTGGCCACAGGACTCGCCCCGGTTGATCTCCGCCATCGTGACCTCGGTGTTCCGGTACGGGAAGATGCCGGGGTGGCAGCTCTGGCAGGCGAGCCAATCGGTGTGCGCCGAGTGCGGGAAGCTGGCGTCGAGCATCGGGTTCGCGCCTTGCATCACGAAGTCGTAATCGAACCCGTCGCTCGCCGGTGCGTCCTGCCCGGGTCGCTCGCTTCTCGGCTCGATCGTCCCTTCGCTCAGCGCGGCCATCCAGTCGACGTTGCCCGCACCGTCGCGAGGCAACAGTGCAAGCGCGCTGTCGCGCTGCATGACGAGCTCAATGGGAGGACGTGGGGCGGCGGTATCCTGAGCCAGTTGGAAGCTCGGCGTCATCGTGCTCGGCTGGGATTGACCGCTGCCGGACGCTTCGCTGTCCTGTTGCTCCGGTATGTCGAGAAAGACGCTCGCCGCCGAGCTGCAGCTGATAGCGACAGCAAGGACGACGGGAGCCGCCAGTGCCAACCCGCGGTCAATTCGTGACAACCTGATCCTCCGATGGCCCGACGAACCCGTAAACGCTGACCTTGTCCGGACCGAACTGGTTGGTCACGAAGATCAGGTACTTGAGGTCGAAGCTCGGGTGAACGTACTGGCGGAAATAGTCCAGGTTATCGTAATCGATGATCACCTGGGCCGGCAGCCACATGTACCCGGGACCGGCGTAGCCGCCGCCGAAGAACATCAGCAATTGGCCGTCCTGGTCGAAGACCTGCACGTTCTGGAACGCGGCGTCGACGACGTAGAGGTTGGACATGTGGTCGACAGCGATACCCTTGGGGCGAGCGAACTGGCCCAACCGGTTGCCATGGCTCCCGATCGTTCGCACGTATTCGCCGTCCCTCGTGAAGACCGTCACCTGGAAGCCGAGAAAGTCGCTGACATAGACCTCCTGGTCGGTCACGTGGATGTTCGTCGGCGTGTAGAGATAGCCCGGCGTATCGGGTTCGGCGTCAGGGAACGAGTTGATCAGGCTGTAGCTCGCCTTGTCGTAGACATGGATCTGCCTGTTGTCGAGATCGGCGACCCAGACCCTGTCGCGTTCGATGAAGACGTCGGTCGGCCGTGCGGCCTCATGATGGCCGAAGCCGGCGACGTACTGGCCGGCGGTGTCGAACACCGCCACCTGGCCGCGACTGGCATCGGCAACGTACAGGTTGCCCGTCCATTGATCGACGGTGCAGTTGATCGGCTTTCGCAGCGTGCCGGCGCCGCGAGGCCGGAAGTAATCGAAGGTGCGTGCCTCGAGGTCGATCACCTCCACCGCTGAAATCGCCGTATCGCAGATGTAGATCTTGCCCCGATAGATCGAGATCCCGTAGGGCTTGGTTATCGTTCTCTCCGCTTCCTTGGACTCGCCGATGATCGATTCCCAGATCGAGGAGCCTTCCTCCTCCATGACGTCGCTCGAACTGCTGAAGCGCGTCAGGAACTGGACCCGCGGCGTGTCCGGTGGCGCCGGAAAGATGACCAGCGGAGCGCTGGGCTCCGGCTCGCCCGTTCCGGTGGCGCATGCGGCTGTCAGTGCGGCGAGTGCGACTGCGGAGAGAAACCTCAGTGCCTTCGATTCATCGATCATGACGGGTTTGCTCGCTTGTTAGTCATAAGGGGGCGTCCAGGCGGACGCCCCCCACACCTGTTGAGTTGCTGGAGAACTCTCCTCCAACAGCTACTTGTTATGGCACGTCGTGCAGAGCGTGCTGTTTGCATCGTTCTCGACCCTTAGGAACTTCGTCGATGTCCCCGGATCGTGAGGATTGTGGCACGTCGCGCACTGAACTTTGCTGCTGAAGAACTTGAGACCAGCGCCTTTCACCGTCGTCGAATCGTTCAGACCGCCGTCCGCAGCGGTGCTGTACTCGATCGAGACCGGGTGGTCGTCGCGCAGGTCGAAGCCGACGCTCGCAGATGCCGCGATCACAGGCTCCGTTCCCGCCACACCGCCGATCGCGTCGATCGCGATTGTACCATCGTGACAGCTGGGACACGCCACCGAGTTCCCGGTTGGCGCGGCGTCGACCGTGTTGTCGATCGTCGAGCTCCAGGCGTTGTTGTACATCTGGAACGTCGAGCTGCTGGTTAAGTGGTTCCACAGC
>JBDHHX010000161.1:0-13873 GCA_039589155.1 Gemmatimonadota bacterium | reverse complement strand
TATAGAGGCCTTTGTGCTTGAGCAGATCGGCGCGGGCGTGCTCGGGGTCGAAGCCGCGCGGCACGCGCTTGAGCTCTTCGCCGCCGAGGTCCGAGGCGCCGGCCTTCCAGGCGGCTTTCAATGCGTCGTCAAGCTCAGCGCCGAGCTTCCTATCGGCTACCGCCTCGCGGTATTTGGCGAGCACGGGCTTGGGGAAGACGTACTTGCCGGTGCCGAGATGGGCGCCGTTCGCATCGACGCTGAAGAAGAATCCGGGGTTCTCCATCTTCTTGCCGGCGCCCTCCCAGAAGAAGATGCCCAGGTAGGTCCGGTAGGGCGACTTGTCTTTGCTGAATCGCGTATCGCGGTAGATGCGCATGAGTGAGCCGCTGCCATCGAGCCGCGTGTCGTAGTTGATGCGTGGGAAGACGCCTTCGAGCTCAGAGCCCAGCGTTTCGATGAATGCTTGAGCCGGCTCGACGACACTCTCGCGATAGACATCTTTGCGGGCTTCGAACCACTTGCGGTTGTTGTTCTTCCCGAGGTCGGCGAGGAACTGGAGTCCTTCCTTTGGGAAGCCTTTGAACGATGTGTCGGTCATGGTTGGGCTCCAATCGTCAGTCGATGCGCAGAACTTTGGCGCCGCGGATCTTCCGCTGCTTGAGCTCGAGCAGCGCCTGGTTGGCTTCTTCCAGTGGAAACTCCTTAACCTCGGGTTGGAGTTCCAACTCGGCGGCCAGTTCCAGGAACTCGCTCACGTCCTGGCGCGCCACGTTGGCGACGCTCTTGATCTCCTTCTCCATCCAGAGGTGGGCGGGGTAGTCGAGGTTCAACAAATAGTCTTTGTCGATGTCTTCCTTGCGGATGGCGTTGACGACGAGGCGGCCGCCGGGCTCGAGGTTTGCGAGCGCTTCGACGACTGGCTTCCAGACCGGGGTCGTGTCGATTATGGCGTCGAGCGGCTCGGGCGATACGTCGGTCGTGTCCCCGGCCCAGACGGCGCCGAGCTCTGCAGCGAACTCGCGCTCCTTCTCGCTGCGAGCGAAGACGTAGACGTCGGAGTCGGGATAGCGATGCCTGACCATCTTGAGGACGATGTGTGCGGAGGCGCCGAAACCGGTGAGACCGAGGCGCCCCCCGTTCTCGATGTCAGCGAGCCGCAGCGAACGGTAGCCGATGGCGCCGGCGCAGAGGAGCGGCGCCGCCTGGACATCGGAGAAGATACCGGGGATGAGGTAGGCGGACGCTTCGGGGGCGGTCATGTACTGGGCGTAGCCGCCGTCGGCGTCGCGACCTGTGGCCTGGAACGTCGGGCAGAGATTTTCCTGGCCGCTCAGGCAGAACTTGCATGCACCACAGGTCGAGTGGATCCAGGCGATGCCGACGCGGTCGCCGATGCTGTGGGTCGACGCGTTGGGACCGAGCGCCTCGACGCGTCCGACGACCTGGTGGCCGGGAATGATGGGCAGCTCGGGCGGCGGCGTGCGGCCCTCGATCTCGTCCAGCTCGGTGTGACAGACGCCGCAGGCGTGGACTTTCACGAGGACCTCACCGTCTCGGGGCTGCGGCTCCGGCACGTCGCCGGGCTCGAGCGGGCGCGCCTCGCGCTCGAGGTCGCAGAGCCGGTGCAACTGCATCGCCTTCATGTTATCGCGTCTCCGATATCGAATCGTCAGGGTCGGGGATAATATGGGATCGCCGGGTGACTAAACCATAACCTCCGCCCCTTGCGCGAGCGCCTTCGTTCTTAGAGCCTACTGCGTCCGAAGCACGTCACAAACGAGATTCGCTGGTAGCGGAATGCTGGAAATCGTCGTCATAGGCGCTGGCATCGCCGGTTTCTCGGCCGCCCTGGCGCTGTGGGAGCGGGGCGCCGCGGTCACGATAGTAGAGACGAGCCGGCCGGGCGCGGGTGCGACGGGCGCGTCGGCGGGGATGCTGGCGGCACAGTACGAGGCGCCGGGTCCGACGGCAAAGTTCCAGTTCTGTCTGCAGTGCCGGGAGCGTTACCCAGAGTACGTGGCGAAACTGCAGGATCTGTCGGGTCGCGATCTGCACGTGCGCTACGATGGAATGCTGGTCGCGAACCTGGACGCTGACGAGCACGCGGCGGGCCTCGAGATGGTGAATTGGCAGGTCGAGGCGGATCTCAAAGCAGAGATCATCGATCCGACGGCGGCGCAGTCGATTCAGCCCGGCGTCAGCGGCGCGGTCGAATCTTACATCTGGCTGCCGGACGAGGCGCAGCTGGACAGCCAACTGCTGGCGGAAGCGCTGGCCGAAGCGATTGCGCGGACGGAGGTGCGGTTGATCTCCGAAAACGGAGCGGCGGAGATCCGCCAGCGGGGCGGGACGGTGACCGGGGTAGGGATGGCCGACGGCCGGACCCTGGAGGCCGACGGGGTCGTGCTGGCGGCGGGCGCCTGGAGCCGAACGGTCGCCGGCCTGCCGCGCGAGCTTCCCGTGCGCCCGGTCCGTGGACAGATCCTTCGCCTGCCGTTGGAAGGGTTAGCACTGAAGACGCTGGTCGCGAGCCATGCGGGTCGCTACCTGGTGCCGCGGGACGATGGTACGGCGCTGGCCGGAAGCACGATGGAGGATGTGGGATTCGATCGGGCGATCACGGATGAAGGCGAGCGATTGATACACGAGAGCGTAGCCCAGCTGGTGCCGGCGCTGAGGGATCGCAAGCCGGTGGAGCGGTGGGCGGGTCTGCGTCCGATCAGCGCCGACTCGTGGCCGATCGTCGGTCCGGACCCTGAGCTGGAGGGGCTGTTCTATGCGACGGGGTACGGGCGGAGTGGGATCCTGGTTGCGCCGTTGGCAGGGGAGGTTGTGGCGGATTTGGTGGTGTCGGGCGAGGCTGGTGTGGAGTGGGAGTTCTTTGGGGTTGAACGCTTCGAGTAGAGAAGAGACAGAGAGAAGAGAGAACAGACGATGACGAAAGCGAAATCGATAAGCGAGATGCGAGATGCGAGAAATGAGAAGACGGCCAGTATTCTCGCATCTCGTTTCTCGCTATCGCTTTCGCTTTCGTTCGATGAGAAATGGACGGGGTGCGACGAAAACTGGGTGAAGGGCATCTTGACCGTATAGGAGAAGACTACCCCCTAAACATGACGGAGAATGGGCTTATGATGCGTGGA
Organism: Gemmatimonadota bacterium; assembly: GCA_039589155.1. GTDB lineage: Bacteria > Gemmatimonadota > Gemmatimonadetes > Palauibacterales > KS3-K002 > Kutchimonas. The sequence goes on along the minus strand of JBDHHX010000161.1, from coordinate 10,748 downwards.
GCGAGGGTATTGGTGCTCATCATGCTGGCTGTTACGACGGCGGCGTGCTCGCAGCGGTCGGAGGGCCAGACCGCGTCGTCGGGCTCGGCTGCGCTGGAGACGACGTTCCCGGAGGCGTTCAGCCTTGTGCAGACGGTTCGCGAGCTGGCGGACGGCCGGGTGATGATCGCCGACCCGCTGGGCCAGGCGCTGATCATCGCCGACCTGGCGGCGGGCACGGCGGACACGATCGCGGGCGTGGGGCAGGGCCCGGAGGAGTACAACCAGCCGGACGCGGTATACGCGCTGCCGGGCGACTCGACGTTGCTGGTAGACCTTGGCAACGCGCGGCTGACGGTGATCGCGCCGGACGGCAGCTTCGCTGAAACGATGCCGATCGCCCAGGGCGAGCCGGGGCCGGGGACGCTGCAGATCGTGTTGCCGCGGGCCACCGACTCGGGCGGGGGGATCTACTACCAGCCGATGGGCGGTGGGCGGCCCGGGGCACAGTTTCCGGACTCGGCGGTGATCGCACGCCTGGATCGTAGCACGGGCGGGCAGGACACGCTGGGGATGGTGAAGATTCCCGACATGAAGCAGACGACGTCGGGCGGTGCGGGGAATCATAACGTGATGATCCGGCCGGTGCCGCTGTCGGCGGAGGATGCGTGGACTGCCTCGTGGGACGGCCGTGTGGCGGTGGCGCGTTCCAGCGACTACCACGTGGAGTGGATCGATGCGGATGGCAGCGTAGTGAAGGGCGACCCGGTGGACTACGAGCCGGTCTCGATCGGCAGGGCAGAGAAGGAAGAGTGGGTCGAGGGGCTGAGTAATGGGCTGCGGATCGGTATGTCGATCGACAACGGCCAGCGGCGGATGTCGATGGGCCGCGGCGGCGGTGGCGACGGTCCGGATGTGGACAGCTTCGAGTGGCCGGAGTTCAAGCCGCCGTTCACGAGCCGGGGCGTCTATGTGACGCCGGAAGGTGACATGTGGGTCGAGCGTCACGTGCCTGCCGGCGCCGAGGTTCACTTCGACGTCTTCGGAAGCGATGCGCAGCTGAAGGGGAGCATCAGCTTCCCGGCGGGCAGCGAGCTTGCGGGGTTCGGTCACGGGCGGACGTATGTCATCCGGACCGATGATGTTGGGTTGCAGTGGCTGGAGGTGTATAAGCGGGCTGCGACTTAGGGTATTCGTAGTCGATTACGATCACGAATACGATCACGATCACGAGCGGGAGCAGGAGTTCTCTTGCTCGTGCTGGTGATCGTGATCGTGATTGTGGTCGTAATCGAACGACGACCTGAACTACAATTCTGCCGGACTAATCCTCGATCTTGAAGGAGAGGGCGACGCGGGCGCGGAAGCGCACGACGTTCCCGTCCTCGACCGTCATGTCCAGCTTAGTGATCTCGGCGATCCTCAGGTTCTTGAGGCTGTCGCCGGCTGTCGCCACCGCGCTCTTGGCTGCGTCTTCCCAGCCCTTGGTGCTCGTTCCGACCAGTTCGATGACTTTGTAGACGCTATCGGCCATGGGAATCCTCCTCGCATGGTTGGGCGTGACTCGGTGCTGGGCTTGTGATCGGTGTGAATCTGGGACGCGGGCCGGGCTGGGGAAAGAGGTAGGGAGTAGGGGGTAGGGGGCGGGGGGGGGTTAGAGGAGGGCGTGGAGTAGCTGGTTAGCCTCCTCGCGGCCTTCGTCGGTGAGGGCGATGCGGCCGTCGGCGACGTACTCGAAGAAGTGGTGGTCGGCTTCGACCTGCTGTTTGATGTTCTTTTCGGTGGTGCTCACCTTGGGCGTATAGTCGAGCCGGCGGAAGATCTTTGCGATCTCCTTCGGTTTGACGGCCTTGCGATGGTAGGCCATCAGCAGCAGGAGCTCTTCCTCGAAGGTGGTGGTGCGAGGTAGCAGCTCGAGTGTGAGCCACTCGTCGTCCATGTTATCGAAGGTGACGACACCGCGCTCGGTCGTTGCAGGTGCGTTGGCGTCGGTGGGCGCCGTAAGCGGCTCGCCGAACTCGAGATCCTCGGGTTCGGCCTCTTTCTGAAACTCGGGCAGCAGCTCGTCCTCGACGGCAGGTGGCGGCGTTGGCGGAGAGGTCGGCGTGTGATCGGGTGGTGGCGTTGGCGGAGACGTCGGGGTGTGGTCCGCGGGCGGCGTGGGCGGGGACGTCGGCGTGTGGTCCGCTGTTGGCGGCGGTGGAGTCGGCGGTTGCGCGGCCACTGCGGGGGGCGGCGTCGGGATGTTTTGCGAGGCCGCCATCTCCATGTACTCGCGCAGGAGGGCGATCCGTTTCTCGATGGCCGCAGCATGGGCCTTGAGCTTCTGGATATTCTGCTGGCTGGACTCGACCTGGGCCTGGATGTTCGCGATCTGACCGTACGCCTCGTCGATCTGCTGCAGGGTCGCCTGGACCTGCTCGTTGGCCGTGGCGAGCGCCGCCTCTTCCTGGGCGAGCTGTGTCTGGATGTTCTCGAAGTCCTGCATGAGCTTAAGTATTGCGGCGGGGACAGATAGGGGGTGGCCCCTAATCTGTTGGTTTGAAGGGGTTTAGGCAAGCCCTTGGGGTTTCTTGGATGGGAATTCTCGAATAGCAGTCGGGGAATCGGGGATTCGGGGAAGAAGGGAACCGTGGAAATGAGGGCTTTCTCAAGCTTCCTAACTCCCCGATTCCCCGATTCCCCGAATGTGATTGGAGAATTCCCAATAGCCGAATGCCAAGCTCTTGTGCCGCTTGTGTTTGGCAGGTCATTTGGGTAGTTTTGTGCTCACTCCAGCCCGCGGATTGGGCGGGTACCTTTCAGATGGCCTGGAAATCCCTTACTCCCCCGTTGCCTGACTGAAGAGGCGTCACTCAGGAGTGGATTCGTGTCGCTGTTAGTTGGTATTCGGTGCGCCGATAGCGTCGTTCTTGCAGCCAGCGGTCCGTCGACCATGCCGTCGGAGGACGGCTTGCCGGCAGCTCGCCAGTGGTCGAAGAAGTTGCAGGTCGTGGCCGGGCAGGCGGTGCTGGGCGTGGCGGGACACGACGGGTTGGCCCAGGACATGGCGTTGTCGCTGGAGCGCAGCCTGGCGGAGCCTGAAGAGCGTGACATGTCCGAGGACATGCTGCGCAGCAAGCTGCGCGAGGCGCTATCGTCGCCTGTGCAGCGGACGGTAGCGATCCATCGGACGCTCCAGGGCCTACCCGGGTTCGGCATTACGTCAAACGAATACGTGGTGAGCCAGACGCTGCTTGGCATGCCGTTCCACGGCGCGCTGCGGCTCTACCTTCTCGATCCCGAGTGTTCGCTGACAGAGGTGACGCCGGAGTTGGCCTGGGCGGCGATCGGCGATGCGCGAGGGGTGGCGGAGCCGTTCCTGGCGTTCCTTCGCCGGGTGCTATGGGATCGAGGTCGGCCGAATGTGGCGCAGGCGGAGCTGGCGGCGTTCTGGACGCTGAAGCACGCGATCGAGAACAACCCGGCGGGTCTGACGCTTCCGATACAGCTGCTGGTGATGGCGCGGTCCGAGCAGGGCTCGATCGACATCATCGAGCGCGGCGAGCGCGAGCTGGATGTGATCAACCAGGTGGTCGAGGAGGGGGAGGACGCCTTCCGCAGGAGCTTCCACGTATTGCCGTCGGGCAAGATCGAGGCGCGTGGGAAGGAGTCCGCGGGTGAGACCGCCCTGCGGAAAAGGGTCCCGGAGGTTCGGATGAAGATGGACCGGCCGGATAAGGGCTGAGGGGCCAGGCGCCAGCCGCTCAATCCTGCCATGCACGCCACGTTGTCCCGCCTGCCGTAGCTGCCTAAATTCTCAGCGAAATCACAAGAACGGGCTACCCCCATCCGCCGTCCGCCGGCCTTGCGCCCATGACGCCAATACCAGCCGAGGTGTGTGCCATGTCCCGTTGGAGAATCCTTCTGCTGCTGCCGGTCTGCCTGGTGCTGTTCAACGCCTGCAACCGGCTCGATGAAGAAGCCGCGGCCCTGCAGATCCGCGAGAACTTCTGCGAGGGCTGGCCGTTCGGCTGCACGGAGAGCACAGTGGTCGAGATCGGCAAGGTCCGAGAGACACGCCACGGCCGCGCGATCGAGTTCAAGGTGGTGGACGGCGAGGACGAAACGAGGACGCTCTCCGCCGCCTACTTCGAGCTGCAGGAAGACGTGTGGACCTTCCTGCTGTTCGAGCCGCCGTTCAGCGAGGAGTACAACCGCCAGAAGAGCCGTGTGGTCGACGACAAGCGGCTGTTCGAGGAGGAGCTGTCAGAGCTGAAGAAAGCGCAGCGCTGGTTTGCGACGATCTACGGGCGATTCGCCCGGGACTTCGCCGAGCTGGACAGCGTGAGCTATACGAGACCGACGGTCGCCATCCAGATGACGGTGTCGCCGAACGCCAATGCCTGGACGGGTGAGGTCAGGAGCGAGTACACGCGGTGCGTGCTGGAGATACCGAGGCAGCAGATTGCTAGCTGTGAAGGCTTGTCGGCGTTGAACACGGGGACGAGCTCGGGGCCGCTTTCAACTGCTTTTGGTGAGCAGTAGCGGTTGGTGGTGCGGTGGTAGGTGGTGCGGTGGTAGGTGGTGCGGTGATGGGTGGTGGTGGGTAGGGGGTGATGGGTAGGGGGGGTACGGTCTCAGGACATAGGTAACAAGTTGTCTCAGGACATGGGTAACACTCCAGGCCAAGATTGGGGCACCAAGGAGGTGCCTCATGCCCTGGAGGAAGATGTCGGTCGTAGATCAGCGCCTGGAATTCGTGGTCGATCTCAAGAGCGGTCTGTGGTCGATGACCGAGCTTTGCACCGCGTACGGGATCAGTCGCAAGACGGGCTACAAGTGGGCTAGCCGGTTCGGGGCTGAGGGTCCACTAGCGCTTGTGGATCGGCCGCGGCGCCCCCACCACAGCCCGCAGGCGACGCGGCCAGAAGTGGTGGAAGCGCTGATAACGTCGAGGCGGAGGCATCCGCGGTGGGGTGCGAAGAAGTTTGCTGCCGTTGCTGGCGGCGGAGCGCCCGGAGTGGACCTGGCCCTCGGTGAGCACGGCAAACCGGATCCTGGAGCGCCACGGCCTGCTGAAGTCGCGGCGGCGCCGGCATCGTCGAGCTCATGGGCCGAGATCGCGCACGGAGAGTGCGGCGCCCAACGATGTGTGGACGGCGGACTTCAAGGGGAAGTTCCGAACGCGGGATGGCGTGTACTGCCACCCGTTGACAATCGTCGACGACTACTCGCGCTATTTGCTGTTGTGCGACGCGTTGCTCGAGCCGACGACAGCCGCCACACGGGCGTCGTTCGCACGGCTGTTCCGGCGGGTGGGTCTTCCGCGGGTGATCCGGACGGACAACGGGACGCCGTTTGCCGGGAGGGGTCTCAGGCGGCTTTCGCGCCTGGCGGTGTGGTGGATTCAGCTGGGGATCGAGCCGGAGCTCATCGCGCCAGCGCACCCTGAGCAGAACGGCCGGCATGAGCGGATGCACCGAACGCTGAAGGAGGCGACGATCTGCCCGCCGGCCGCCTCGCGGAGTGTGCAGCAGCGGCGCTTTCGCCGATTTTGTGAGGAGTACAATCACCGAAGGCCTCACGAAGCGCTGGGCCAGATAACACCGGGACAGCGTTACCGGCCCTCGGAACGACCCTGGCCGGATTCACTGCAGCCGGTTGAATATCCGGAGTACTACGAAGTGCGACGGGTGGCCAGGGGCGGCTGCATCAAATGGCGCAGCCGGTGGGTCTTCGTGAGTGAAGTTCTGAGGGGTGAGTCTGTTGGCCTTGAAGAACTCAGCCAGGGGCGATGGGCCGTATACTATGGTCCCCGACGCCTGGGTAACTTGAACGAGTCGACACTTAGAATCGAGGGTCTGGGCGCCGTCCAACCCTCCCCTGAAGTGTTACCCATGTCGTGAGACAACTGTTACCCATGTCTTGGACCGTACGTGGTAGGGTGAAACTGGCGGAATTTGGGGCGCGTCGGGAGTAATATACGGCGGGGTTGCAACGGTGTGGGGCGGTGGAGGGCTCTAATCTATAGTAGGGCTGAAAGCTGCAGGACAAATACGGAGCCGGGCCGCCCTGGTGGGCAGGGGTGTGGGCCGGTTAATGAATCGGCACAGGCAATATGAGCGAGCAGGGATCGAGGCTTCGCGAGTTTTTGGCGGAGCTTGAACGGCGGCGTGTCTTCCGTGTCGCCGTGTTATACGCGGTCGTGGTATTCGTCATCCTGCAGGTGGCGGAGATCGTGTTCCCTGCGTTGCGGTTGCCGGAGTGGAGCCTGACGTTCGTCGTCGCCATCTCGCTTCTCTGCTTCCCCATCGCACTGGTTCTGGCCTGGTACTACGACATCACGCGGACGGGCGTGGTGCGTACTCAGCCTTCACAGGTACCGGGTCTGTCGGGCAGATCTGGCCGGCGCATCGCGCTGGCCTCGGTCGTCCTGGTCTCGTTACTGACCGTGGTGGCAGGCTATTACGTGGTGGCGCGACTTCCCGGATGGTGGGGCTTAGAGAGCGGCGAAGGTGTGGAAGCGGGAAGCGACGGGAGGACGCTGCTGGTGGTGCTGCCGTTCGTCAACCTGGGCTCGCCGATCGACAAGTACTTCGCTGATGGGATCACTGAAGAGATCACGGCGCGGCTGGCGAGCCTGCAAGGTCTGGGTGTGATAGCGCGGACGACGGCGATCCAGTACAAGGACACGGATAAGACGGCGCGCGAGATCGGCGAGGAGCTGGGGGTCGACTACGTTCTGGAGGGGACGGTACGCTGGGAAAACCCGGCGGCGGGTCCGGGTCGGGTGCGGGTGACGCCGCAGCTGATCCGGGTGGTGGACGACACGCACGTTTGGGCGGACATCTACGAGGAGCCGTTGGAGAGCGTGTTCGAGGTGCAGACACAGATCGCCGAGCGTGTGGTGGACGCGCTGGACGTGACGATCGTGGAACCGGAGCGGCTGGCGTTGCAGGAGCAGCCGACGGAGAACCTTGATGCGTATCGCTCCTACCAGCTGGGCAACCAGTTGTTGAAGCGGAGCACATCGCCGACGGCGGCGCAGCAGGCGATCGAGATGTTCGAGTTGGCGGTGGAGTACGACCCGGACTTCGAGCTGGCGCGTACGAAACTGGCCGAGATCTACACGAATCTGTATTGGGCGAACTTCCGGATGCTGCTGTTCGGAAGCGCGGAGGACCACGAGCGTGCGTTGGAGCGCCTGTACATCGAATCGTTCGGCGCCGACTCGGGCACGTATTACCTGGCAGGCGGCGTGCTGAACGAGCGGCTGGGCCGGGGCGGCAGGGCGTTGGCCTACTTCGACTCGGCGCGTGCGGTCATGGAGCGGAGCGTCGAGGCACAGCCGACGGAGGCCCGCTATCATGCGCAACTGGGCCTGGCCTACGCGGGCTTGGGCCGGGCGGAGGATGCGGTGCGTGAGGGCGTGGAGGCGACGCGGCTGGCGCCTGCCGCGGAAGATCCCTACGTGGGCGGCGCGATGCTAGACAACCTGGCGCACGTCTACGTGATGGTGGGCGACTACGATGCGGCGGTGGACGCCCTTGAATCGCTGCTGACCCAAGGGGAGGGACCGATGTCGAGGTCGTGGCTGGGCGTCGACCCGACGTGGGATCCGTTGCGGGAGACGCCGCGTTTCGAGAGCTTTATCGACGAGGGCTGATTGGGAGTGGCACCCTGAGAGGGAGGAAGCGCATGCTGCGTAAATCGTTCGTCCCCATAGCACTGATAACCCTGGGAGCTCAGGTCGCCTGCTCCGGCGGCGCCCCGTCGGAGGAAGAGCTGGTCGCCACGGCCCGTGAGATCCACGACCGGGTCATCACGATCGACACGCACGACGACATTCCGGGCAACTTCGCGACGGCGGAGGTCGATCCGGGCGTACGCGGCAACCGTCAGGTCGACCTTCCGAAGATGGAGGAGGGTGGCCTGGACGTGGGCTTCTTCGTGGTCTACGTGGGCCAGACGGAGCGCACGCCGGAGAACTACGAGGCGGCGGAAGCCGCGGCGAGGAGTAAGTTCGACGCCATCCACCGGATGGCGGAAGCGATGTACCCGGAGCGGATCGAGCTGGCGTACACGCCGGACGACGTGGAGCGGATCCACGGCGCGGGCAAGCTGGTGGCCTGCATCGGGATCGAGAACGGGTACGCGATCGGCCAGAATCTGAGCCTGCTGGAGGAATACTACGCCCTGGGCGCGCGCTACATGACGCTGGCTCACAACGGGCACAACGACATCAGCGACTCGGCGAACCCGAGGGACGACCTGGGCGATGGCGAGAGCGAGCACGACGGGATCAGCGAGTACGGCGAGCAGGTAATCGCCGAGATGAACCGGCTGGGCATGCTGATCGACGTATCGCACATCTCGAAGGCCGCGATGCTGGACGCGGTCCGAATCTCGAAGGCGCCGGTGATTGCGTCGCACTCGAGCACGCGGGCGCTGCGGGACGTTCCGCGCAACATGGATGACGAGCAACTGCTGGCGCTGAAGGAGAACGGCGGCGTGATCCAGATCGTCGGGCTGGGCTCCTTCGTCAAGGAAGATCCGCCGGAGAAGCAGGAGGCGATGAACGCTCTGCGCCAGGAGATGGGCGTCACCAGCTATGCCGCCTGGAACGCGCTCAGCGACGAGCAGCAGGACGAGTACCGCGGCCGGAGCGCCGAGATCGAGGAACGTTGGCCGACCACCGTCGCCGACTTCGTCGATCACATCGACCACGCCGTCGAGCTGATCGGGATCGACCACGTGGGCATCAGCTCCGACTTCGACGGCGGCGGCGGCGTCTACGGCTGGAACGACGCCAGCGAGACCTTCAACGTCACACTGGAGCTGGTGCGGCGCGGTTATTCGGAGGACGAGATCCGCAAGCTGTGGGGCGGCAACCTGTTGCGCGTCTGGCGCGAGGCCGACGGCGTGGCGGCGGAGCTGAGCCCGGAGGGAATGACTCACTAGTGGCGAATAGGGTGGAATTTGGCCACAATCTCGGGAATTAGGGGGAAGTCGCCGGTCAACCTGACCGATTATGGAGGGATTGCATCGGTGAACCGCCGGGCGATCTCGGCGCTATCTGTAGTCATCACGGGCATTTAGCATTATTGCCCCGAACCGGCACGGCGCTTGCCTTTAGAAGGGCCGCCACGAGGAGGTATGGCGCTATGAAATGGCTGAAGAACATCGAGGGAGTGTCCCTCGTCGAAATCCTGATCGGGGTAGTGATCCTGGCGGTCGCGCTATTGGGATTGGCGGCGGCGGGCGGTGTGGCGGCGCGGCAGGTATACATGGGTCGTGTGGACATGGGCCGCTGGGCGGCGATGCAGGAACAGCTGGAGAGCCTCGTGGCGCTGGGCTATGACAGCGTGGTGACGGGAACGAGTAACGTGCAGGGCTACCCGATGACGTGGGAAGTGACAGGCACGAACCCGAAGCAGGTCACGCTGGTGATGCAACGGGAGAACTTCCAGGGTCAGACGGTGTACGACACGCTGGTGACCTACCTGGCGGACCCGAATCCGAGCTAGGAATAAGGCTGGGATGAAAAGAGAGAGCCCGCACAGCCGCCTCGACCGGGGCGGCTTCAGCGTAATAGAACTTCTGGTCTACCTGATCATCGCGATCGTGGTGGTGACCGGCATCTACCAGGTGCTGATCGGGCAGAACCGTCTGTATTTGAAGCAGCGGGAGCTGCAGGACGTGCGGACGAGCTTGCGAGCGGCGGCGAACCTGCTGGCGTTCGAGCTGCGACAGCTTTCGGCCGCCGACAGCGATCTGTACGTGATCAACACATTCGACCTGAAGCTGAGATCGGTGCAGGGTACGGGGATCGTCTGTGCGATCCATGGTACCCAGCCGCGGTTCGGGCTCTACGCGACTTCCGGGGCAATCGAAGCGACCACCGACGACAGCGTACTGGTCTTCGCGGCAGGCGCGGCGGGGACGGGCGACGACGGTTGGGTGCAGTCGGGGATCGACAGGATCTACACCCCGGCGGCCGGAGGCGTACCGGACTGTGCCTGGACGACGGTATCGGCGAACCCGGACCTGGTGGTCGAGGTGGACACGACCACGGCCTGGCTTTCCGGGGTCCAGGTAGGTGCTCCGTTCCGAGAGTTCCGCACCGTCCAGTACGGTAGCTACGACGAGGGCGGCCGCTGGTGGTTGGGCCGCAAGGTCGGCGCGGCGGCCGGTTGGGAGAAGCTCACCGGCCCGCTCAGCCCACCGTCCGATAGCGGCCTCGTTTTCGTCTATTATGATGTGAGCGGCAACGTCACGGCGGACCTGACGCAGGTCAAGATGGTCGATATCATCCTGCGGGGTGAGAGCTTCGGCAAGGCGCCGCAGGCGGGCAACCTCGGCCCCCAGGTGCAGGAGGACAGTCTGACCCTGAGGGTTTCGCTTAGGGGCTAGCCTAAAGCCTGGCAGTGGATCTTTCGGGCCGATATCCGTAGATTGTCTAGGCCTGTTCCGGTACCCGCCGAACCCCCTGAAACCAAATAACTTTTGACGGTCGCACGCATGACCGGTTTCGGTCATAGTGACCGGGGCCAGCGCGGCGGCTCGGAGCGGCGGACTGTAGCCGGCGAGCTTAACCTGTTGTTTTTGGGGCAGTTAGGTGAAGCGTCCGAGCGCACCCGGCGTGGCACAGCGATTGCGTTTGACGGGCGCGGAATAGAGGGCTGTATATGAAGAACAAGGGCTTCACAATAGCGGAACTGGTGGTCGTGCTCATCCTGGCCGGTGTGGCGGTGGCGATCGTATCGCCATCGATCGGCAAGGCATTC
>JBDHHX010000160.1:0-8688 GCA_039589155.1 Gemmatimonadota bacterium | reverse complement strand
GGAACTCTTTATAACCGCTGTACGGTATGAACCTGGCTTTTGACATATTCGATCCTAATCCCCGACACAGTGGTCAAAACCATCAACACTTAACTCTCAGTCATCAACGCCTAGGGAAGTGAGCGCTGAGCGTTAGGTGTTAGATGTTTCGTGTTGATGATTGCGCGGCACCGCGCTACAACATCGCCCCACAGTACTTACAGTGTTTCGCGTCCGGGTCGTGCCCCTGCGCCGCGCATTCCGAACACGCGGTCGTCGTGATCGACTTACGGGTCGCGCTGGCCAACTCGACCGTCACGATACCCGTGGGCACGGCAATGATCCCGTAGCCGATGATCATGACCACCGAGGCGAGCATGCGGCCAACCACCGTGGCCGGCGCCAGGTCGCCGTAGCCCACCGTGGTCATCGTCACAATCGCCCAGTAGATGCTCAGTGGGATGTTCGTGAACCCGTTGGCTTCGCCTTCGATCAGGTACATCAACGAACCGATGATGAGCACCAGCGTCAGCACCGCGCCCAGGAAGACGATGATCTTCCGTGCGCTGGCGTGCAGCGCCGTCTGCAGCACGCAGCGCCCGGATGACGATGAGCGACTGGGCGCCGGGCATCAGCACGCTGAGGTACGTCGGCACGATGGCCAGCAGATCGACCAGTCCAAAGAAGCTGAATGCGTAGTACAGCGGCCGGCCGACGCAGATGAGGCGAAGTATGTACTCGACGGTGAAGAGGATGGTGAAGAGCCACTCGGCCGTGCGTAGCAGCGAGCCGTACTGTGCTCTTATCCCAGCGACGCTCTCCAGCAGGACCGCGACGACGCTGAGCACGATCGCCAGCAGCAGGCCGATGTCGAAGCCTTTGCCTGCCGGCGTCTCCGCTTCGAAGATGATCTCGCGAAGTTCATCACGCCAAGCGGCCCGCGGCCGCGGCGCCGGTTCGCGCCGAGGGTCCTGTCGATCACTCGTCATCATCTGATCCCGCGCCATCCAGCAGCTCGACGGGATGAACGCCGACAACGGGAAGCCGGTGCACGATGGCGCCAGCGCCGATCTGCATCAGGCACCCGGGGTTGCCCGTCGCCACGTAGTCGACCTGCACATCGCCGATCTCGAACAACTTGGCGCTCAACAGATCTTCCGAGAGCTTACGGTGCTCCAATCCGTAGATGCCGGCAGCACCGCAGCAGCGCTCGGAACGCGGCAAGGGGACGACCTCGAGATCCGGAATGCGACCCAGCACCTCGATGGGCGCATCGCTGATGCGTTGCGCGTGTAGCAAGTGGCACGGCGCGTCGTAACCGACGCGCAGCTCCAGCGGCCGGTACCCGCTGCCGGGCCGCTCGGCCAGCCACTCGCTAATGTCGCGTACCGAGGCGGCCAGCTTCTCGGCCCGCTCGCTATACGCCGCGTCGTCGCGCAGCCACTCGCCGTATTCCTTGAGCGCCGCGCCACAGCCGGCGGAATTGGTCACCAGCACGTCTGCGCGCGACAGCTCGAAGGCGTCTACCACACGTCGCGCCATCTCCCGCGCCTTCTCCAACTCGCCGGCGTGCGCCTGCAGCGCGCCGCAGCAGAGGCCGGCGCGCAGGCTTCCCGTCGGATGTCCGTGAGCCTGAACGACCCGTTCCGTCGCCCGGTTCACGTGACCGAAGAGCCCCGACATGACACAGCCCTCGAGCAGCGCCACGGCTTCCCCGTCCAGCGGCGCCCCGTCCGCCATCGACGCGGTCCGCCGGCGGCGGCTCCCCTTCCGCATACCGGCGATGGCCCGCGGCGCGCTCGCCGCCAGCATCGCCATGGCGAAGCGAAAGCGACCGGGCGACCGGCCAGCACGACCGAGGCGCGCCAACAGCAGCGGGGTTCGCGTCCAGCGCAGGAACCGCAGCGCGGCCCAGACCATGTTCTGCGTCCGCGGTGATCCGAACAGGGCATTCATCGCGGCCCGCACCAAGCGACCCGGGAAACCGCCGGCGGCGCCTTTCACCTCGCGCGCGTGTTCCAGGAGCTGCCCATAACGAACGCCCGATGGACAGACCGGCTCGCACGCCCTGCATCCCAGGCAGCGGTCGATGTGAAGGTTGAACGACGCGTTGTCGGCGGTCAGCCGACCCTCGGCGACGGCTCGCATCAGGTACAGCCGGCCACGCGGCGAGTCGTTCTCGTCGCCCAATAGCTCGTAGGTCGGGCAGGCGGGCAGACAGAACCCGCAGTGCACGCAAGTGAGCAGGCCGTCCATCTGCTCGGCCAGTGGCGACGAGCCGGCCTCGTGGGTCATCGCAGCATGCCACGCACAAGTCTCAGGCCCGCACCCAGCCGGCGCAGCGGACCGCGCCCGTGCCGGAAGGTCAGCATATCCTTGGCAAACTCTTCACCACTGCCGCCCTCCTCGAACCAGTGCGGTTCCTGTTTGAACGCCAGCCGGTCTTCTACCCATGCCTTGGGTCGAACGAACTCGCGGAGCCCCTCCAGTCCGTGGACGCGCCCGAACCCGCTGTGGCCGACGCCACCGAACGGCAGGTCGGCGATGGCGTAGTTGATGAGATGATCGTTGATGGCGACGGCGCCTACTTTGAGTTGGCCTGCAATTCGGCGAGCGCGCCGGCGACTTCGTGTCCAGACGCTGGCATCCAACCCAAACGGGTTGTCGTTGGCCAGGCGTACCGCCTCGTCCTCGTCGGCGACGCGCATCATCGGTAACACCGGACCGAACGTCTCCTCCCGCATGATCGCCATGTCGTGATCGACGTCTACCACCACTGTCGGTGCGTAGAAGTAGCCGGGCCCATCCAGCGCGCGACCGCCCAACATGATGCGTGCACCTTTCTCGCGGGCGTCCTCGACGTGTGTCTTCACCTTGTCGCGTTGGAATTCGTTGATCAACGAACCGATCATCGCTTCCGGCTCGTCGCTGGTTCGCACCCGCCGGGCGGTCTGGACCACATGCTCGACGAACTCGTCGTAAACCTCGTCGACCACGTAGGCGCGCTCCACCGACATGCAGGTCTGGCCACAACCGTAGAATGCGCTCCACACCGCGCCCCGGGCGGCGCGCTCGAGGTCGGCGTCGTGACAGACGATCATCGCGTCCTTGCCGCCCAACTCCAGAACCACAGGGGTAAGCGACTTCGCGGCCGCCTCCATCACCTTCACCCCGGATGCCGTCGAGCCCGTGAACGAGATCTTGTCGACACCCGATCCCACCAGCGCGGCGCCGGTCACGCCATCGCCCGTCGCCAACTGCACCAGGTCATCGCGACCCGTCGCCTCGGCGGCCAACTCTACGGCCAGCGCGCCGGTCGCCGGCGTGTACTCCGATGGCTTGAGCACCACACCGTTCCCGGCGGCAACGCTGGTGGCCACGACCCCCATACTGATGGTGAACGGGTAGTTCCAGGGTGTGATGGCGCCGATCACACCGAACGGCTCGTAGACCACGCGGGCGCGACGGTGAGTGAAGGCGCCCGGCGCAGCCTGCCGCGCCAGCCGTGCCCTGGGCGCCTTCTCCGCCAGAAAGTCCACCACGTCGCAGGCGATCAACGCCTCCGAGAGCGCCTCGCCTTTCACCTTGCCCGTCTCGCCCCTGATGGTCTCGGCTATGTCGTCGGCACGGTCCGCGATCAGTCGCCGCAGTCGCGCCATGCTCTTCGCCCGCTCTTCCAACGAACGGTCCGACCATTCCGCCTGCGCCTCGCGGGCGGCCGCCACCAGGACCCGAACCTCAGCCGCTCCCATGATCGGGTAGTCGCCCAACTCTCCACCGGTCAGGGGACTCACTGTCACCAGCCGATCTCGACGACGCTCCTGCACCGTATTCATCTCTTCGCTCTACTCGTTAGTGACCCTACTAAGACGCTCTTTGTCCGACCAACAGTACGACCTTAGCCAATGACACGTGCACGTGCTCGAGTCGCCAGTTATCCCCCGCTCTCCGGAAAATGCCGGTGGCGAAACCGTGAGCCGATGATTCTCCGCCTTGGAAGATGGCGAAACGGCAAGTAGCCAAAGCCGTGCTTCTTCCCGCCAGCCTGACTGTGAGATCGTGAAGCTCGATCCGATAGCTATCTGGCCGCCTGAGCCGATCGCCCAGGTGGCCGCGGTAAGCTTGCCACCCGCGTGTTCGCGTTGTCCCGCGGTTCTCTTCCCCTACGATGACCAGGATGCTGTCGTCTAGTATCGTGTCGAGCGATGTCAGGTCGGCTCGCTCCAGCGCCGTAGCGATGGCCTCGATGGTCTGGCGCACTCGCGCCGTATCCGCTTCCGGCGCGTCGCCACTGGTCGTGCGGACGTCGGCGCGCTCTATCGTGCAAGCGGCTACCGCAACGCAAGCAGCGATGACAGAGATCGAAACGAAACTCGCTGACCCTCGCATGGCGAGCGACAACAAATCCGTCGCGCCGCCTAGTGGCCCACGTAGGCCATGCCGTCGGGTTCGTCGCCGCCGGTGATCGTCCTCACCGCTGCGAAGCTCTCCAGGTCGACTACCGTTAACATGTCGTCACGCGTGTTGGCGACGATCGCCGTCATCCCGTCGGGTGTGATCTCGATCCCCACCGGCATGGCGCCGACGGCCAGCGTGCGGCCCGGCGTCCAATCGCCGACGCTCACCTCCAACAACGTCGCCGCCGTCGCCTGGCTGATCAGCGCGCGCTTGCCGTCCGGCGTCACCTCGACCCGAATCGGAAAGCCGCCGACCTCCATGCTGTGGATGACTTCGTCCGTGGCGACGTCGATGACGGAGAAGGTGCCGGCGGCGCGGTTGGTGACCAGCACGTACTTCTCGTCCGGAGTGACCGCGATCCCCTCGGCGCCTTCGCCGGTGGCGATCTGCTTGATCACAACGCCGTTCTCGGTATCGATCGCGGTGACATTGCCCGAACCGATGTTTGCCGTGTAGGCTTTACCCTGGCTCTCGGCCAGCGCCACCATGTGGGTGGTTCGCTGGCCGGTGTGGATCGCCCGCTTCACCTGGCGGCTTTCCACATCGACCTCGACCAGCTCCTGCGAGCCTTCCGTGGTCACCCAGACCGACTTGCCGTCCTTCGTAACCACGATTCCGTGCGGGCTGCGGTGCTCGCCCAGGTCGATCATCCCCAGCGCTCGCCGGTTCGCCACATCGATCACGGTCAGGCTGGCGGCGCCGTAGTTCGCAATGAAGGCGATGGCGCCGTCTGGCGTGGCCGCCACCTCGTGGGGGCCGGGGCCGGTCTCGATCCGCGCCAGCTCGGCGCCGGATGCCAGATCGATGAACGAGACGGTATTCTCGCTCTTGTTGGTGACCAGCAGCACGTTGTCCTGCAGAGCCTCGTAACCCGGCCCGCTGGCGAGCCCGAGGACGATGAGCGAGATGGCGATGGCGAGTACGGAACGACGCATCGGTACCTCCGTGCTGGCATATTTTGTCTAGACTTTTGATAGGCGATTCCGCACAAGTTACGGATCGGAACGCCGTGGAGAAAGAGGGAGATCTTGCGGGCGGCTCAAACCGCCGCGAAGTCGATGGCGTCACCCGACCAGGGCGGCGCCAGCGTGAACGCCTCGAGAACAGCTTCCGGCTCCTCGACTACCTGCCACATCTGCCTGTGTTTCGCGTGCATGAAGCGCTCTTCTATGCAGCGTTCCAGCTGTTCGATGCAGGGATCGAAGAACCCGTTCGTGTTGACCATGACGATCGGTCCGGTGAAGCTGCCCAGACGCTTGAGCGAGATCGCCTCGATCAGCTCGTCCAGCGTCCCTGATCCGCCCGGCAGGCCGACTACAGCGTCAGCGCCGTCCAGCAGCATCCGCTTGCGGTCGTGCAGATCGTCGACCTCGATGATCTCGGATATTCCCCGGTGGTACCATTCCAACTCTTTCATGAATCCGGGGATGACGCCGACCACTACCCCGCCTTCGGCCAGCGCACCGTCCGCCAGCCGACCCATCGATCCGGAACCGCCGGCGCCGTAGACGATCGTCATGTCTCTCCTGGCGAGAAGACGACCGAGGCGCTCGGCGGCGGAGTGATAGATCTCGTCGGCCTGGGTGGAGGAGGCGCAATAGACGGTTACGGTTTGGATCGGCATTTTGGTTATAGTCTAGTTCGGGAATTTGAAGGTCGGGAACAGGGGAATATATCATCGCAACAGCCAACAGCCATCGCTCGACATGTTGGTATTCAACAGCCAGCAGCCATCAGCCATCGCTCGACGTCCAAGTAAACATCTCAGCGAACGACTTCCGACTACCGATGTCCAGCTGAACGTCGAACGTGGGAAGTCGATCGTTGGAGGCGCGCAGCGCCGATACAACTTGAACGTCGAGCGCTGGCTGCCGGCTGTTGGCTGTTGAACTACAACATCTGGCGGAGGCTGTTGGCTGTTGAAATCAACCGATCACAGACCGTACACGGGCGTGTTTGGCGCAAAGGCCGCCCAAGCAAACCAGAACGGCACATAAACCACCACCGCCTCCAGTCGCTTACCCGCCAACGGTCCCGACACCGCCTCACCAAAGAACGTCCAGTGCGTTCCCGTCTCTTCGTCGCGAAAGCCGTCGCCATCGGGCAGGAAGCTGAGCGTCCGCCCGTCTACCGTTCGCAGGTAGGCGGCGGCGGCGCCGATGTCACGGCCGCTTTCGATGCTCCGTTCATCGACGGCGGAGGCCGTGCCGGGCCGATGGAAGACGACCACCGCGGTTCCTTCCACCTGGTGGTTCACCGCCCGCTCCTCGGCCAGTGTGCCCATGGGATACACGGTCGCTCCATCGTCGATCTTGACGACGACGACGCGCTCCATCATCGGCAGCCGGCCGTCGGTCGGGCCGCGGTAGAGGAACGGGCGGCCCGTATCGTAGCCTGAATAGGGGCTCTCGCCGTAGGGCCGGTTGTATCCCGTCTCGCGGCTGAGGACCTGGGCGTCCGGGTACTCGTTCTTGAAGTCGACCCAGCTGACCGTCGGTGCCGACAGGAAGGTTAGAACCTCACCGGTCAGTTCGCCGACGATCGCCGTCCCCGTCGCCTGCTGCCACCAGGTCTCGGTCTGACGGTCGTACATCACCAGGTCACTGTGGCGCAACTTGCCTGTTGTGCCGAAGTCGAGGACGCGGCCGCCCAGTCGTCGGTCGAACGCGATCGCCGTGTTGCAGAGTGGACAGTAGGTGACCGTTACCGGCACGCCGCCCACCTCGTCGTTCACGATCTCGTGCCAGATGAGGATCTGCCACGGATAGGCGCGCACCGCGCCGGCCGCTTCGAACACGATCACCGGCTCGCGATCGCCGATCCATTCGTCCGCCTCACGCACGGAGACGAAGCGCGGATCGTCGACCGCCGGGATCCCGTCCTTCGGCGGACCGCCCGACATGATCTCGTCCAACGAGACCGAGTGCTTTGAGAAGTCCGTCTTCCAACCGCCGGTGCCGAACGGCACGTCGTCCCGGTCCTGTGGCTCCGCTTCTCCGCAGGCGAACAGCGCGAAGAAGACGAGAGGTGCTGTTGCTGTTAATCGCGAAAGTGTTCTCATGTTGCGTTCCAATCTGAAGGCCGCTCCTGCGTCCGTGCCTAGAACAGCGCCGTCCCGAGCGCGGTTTCCAACCCAGGACCTTGCTTTTCCAGCGTCGCCCGGCCACACTCAGGGACTCGCAGGCAACCATTGGTTTCAAGCGTCGAGAGTCGTTTGAGTAGAATCGCAAGCCGGGACAACGCGCCGCAGCCTGGTAGCGCTGTCGGACCGTCAGACCGCCTGGGGCGCCCCCTCAAGAGCCTCCGGGTGTCGCTTATCGACATGTGTAATCTCCGTTGTGATTACTGCATGCCGGAAGAGGAGTACGTCTGGCTGCCACGCGAGGATATGCTCAGTCCCGAGGAGATCGAGCGCGTCGTCGCCGTCTTCACAGGTCTGGGCGTCGACAAGGTGCGGCTCACCGGCGGCGAGCCGCTGATGCGCAAGGAGATCGACGAGATCGTAGAGCGCCTGGCCGCCAACCCCGAGATCCGCGACCTGAGTCTGACGACCAACGGCGTTCTGCTGCCGCGGCACGCGGGAGCCCTCGCGCGCGCTGGCCTGCAACGAGTCACCGTCAGTCTCGACACGCTGCGACCTGATCGCTTCAAGCAGCTCACGCGCCGGGACGACCTGGACTACGTGATCGAGGGAATCGAATCGGCACACGCAGCGCGGCTCGGAGAGTTGAAGATCAACACGGTCGTTATGAAGGGCTATAACGACGACGAACTGGTGGAGCTTATCGAGTTCGGCAAGAAGAGAGGCGCCGAGGTTCGTTTCATCGAATACATGGACGTGGGCGGCGCGACCCACTGGTCGCTGGACATGGTCATGTCGAGGCGCGAGATGCTCGAACGGCTCACCGCACACTACGGCCCCATCCAGCCGCTGGCCGAAAACGGCTCGGCGCCGGCCGACCGTTTCACGCTGTCCGACGGCACGGTGTTCGGCATCATCTCATCGACCACCGAGCCGTTTTGCGCCTCGTGCGACCGCAGCCGGATCACCGCCGACGGCGTCTGGTTCCTATGCCTCTACTCAGCACAGGGAACCGACCTGCGCTCGCCGCTGCGCGAAGGCGCCAGCGTCGACGAGATGAGAGACTTGATTCGGGAAACCTGGGCGGGTCGAGCCGACCGCGGCGCCGAAGAGCGGGCGGAGCTCAACTCGCTAAGAGGTCCGCTGTACCAGATCGAAGACCTGCGGAA
>JBDHHX010000159.1:0-8129 GCA_039589155.1 Gemmatimonadota bacterium | reverse complement strand
GAGGAGGGAGAGGAATAATGGCTACAGAGAGATTGACCGATATCGGTCCTCCTAATTACGAGCAGTTCTTGCCCCCCGTGATCAAAGACAACTACGGGAAATGGGCGTACCACGAGATCCTCAAGCCCGGCGTGATGGTTCACGTCGGCCAGTCGGGTGACAAACTGTTCACCGTGCGCGCGGCGTCGCCGCGCCTGCTTGGCGTGAAGCGGATCCGTGATTTCGCCGCGTTGGCGGATAAGTATTGTGATGGCTTCCTGCGGTTCACCAGCCGCAACAATGTCGAGTTCCTGCTCACGGACGAGTCCAACATCGATCCGTTGATCAAGGACCTCGAGAAGATCGGCCACCCGGTGGGTGGCATCGGGAACGCCATCTCGAACATCGTGCACACCCAGGGTTGGGTGCACTGCCACTCCGCCGCAACGGACGCGTCTGGCGTCGTGAAGGCGGTGATGGACGACCTGTGCGACTACTTCACCGGGACGGAAGTGCCGGGCAAGCTGCGCATCGCCCTGGCCTGCTGCCTCAACATGTGCGGCGCAGTTCACTGCTCGGACATCGCGATCCTCGGCATCCATCGCAGGCCGCCGAAGATCATGCACGACAACCTCAACAAGATCTGCGAGATCCCTAACGTGGTGGCCTCCTGCCCCACGGCGGCGATCCGGCCGGCGACGGTTGACGGCAAGACTTCGGTCGAAGTGGTGGACGAGCAGTGCATGTTCTGCGGGAACTGCTTCACGGTCTGCCCGTCGCTGCCGATGGCCGACCCGCTGAACGACGGCGTATCGATCTGGGTCGGTGGCAAGGTCTCCAATGCCCGCATGGAGCCGGCGTTCTCCAAGCTGGCGATTCCGTTCCTGCCCAATAACCCACCGCGCTGGCCAGAGGTGGTAGAGTCCGTCCGAAACATTGTTGAAGTCTGGGTCAAGCACGCTCGCAAGTACGAGCGGATGGGCCAGTTCATCGACCGCATCGGCTGGCCGCGCTTCTTCAAGATGACCGGTATCGAGTTCGAGAAGGAACACATTGACGACTTCAAGTATGCGGGTCTGACCTACAAGCGGTCGGCCCACCTGAGGCAATAGGAGGCGCGCGATGGCAGTCACGAAGGAACAAGTCGCGGACGCCATGTACGAGATGGTCGCCGAGTACCAGGGCAAGAAGAAGTTCAAGGCAGGCGACCTCACCAAGGCGATGATCGAGAAGTTCGGTGAAGATGAGGTCGATAAGAAGCTGTGCAAGCTAGCCATTCGCACGCTGATGGATTCTGGGCGCTGCGTCTATACGTACTTCGGCGGCAGCTTCATCGAACTCCCTCCCGAGGAGGGGTCGGCAGAGGGCGGCTGAGCGTAGCGACGCTGGCGGTCGTTGGAGTTTCAAAGAGGTGGGCGCATTCCCTGCCCTTGGGGGTACTGGGAATGCGCTAGGAACACGAACGTTTGACCACGCGCGGCGCGGGGTGGATCTATGGCTAAGAAGGTAGTCAAGAAGAAGAAGAAGAAGACTCTGGGAGCGAGGGGATTCTCGAGCGGTGCCTCGCGTGAGATGTCGACGTTGCGACCCAAGCACGTAGAGAAGAAACCCCCGTGCCACGCAACATGCCCCAGCGGCAATCACATCCGGCAGTTCGTAACGACTCTCGCGCAGGCCGATCTGTTGGGGAAGACCCTGGACCAGGCGTTCGAGGAAGCCTGGCACATCTACACTGATACCAGCCCATTCCCCTCCGTTTGTGGGCGTGTGTGCCCGGCCCCATGCGAGACTGAGTGCAACCGAAAGGAGTTAGAGGGCGCGGTCAACATCAACAAGATCGAGCGGGCGATCGGCGACTACGGCATCGAGAAGGGGCTCGCGCTCAAGAAGTTGAGCGATGATAAGAAGTCGAAAACCATCGCCATCGTCGGTGGCGGACCGAGCGGTCTGTCCTGTGCCTACCAGCTGGCGCGGCGGGGCTACGGGGTGACGGTGTTCGAGTCACAGGAGGAAGCCGGTGGGATGCTACGCTACGGCATCCCGGGGTATCGACTCCCCGAGGAAGTACTCGACGCCGAGATTCAGAAGATTCTCGACGTCGGGGTCGACCTGAAGTGCGGAGCGAAGATCGGTGTGGACACCGACCTGGATGAGCTCAAGAGCTCGTACGAAGCAGTGTACGTTGCCCTGGGCGCGCAGCAAGGTGTCAGTCTGGGTGTCGACGGAGAGGACGCTCCCAACGTATTCTCCGGGGTGGATTTCCTGAGTCGTTTCCACCACGGCGAAAAGCTGGAGTTGGGTAAAGATGTGGTGGCGATCGTGGTCGGCGGCGGCGATACGGCCATCGACGCGGCGCGGATCTGCAAACGCCTGGGCGCCAACGTTACCGTCCTCTATAGGAGAACGCTGAAGGAGATGCCGGCGATCGCAGAAGAAGTGGAGGAAGCGATCAGAGAGGGAATAACAATCGAGTTTCTGGCTGCACCGATCGGCTTCAAGCAGGAGAACGGCCGCGTGGTCGCCATGCGTGCGATTCGCATGGAACTGGGCGAGCCCGACTCCTCGGGCCGCCGACGCCCCGTACCGATCGAAGGTTCGGAGTTCGAGATTCCCGCCAGCGCGGTCATCTCCGCCGTAAGTCAGGCGCCGGACTTCTCTGGCTTCGAGTCGCTGATCGAGGGCAAGGACTGGATCAAGGTAGACCAGGAAGGCGCCACCAAGATCGACGGCATCTGGGCCGGCGGTGACGTGACCCAGCTAGACCTGGTCACCACGGCGGTCGGCCACGGCCGCCGGGCAGCGGAAGCGATAGACCGCAAGCTGAGCGGTTTCGTGCCCAAAGAGAATGGCGACATGCCCATCATCCGGACCGACAAGATGCATCTGGATCACTTCGAGAAACAGGAGCGTGGTGAGCCAACAGCCATCGATGTTGACGAACGGATGGGAGAGGTTGAACTTGAGGTTAACCTGGGATTCGCACAGGACCAGGTGGTCGAGGAAGCCAACCGCTGCATGAGCTGCGGTTACTGTTTCTACTGCGAGAAGTGCTGGATGTATTGTCAGGATCAGGCGATCGAGAAGCCGCTAGAGAAGGGTCAACTCCTGCCGTTCAAGCTCGTGAACTGCACCGGCTGCAGCAAATGCATGGAGATTTGCCCCTGCGGCTTCATCGAAATGGCGTGACCCTATGAGTATCCCCCGCGTTCTGGTCGCCGGTCTGCGCGGGGGCAGCGGAAAGACGATCGTATCGTTGGGCCTGCTAGCCGCGTGGCGGAAGCAGGCCCTTCGCGTAGCGCCCTTCAAGAAGGGACCTGATTACATCGACGCGGCCTGGCTCTCACTGGCCGCGGACCGACCCTGCCGGAATCTCGACCTCTTCCTGATGTCCGCGGACGCCGCGCTGGGATCCTTCATGTCTTCGGTCGGCGAGTCCGAGCTGGCCGTCATCGAGGGCAACCGGGGCCTTCACGACGGCATGGACGCGGAGGGCAGCTACAGCACCGCCGAACTGGCCAAGCTATTGCAGAGCCCTGTCGTGCTGACAGTGGACTGCACCAAAGCAACTCGGACGATCGCCGCCATCGTCCTGGGATGTCAGAATCTCGATCCGCAGGTCCCCATTCGCGGCGTCATACTCAACCGCGTCGCGAGCGCGCGCCACGAGTCGGTGATCCGCGAAGCCGTCGAGAGCGCTTGCGGCCTGCCGGTGCTGGGAGCGCTTCCCAAGATCGCCGAAGAGATCTTCCCCGAGCGACATCTCGGTTTGGTGCCACCGCAGGAGCACGGCCAGCTTGCAGTCGCCATCGAGCGAGCGGCCAGAGTGGCCGAGGAGTTCCTTGACCTTGATGCCATTCGGGAGCTAGCTCGGGCTGCACCACCACTGGAACCACGGATTCAACGCTCTGAAGCTCAGGCGGGGCCCCAGAATGAAGCGCGCATCGGTGTCTTCCGAGATGAGGCGTTTCAGTTCTACTACCCCGAGAACCTAGAGGCTTTGGAGCGGCAGGGAGGGACGCTGATCGAGGTCTCGCCCCTACGCGACGCGGCGCTTCCAGAACTTGATGCCCTATATATAGGAGGCGGCTTCCCGGAAACGCTGGCCCCTGCCCTAGCGCAGAACAAGGAGTTCCGCAGGTCCTTGTCCCGTTCGATCGAAGGCGGCTTGCCGGTGTACGCCGAGTGCGGAGGGACCGTCTACCTGGGCGAAAGGCTGCTGTACGAGGGCAACGAGTACCCGATGGTGGGAGCGCTGCCCGCGGTTTTTGCCTTCCAGGCGAAGCCCCAGGGACACGGGTACGCCGCCCTCGAGACGGTCGAGAGCAACCCTTTCTATAACATCGGAGAAGCCCTCAGAGGGCACGAGTTCCACTATACCTACATGGAGTCGCCCTCAGAGGATCTCACCTTTGCCTTCCGGGTGACCCGCGGTCACGGTTTTGATGGCGAGCGGGATGGGATCTGCCACAGAAACGTGCTGGCCTGCTACACCCACGTGCACGCGCTGGGAACGAAAAGCTGGGCGCCGGGACTGGCCGCGGCGGCACGCATGTTTCGTGGGAGCTCCTGAAGGCGATTCGGGGATTCCGGCACTCGGAGAATCGGGGAGTGTGGAAGTGGCGGCTTTGGACTGAGTGGTCGTTTACTTCTCGGCTCCCCGATTTCACGACTGCCGGAATCCCCGAATCGCCCTCAGCACTCAGATTCCCGTCTACATATAATCGTCGCGTTCCGCGGCCTTCCCGTTCACGAGTATCGAGCGCGAGAGCATGTCGTGCACACCCCCGACCTCGACTTGCTCTTCGTGATATTCCAGCAGTTGCGTCAGCTGGCGCTTGCAGTTCGAGCAGGCGGTGGACACGTACGTGGCGCCGGTCTCTCGTATCTGCTCGAGCTTCTTGGTGCCGGAGATCTCCATTCGGAAGTCGATGATGTCGTCCATGGCCGACAGTCCACCGCCGCCACCACAGCACCAGTTCTCCGATCGATTGGGATGCATCTCACGGAAATCGGCGCAGGAAGCCTCGAGAATCGCTCGCGGCTCCTCGGTTATGCCGCAAGAGCGACCGAAATTGCACGGGTCGTGGTAGGTGACAGGCTGTGGGTTCTTCGACTTGTCAAACTGTAGCTTGCCCTCCTTGATGCGCTCGGCGGTCCACTCCATGCAGTTGACGATCTCGAAGGGCAGGTCACCCCACCATCCGGTTTTCTCCATCATCATCTTCATGATGCGATAGGCGTGGCCGCACTCGCCCATCAGCATGGTCTTAGTGCCGAGCGCTTTGGCCTCGTCCACGTACATCTTGTTGTCGGCCTTCATGTCACCGTCGTTGCCGGTGAACAGACCGTAGTTGGCCCCGTCGAAACACTTGGAGCTCATGGTCCATTTGTCCGCCATCCCCAGGGCGTGGAATACCTTGGCGACGCCCATAGTGGCTTCCGGGTTGACCAGCACATCACCGGAGGGCGGGACGTAGAAGTACTCGGCGTCTTTCGCGTCGATCGGGATCTTGATGTCGATCCCGTGTTCGTCCCTCATCTCCTCCTCGAGGAAGTCGATGGCGGCGCGGAACGCGGCCTCTCCAGCGCCGTCCGTGTTCCCGGTCTCCAATGAGACCTGGACCACCCTCGCCATCGTTTCCGGCGTCATACCGAGCTTGTCCAGGATCGCGCGGCCCTTGCGGGTCACAACGGAGTGATCGATCCCAAACGGGCAGAAGGTGGCGCAGCGGCGACAACCCGTGCACTCGTAGAAGATCGCCTGCCAATCCTCCACGTCTGCCGGGTCGAAGTCCTCTGCTCCGGCCAACCTGCCGAACAGCTTTCCACTCATCGTGTTGTGCTTGCGGTAGATGCGGCGGATCAGATCGGTTCGCTCGGCCGGGTTGTATCGTTTCTCCGGCTTGCCGTAGTAGACCGGGCAAACGGAAGCGCACGTGCCGCATTTTACACACATCTCCATGTACATCCGCAGCGCGCGGGGTCCGTCTTTGATAGCGTTGATGGACTCAACGACTTGCTCTTTCACGTTGTTGTCGGACATTGTCGTTTCCCCCACCCTATTGCTTCCGAATGAGCTGATGTGTAAAGAAGATCCCCCCGAAATGCAGGATCTTGCTGAATGGGATGATCATGATGAGCAGAAACGCCAGGCCCATGTGGACCATGAGCACGTTGTTCTGCAATGCGGCTTCTTCCATGACACCGCCGAACGATGCCAGACCGGCGAAGTATTGCCGCGTCAGCGTAAGGTCGAAGTGCTCGGCTCCGAACCGCATCATATTGCCGGTCACAATGATTGTCCCAACAAGCAACAATGCGAGAATATCGGCGACGCCCGTGACCTCTCGGACGCGCGGCAACGCCAACCTCCGGGCCAACAGCAGAATCGTCGCCACCAGTATGACAACGCCGGCTGCCCCACCGACGCCGCCGGACATGGTCTGAATGGCCGCGTCGCTCATCCCCATCGCCATCAGAGTCCCGTCAACGTTGCTGAAGACGCGAAAGTGCCCCAGAACTATCAGGGCCAACACCGCGTGGAACGCCCAGTCGAATCCCCACAGCAGTCGGTCACCTCGGAACAGGCTTCGGAACAGCAGGGCTTCTTTGAGTACGTTCCGATTGTTAGCACTCGCATCCTCGGGCGCCGGGAACAGCGTCATCGAGGGCGCCGCGAGTCTCTTCCACGTGTAGATGCGGTAAGCCATGGCCACGATGAACACCGTGACCGCGACGTACGGAAGAACGCCTCCCACCAAGAACCTAACGACATCCATTTTGGATATTCCTTTCTACGGTGCCTTTTCTCCTGCCGCTATTGCCCGTCTTCGCTCACGCACACCCCGGCGGACGTGGCAGTCCGGCCAGCCGATATGCCCCCTTCACCATGCCGCAAGGGAATAGCCGGCAGATATCTTCCGACGTCAGCCCAGTCTCCTTATGCACTTTCACCACCGGCGGCCCCGTGCCGTACGTCGCGTAATAGTCCTGCACGAACTCTATCACCTTCCAGTGTTCATCGGTGAGTTCACCGATGTCGTGCTCTTGGGCGAGAGTCTCGGCCATCGCTCGATCCCAACTCGCCATCGTCTTGAGGAACCCGTCGTCATCGCGACTGGCTTCCATAACTTCCCGACTCACTGGGTTCACTGTACCCTCCGATTCTCAGGCGTTCTCCAACGTCTCCGTTTCCATCGACCCCACTGGAAAACCGTCGATCACGGCGGCGATCTCCTCCGGACCAAACGGTTTCTCTATCGTTTGAGATATGAAGTCCTGATCATGGCCGTTGCCCAGTTTTCGATCCTCACCGCGCTGCACTGCTATAATGATCTTCAAACCCGGAAGTCGAGGGTCGTTTGCTAGACCTTCCAGCAGACTCTCGTCACCGCGCGGGAATGCGTCCTGGTCGACCACGGCGAAGGCCGGCATAAAGCTGTGCACAACGGCGGATGCCTCGTAGGCGTTGCGCGCGAAGCGGAACGCCATCCCTTCGATCTCGTCATCCTGTAGGCGCTTCACGAGAAGACGGTCCGCCGTGACGACAAGCACGTTGGTCGGCTGTCCAATCAGGCGCCTAAAGTAGACGCAATCCTCACACGATGTCTGGCAGAATTGACGCGCGTGGCCGATGTCGGCATCCATCATCGCCATCCGGAAACATCGCGTCGCCCGGGCGCGGTAGACTGCGCAGGCTTCGCATTCCTCCCTGATCCCGCCTCCGCGGCTGAAGTACTCCCAGCATCGCAACTGCTGCGCTGCACCGTTCGTCACGTCTGCGATGCGCCGCGAATCTTGGCCGACGGTGAGCAGAGGTTCGAGGTCTTCGCGCCTGATGCGATAGTGCCCGCCGGCAGTGCGAACGGCATGCAGCGACCCTTTCTTGATCCACTTGAGGACAGTATCGGAGGTGACCGAGCAGAGCCGGGCGGCTTGCCCAGTGGTGAGCCAGGTACCGTCTTTCTGCAGCTTCATGACGCAGGTATGGTTTTTATGGGGTATTGCGATTCCCGACCACCCTGATTCCATAAAATACGACCAAAGCCTGGCGGAGTCAACGAGGAAAAAAGACGAAAATCGAGACAAGCTGCCGCGGAAGCAGCGCTAGGGTTGAAAACGCATTTCATCCAGCTAACGCGGAGCGATTC
>JBDHHX010000158.1:0-8156 GCA_039589155.1 Gemmatimonadota bacterium | reverse complement strand
CTGACGGCGTCGGCGCAGCAAGAGTCGGCGGAGGCCGCCGCGGCGGCGGCGGGTGCGACGCTGGACTCGTTCCGGCGGCGCCACGAGCGGGGCCTGCTGACGGACGCCGATCTGTTGCAGGCGGAAGCGGAGCTGGCCGCGGCCCGGGCGGCGGTGGCGCAGGCGGGGCGCGCTCGACTGGATGCGCTGCAGGACCTGGGGCGTCACCTCGGCTGGGAGCCGGGCATGCTGCCGCGACTGACGGACGCGTTGGAGACCCCGGCCCCAATCGTGGAGAGCGAATTCGACCCACGCGAGCGTGCGGACGTGAAGGCGCGGGAAGCGGCGGCAGAGGCGGCCGCCCGGGCGAAGAACCAGGCATCCTACGCCTGGATCCCAGCGCTGGACGCTTTTGCCGAGTACGCCACGCACAGCAGCGAGCCACTGGCGTTCGACGCCGACAACTGGACGGTGGGTCTGGCTCTGCGCTGGACTCTGTTCTCCGGTTTCGCCCGGTCGTCAGACATCCAGCGTGCGCAGCTGGAGCGGCACGTCGCCGACATCGAGTACGACCAGGCGGTGAAGGACGCGCAGGCGGAGCTCGACCAGGCTGAGCGCGCGGTGCAAGCGACCCATGAGATGGTGGAAGCGACGCGCACGGCATCAGAGGCGGCGGAATCAGGCCGGCAGCTGATGCGACGTCGCTTCGACGAGGGACTGGCCACGGCGGCCGACCAGTTGCAGGCGGAGGCGCGAGCCACGGCGATGCGAGAGCGCTCGATCATCGCGCTGGCCGCGTATCACATCGCCGTCGCGCAACTCGAGTTCGTGAGATCCCAGGTCAACAACGAGAGCTGAGAAGGACAAACATGAAGCGGATAGCGGGAATCATAGCGTTGGCGGCGGTGGCCGCCGCATGTGGCGGTGAGCCGGGAGAACTGCGGCACAGTTCAGAGCCGGCCGACGTGATCGCTTCAACGTCGGCCTCGGCGGCAGGCATCACGACGGCGCCGGGCACGGTGCTGGCGACCCGCCAGGCGGCGTTGGCGACGCGGATCAGCGGAACGATCCGCAACGTAGCCGTCGATATCGGCGCCGAGGTCAGGGAGGGTCAGGCCCTGGTGAGCCTGGAGGCGCGCGACATCAACGCGCGGATCGCCAGCGCCGAGGCGGCGGCCCAGCTGGCCCGGCAGTGGCATGCGCGGATCGCCGCGCTGACCGAGGAAGGTGCGGCGACCGCTCAGGAGCTGGACGACGCCAACGCCCGACTGGAGATGTCGGAGGCGGCACTCCGCGATGCCAGCGCGCAGCGGAACTACGTCGTGCTGCGGGCCCCGTTCTCCGGAGTCATCACGGCCCGGCGGGCGGACCCCGGCGACCTGGCCGTCCCCGGCATGCCGGTGCTGCAGATGATCGCCACTGACGCTCTGAAGATCGAGGCCGACCTGCCCGGCGAGCTGGCCGGCCGCATCGCCGTCGGTGACCGCGTCGGCATCTACGAGCCAGAGACCGGGGCACGCTTCGTCGCCTTCGTGACACGCGTCGTCCCGGCAGTGGAGCGTGCGAGCCGCAGGTTCCGGATCGAGGCGCGCTTCGAATCCGAGTCGGCCGCGCTACAGACCATGCCGCCCGGAAGCTTCGTCCGCATCGAGTTGAACGAGCCAACGACCATCACGCGCTGGATACCGGATGACGCGGTCGTGAGCCGCGGACAATTGAGCGGCGTCTTCGTGGTTGATGGCGACGAACTGCGCCTCCGCTGGGTGCGGCTGGGCGAACGGCTCGGATCATCCGTCGAGCTGCTCGCCGGACCCCCGGCCGATGCCCTGCTGGTTCGCGACCCGGCCCCGGGGTTGGTCGACGGACAGCCCGTCGGCAACGTCAGCCGCCAGGACTGGCAACCGCCGTTCACCGGTCAGCCGACCGCGAACCGGGAGGGCGGACGATGAGGAGTCAGGTCGCCGGCAAGCTCGCCGACACGTTTCTCAACTCCAAGCTGACTCCGCTGCTCCTGGCGGGCGCGCTGGCTTTGGGCGTTTACACCGTGTTCACCATGCCCAGCGAGGAGGAGCCACAGATCATCGTGCCGCTGGCCGACATATACATGCCGCTGCCCGGCGCCACGCCGGAAGAGGTGGAGAACCGTCTGCTGATACCCGTAGAGAACATCCTCTCCGGCATCGAAGGGGTCGAGTACGTCTACAGCCATGCGGCGCCGAGCTTCGGCATGGTGACCGTACGCTACGAGGTGGGCCGCGATATGGAGGAGAGCCTGGTCCGCCTCTATGCGACGATGTTGAAGTACGCCGACCGCATGCCGCCCGGGTTCAGCATGCCGCTCATCAAGACCGTCACCATCGACGACGTACCCTTCTTCACCGTGGCGCTCACCGGCGCCAGCCACGATCACGCCGCGTTGCGCGCCATGGCCGACGAGCTGCGGGTCGCACTCGAGGCGGTGCCCGAGGTTCGCGATGTGCAGGTGATCGGCGGCTACCCGCGCGAGATCCGGGTCGAGCTGACGCCCGACCGCATGGCGGCTTACGGGGTCGATCCATCGATGATAGCCGAGCGTCTGCGGATGGCTAACGTGAACATGGAGGCTGGCCGATACACGCGGGCCGACGAGGTCGTGCGCGTGACCGCAGGCCCGTTCCTCGAGTCGGCCCGTGACGTCGAGTCGATCGTCATCGACGTGCGTGATGGGCAGTTGATCCAGCTCTCGGACGTGGCCGACGTGATCGACGGACCGGAAGAGATCTCTAACTACACCTTCCACGGCATTCCCGGCGAACCACTGGCGCCGATGGTGACGATCGCGGTCTCCAAGCGGCCGGGCGCCGATGCCACCGAGCTGGGTCGAGCGCTGGAGACGAAGATCGAGACGCTGCATGGCCGCGTGCTACCGGATGACGTGGACGCGCAAATCACGCGCAACTACGGCGAGACGGCGCGCGAGAAGACCGACACGCTAAAGGAACATCTACTGCTTGCCATCATCGCCGTGGGCATCGTGGTCGCACTGGCGATGGGTTGGCGGAGTGCCGTGATCGTGATGATCTCGGTGCCGATCACCTTCGCGTTGACGCTGTTCGTCTACCAGTTCTTCGGCTACACACTCAACCGGGTGACCCTGTTCGCCCTCATCTTCGTCACCGGTATCGTCATCGACGACTCGATCATCGTGGCAGAGAACATGGAGCGGCACTTCGCCATGCGGGACCGGCCGCCGCGGGCCGCCGCCCGCGCGGCGGTGGACGAGGTCGGCAACCCGACGATCCTTGCCACGCTCACAGTTATCGCCGCCGTGCTGCCGATGCTCTTCGTATCGGGCTTGATGGGGCCGTACATGAGCCCCATGCCCATCGGCGCGACGGTCGCCATGCTCTTCTCGCTTGCCGTCGCGCTCATCGGTACGCCGTGGCTGGCCTACCGACTGCTTCGCGGCGTTCACTCCAAAGACGACGCGGCCGCCTACGTATTGGAAGAGACCCGGCTCTACAGAGTCTACCAGCGAGTCATGGGCCCGCTGCTCGGGCGCCCGGCCTGGCTCTGGGGAGTGCTGGGTGGCGTCTTCGTGATGCTATTGGCCGCGACTTCCATGTTCATGCTCGGCGGCGTATCCGTGAAGATGTTGCCGTTCGATGACAAGAACGAGATGCAGGTGATCATCGACATGCCGGAGGGCACGCCGCTGGAAGCTACGACGGCCCTGGCCGAGGACGTCAGTCGCGCGCTCGCCGCGGTCCCCGAGGTCACCGACATCCAGTTGTACGCCGGCGTGGCGGCGCCCTTCAACTTCAACGGGATGATCCGCCACTACTACCTGCGCCGCGGCCCCAACGTGGCCGACATCCAGGTGAACCTGGTCCACAAGTCGGAACGCAGCGCCCAGAGCCATGACGTGGCGCTGGCCATCCGCCCGCTGGTAGAGGCCGCGGTCCGCGAGTCGGGTACCGGCGCCCGCGCCAAGGTGGTCGAGGTGCCGCCGGGGCCGCCCGTGTTGTCCACTTTGGTCGCCGAAGTCTACGGGCCCGACGCCGAGACCCAGGCGGACGTCGCACGGCAGATCCGCGACCTGTTCGAGGCGCACGCCAGCGTCGTCGACGTCGATTGGTCGCTCACCGCACCGCAGACCGAGATCCGCCTCGTCGTCGACGAGGAGAAGGCGGCCTTGAGCGGCGTGCCCAAGGCGGCCGTCGTCCAGTCGGCCCGCATAGCCCTCTCGGGCCAGGTCGTCACCCACCTGTCGCAGCCCCACTCCCGCACCACCGTACCGGTGAGACTGCGCCTGACCGAAGCGTCGCGATCGGGTGTCGACCGGCTGGGCGGCGTGCACGTGGCCTCGATGACCGGCGGCCTGGTCCCGCTGGGCGAGCTGGTGCAACCCGAGTACTCGACGGTGCCGCAGACGATCGACCGCAAGAACGGCCAGCGGGTCGTCTACGTGCTGGCCGAGGTGGCGGGCGAAGTCGAGAGTCCCATCTACGCGATACTCGATCTGAGGAAAGACATCGACGTGGGCCAACTCTACGCGCGCCAGCCCGGCGTAGTCGAACAGCCGGTGATGAAGTGGGACGGCGAGTGGCAGGTGACCTACGAGGTCTTCCGCGACCTGGGGATCGCGTTCGCCGGTGCGCTGCTCCTTATATACGTATTGATCGTCGCCTGGTTCGGTTCGTTCGTCGCGCCGCTGGTGATGATGACCGCCATCCCGCTAACGCTGATCGGGATCGCGCCGGGACACTGGATGTTTGGCGCCTTCTTCACCGCGACCTCGATGATCGGGATGATCGCGCTGGCCGGAATCATGGTCCGCAACGGCATCCTGCTCATCGACTACCTGGAAGCGCGTCGCCAGGCCGGCGTGCCGCTCGAACAAGCGGTCATCGAGGCGGGCGCCGTGCGCACACGACCTATCGCGCTCACCGCCGGGACGGTCGTGATCGGGGCGATTGTGATCCTGTTCGACCCGATCTTCGAGGGTCTGGCCGTGGCGCTCATCGCCGGCGCCATCGCATCGACGGTCCTCACGCTGATCGTCGTGCCGATGATCTACTTCCTGGTACACACGAAAGGCGGCCGTCGCTCCGATGCGACTGCTGAAACGACCACGCCTCAACCGGAGCCGGAGACTACATAGATGAACATGAAGCTTGCGATTCTGATGTATTTGAAGGATGACGAGAACTGCGTCGACAAACTTCTCAAGCAGATCGACATACAGTCGTTCAGTCGGCTGCCCGTGGAAGGTCGCCGACCGGGACCGGCCGGCGGTTGGTACGGGGAGACCGCACCTTATCAAGCGGAGTTGCTGATTAGCATACTGCCAGAGGACCAGGCGGCCCGGCTGACTGAGGCCGTCGCAACCTGCACCGGCGTCGAGGACCCGCGCCATCCCATTCGCGTAGCGACCCTGGACGTAGACCAGTTCGTCTGCTGCGATCACTTCAACAAGGAGGAACAAAAGCCATGACCATGGATCACAAGATCAGACTCATCGCCGGCAGCTTCATCCTGGCTAGCCTGGCGTTGAGCTGGTTCGTTAGCCCCTGGTGGTTCCTGTTCACCGCCTTCGTCGGTGTGAACCTTATACAGTCATCGATCACGAAGTGGTGTTTGATGGAGGACATTCTTCGCTGGGCGGGCATTCATCGGGAAGTTCGAACTTAGAGATCACAGTTGACTATTTCGTTGGGAATAGCATTCGGGGAATCGGGGGTTCGGGGAATTGGTGAACCGTCGATCGGTTTGTGGTCGGCTCGACCTTCCCTAACTCCCCGATTCCCCGATTCCCCGACTCCTATTCGAGAATTGCAGACGTACAACTCCGCCCACCAGAAGAATCGCAACGCTCAACAGTACCGGCAGTATCGCAGCCCACCGCGCCCCCAGAATCCCAACCAACATCCGACTTCCACCTTCTCCGATCACCATTCCCAAAACTTCCCCGCCCTTGAGCGATCCCAATAGTGCCGTCGTTCCACCGACGATCACCGCCGTCATGGCGATGCGTGGCGTCACGCCCAGGCGGTCGCGCCAGAAGCTCGCCAGGGTGGGAAAGACCACGCCGCCAACGAAGATCGTGTAGCCGAGAAGCAGCGCCGAGATGATCCCGCGCTCGAAGCTGGCGATCGCCCACGCCGCCAGCCCAACTCCAACGAGCGAGAGTCGAGTGAGCTTCAGCTGCTGGACCTTGTCGAGATGGCCACGGGCGCCAAAGACGTTCAGCGCCAGGATGGTGGAGGCTGAGATCAGCGTCGTGTCCGCCGACGACATGATGGCGGCCAGGAACCCGGCGGCGATCAGTCCGGCCAGCCCAACGGGGACCAACTCGCCCAGTGCGACGGGCAAGGCCGACTCCGGCGCGATATCGGGGAAGCGAGCCCGGATCAAGAGTCCCAGCCCGGCCAATACAAATGAAATCGGCACCACGAGGGCGGCGCTACGCAGCACCGACCTCCGAGCGGCCGAAGGGTCTCGGGCGCACAGCACGCGAGAGTAGATGTCGGGGCCCGCCAGGTAAGGCAGCCCGACGATCACGGCGTAGAAGGCGAGCAGCTCGTACCACCCGAAGTCGGCCGAGACCGGAAACCGCCAGTGCTCCGCGGGAAGGCTCTCCCGCAGGCCAGCGCCCTGACCGCTGACCGACAGAAAGACCAGCAGCGTGCAGATCAGCAGGCCGCCAACGAAGAGCGCGAACTGCCAGGCGTCGGTGCGAACGACGGAGAGCTGACCGCCCCAATAGGTGTAGAGAACGAATACAGCCGCCACCAGCGCGAGCGCTATAGTCTGCGGAACGTCGAAAACGCCGTGCAGAAGCAGAGCCGCCGCCGTCATCTGGGCGGCGACGATCCCGCACCAGGCGGCCGCGATCATCAGCCCGGCGGGCACCGCCACGATGTTGCCGTAGGCCTTCCGCAAGATGTCGGGTAGCGTGTAGACCTCCAGCGCCCTCACCCGCTCCGCCAGGAAGAGCCCGAACGGGATGAGCGCGGCGGCTCCCACCAGCGACCACCAGGCGGCGGTCAGACCTCGAGAGTAGCCCAGCCCTATGAGCCCGAAGGTGGACGACGCGCCGAAGATAGTGGCGACGAGAGAGACCGTTACCGGTCCAGCGGCATACTGGCGGTCCGCCACCCAGTAGGATTCGGGGGACTGACGGCGCGACAGCCAGCCGACGGCGAGCATCACGGCCAGGTAGCCGATGACGACGGCGGCATCGATCACGATGGACCCGGCCCTTCCTCACGCGCCCAGAATTTGACAAATCGTGGTTCAAGCTTCACCCTATACGGGTCTCCTCTGGCCCCACCTGCGTTAAGACACTCACACAGCGCCAATGGTACTCTATACTGATAGCGTCGACTACGCCCGACTCATCGTCGGCGATGCCAGCGATCCCTGGTCCGCCCACGAAACGCCTTCC
Source organism: Gemmatimonadota bacterium (assembly GCA_039589155.1). Classification (GTDB taxonomy): domain Bacteria; phylum Gemmatimonadota; class Gemmatimonadetes; order Palauibacterales; family KS3-K002; genus Kutchimonas. The sequence continues at coordinate 748 of JBDHHX010000158.1, read as the reverse complement.
AGCAGCGGGATTCGACGCCTGCTCGAGAGCGTATATGGCGGAGCCGACGTTCGCGAGTCCAGCTTGGCCAACGATTCGGACTGGAGCTGCCTGCTCCTCGTCGAGAGCGCCCAGCGCTCCAACTACGACCTCCTGATCGAGCTCTGCCGCGAAGATGTTGAACTGCCGGACCGCTGCCTCCTGCTGGCCGGTTCCGGACGCGACTTCCACGGATTCAAAGGGCGCGCCTGGCACGCGCCTCCGGGCAATATCTACCTGTCCGTCTACCTGCGGCCGCAGCGCGCCATCCCGCATCCGGCCAGCAGCTTCACGGTCCTCGCCGCGGTCTCGGTCGTCGATGCCATGGACACTCTGCCGGGCCTCGAAGCGCGGGCCGGCATCAAGTGGGTGAACGACGTCCTGATCGACGGCGCCAAAGTGGGCGGCGTGCTCGCCTACACGCAGACCGTCGGCGACAATGTCACCGGCGCCGTGCTGGGAATCGGCGTCAACGTCGAGACCGTGCCGGAGGTCGAGCCGACGATCTTCGTGCCCCGAGTCAGCTCGCTTGTCGCCCGCTCGCGGAGGCCCGAACTTTGCACACAACGTAGCTATTTGGGCCGACTTCTAGGGGCTCTCAAGGGCAATTACCGCCTGCTGACAGGCGGCGGCTACGAGAGTCTGCTGGATCGGTATCGCCAGCGGTCGCTCGTCATCGGCCGCGAGGTGACACTTTGCCCCGAATCCTCGGGTTCCCAGCCGGACGCCA
>JBDHHX010000157.1:0-8201 GCA_039589155.1 Gemmatimonadota bacterium | reverse complement strand
CTCGATAATCCTGTAGACGGGCGCCGGTACCATGTATCGGTACGGCTGGCCCATCCGGATGCGATCGCGCACATCGCTGGACGAGATCGCAACATGTGTGACCTCGACGCGGCGCGCCTCGAGCGTGTCAGCCGGCGGCTGGTCCAGATCGACGCCGGCCCGGGTCATGACCGTGATGCGTGCCAACTCGACGATCTCGTCTACCCGCCGCCAGCGGTGAAGCTCGGCGAGAATATCCGAGCCGACCAAGAGGAATAGCTCTGCGCCGGGCTGCTGGGCGGCAATCTCGGCCAGAGTGTCCACCGTGTATGACGGCCCACCTCGCTGGACTTCGCGGTCGTCGACGACGAAAAGCTCGCTACCGTCGGTCGCCGCCGCGATCATCTCGAGGCGGATCGATCCCGGCGCCTCGACACTCGTCCCCTTAAGCGGGTGGGTGCCGGCAGGCACGAAAATCACCCGATCGAGGCCGAGCGCCGCGGCGACGTCGTCCGCGACTATCAGGTGGCCTACGTGGGGCGGGTCGAAGGTCCCGCCGAAGATGCCAAGCCTCATCCTGCTGTCAACGCTAGCGGCTCGAGTTAACCCGCGGAATCGGGGCCGGCATCCCGAATCTTGTTAGCTTCGGGGGTATCCGGATAATCGCGCAGCAACCGGTCGCGCATCTGCTGGGCCTCCTGAGTGTATCCGAGCCTATAGTACGCTTCGTAGGCCATCAGCAGTCCCTGGGGCTCAATGGCGGCCCCCCTGTACGCCTCGAGGAGATACTCCAGATAGACGAGCGACGAGTCGTAGGCGCGCCGCTTGAAGTAGTATTCCGCGTTGAGATAGACTTTACGCGCGAGCTTGTCCGTGAGTTCCGTCACCACCTGATTCGCCTGATCGGCGTAAGGGCTCCCCGGGTACAGCAGGCTGACGGACAGGCACTGGTCGATGGCCTCCTCGGTGTACTCCTGATCCAGCTCCGGACGCGGCGACAGCTTGGAGTAGCTTTCGCAAGCCCGATAGCGGGAGGCGTCGGCCAGCGGCCCGGCGGGTCGGTTCTGGGCCAGCCGCATGAACTCCGCCGCTGCCGTGAGGAACTGCTTCTGGTTGTAGTACGAGTCAGCGATCAGGTACTGGGCACTATCCGCCTTGGTGTGCCCCGGGTCCTGGAACAAGAAGCGCTGGAACGCCTCGATGGCCTTCTGCCAGTTGCGGCCGCTGTGCGCCTCCGAACCGATAGCATACAGTTGGTCAGGCGAAGCGTCCTGGGGCAACTCCTTGGGGCAGCCGATCAGGGTTAGCGCCAGGACGAATGTTGCCCAGGCGTGGCCGGGCCACCTCACTGGCCGACCTCCTCCAGTTCTTCCGGGCTCCGGTAGCGAATGCTGCGGATCCGGTCCTCCGCCGTGCGGACGCGGCGTCCGGTGCGGCTGGGGTTCAAGCGAAGTACTTCCTGATATGACCTCACTGCTTCGTCGTATTCTCCAAGGGCAAAGAGTATTTCGCCGCGTTCGAACCAGGCATCGTCCAACAACGCCTGAGGCGCGCGCAGCGCTATCACGTACTCGAACTTCTCCAACGCCTCGGCCGGGCGTCCGGCGACGCGGTCCTTCCCCGCCAACTCGAAAGCGCACTGGCCGGCGTGCCAGCGGGCATCGGCGCGCGGCTCGCCGCTGGGCCGAGTGACCAGGAAAGCCTGATAGTGTAGCAGCGCCTGCTCACACTCGCCCAGCTCGTAGTAGACCCCGGCAAGCTCGTACAGCACGCCCGGCTCGACACTGTCCGACGCCGCTGCCAGGACCGAGAGATACAGCGGCAGGGCCTGGGCGTTCTCGCGTAGCTCGAAGTAGTAACGAGCGAACGGCAGCGCCAGCTCATCCGGGACGCTCCCCGGCCGGATTGCCTCGACCTGCTCCAGCGCGCGGGCCATCCGCGCCCGGTCGCGTTGCTCCAAACCCCGCTTGGCGAGGCCGAGGAAATCCGCCACCGCCTGGTCCGCATAGGACGAGTCGATGGCCAGCAGCCTGGAGTAGTATTCGGAAGCGTCGTCCAGCCGGTCGATATGCGCGTAGCCGTGAGCGAGGCGCAGCAAGACATCCGGCTCATCGCCTCGCTGGCGAAGCGCGACCTGGTACTCGGCAATAGCTTCTCCCGGCCGGCCGGCTCCCAGCAGGCGATCGCCACCTACCAGATGGTCCTGCGCGTCGCCGCGGCAACCTGCCGAGGCGGACCAGACCAGGACTGCTAATGCGACGAAATGAACCTGAAGTCTCAGCCGCCACCCTCCTCGCCGGCGGCCTTGGCGCGGGGCATATTGAGGAACGCTCGAGCTTTGGGATGGTCGGGAGCCCGGTCCAAGCAGGCTCGCCATTCTGTCGCGGCCAGATCGGACTGGCCGGACCGGTAGTGCACGAGGCCGAGTGTGACCCGGGCTTCAACGTAGTCCGGGTTGTCGGCCAGCACGCCGTCAAGCTCCTTCCTCGCTTCATCCAGATCGCCGTTCTCCATCAGAGCCCGGGCAAGCTTGGTTCGGATGTCGAGGAAATCGGGCCTCAGCTGTGCCGCGCTTCGGAACTGCACTACCGCTTGCACGTACGAGCCGAGATCGGCGTACAGGTCGCCGAGCTCCATATGCATGTTGGACAGGCGCGCGGACACGGAGCGGGAGAAAGGCCGGCCGGCGGAGTGATCGCAGTCCCACGCGAGTCGGAACGCTTCGCGCGCCTCGTCATAACGGCCCAGATCGTTCAGCGTGATGGCCCGGTTGAGGTGGGCCTCCACGTAGGCGGGGTTCAATGCCAGGGCGCGATCGAACTCCTCGAGCGCCGCCTCCGGCTGGCCCGCGAGGCCCAGCGACAGGCCGAGCAGGTGCCTGACATCGGCGTAGCCCGGCTCTCGTTCGGCGGCCTCCCGCAGGGCCGAGATGGCACCGACGTAGTCGTTCTGCGCCAGGCACTCTTTACCCTTCGCTATGAGCTGGTCCGTATTCATTGCGCAAAAACCTAGGCTTTATGGGTCCCCACGGCAAGCTAAGCGCGCCGCTGCCGGCGCTTGAAGAGCCGCCGCCAGAGCCCGTACTTCAGGATACAGCGGAAGGCGGAGACTCCGTCCTTCCAGTTGATCTTCTTCCCCTCGGCGTAGGTGCGACCACTGTATGAAATCCCGACCTCGTAGATCCGCCAGCCGCCCAGAGCCAGCTTGGCAGTGATTTCCGGCTCCAACCCGAAACGGTTCTCCTCGATTTCAAGACTCTCCAACACCTCTCGGCGGAACATCTTGTAGCAGGTCTCCATATCCGTGAGGTTGAGGTTGGTGACCATGTTGGAGACGAGGGTGAGGACCTTGTTGCCGACGTAGTGCCAGAAGTAGAGCACCCGGTGCGGTCCGCCGCCGGCGAAGCGTGAGCCGTAGACAGCGTCGGCCTTTCCCTGGGCGATGGGCACCATCAAATGCTTGTACTCCGCCGGATCGTATTCCAGGTCGGCATCCTGGATGATCGCAGCCGCGCCGGTGGACCTGGCCACACCGGCCCTGATCGCCGAGCCCTTGCCACCATTCTTCTCCTGAAGCACGAGCTGGTCAATCTTTCCCTCGTCCAGCAGGCGTTGCAGAATGTCGCGTGTACCATCGGTGGAGAAATCGTCAACGCAGATGATCTCCTTCTCGACCGGCACCTCCCGGACTCGGTCGACAACTTCCTCTATGGTCTCCCGTTCGTTGTAGATCGGGATCAATACCGAGAGCTTCACCTCAGGCCTGCTCCTCGTCCGCATCACCCATTACTTCCGGGTGAGTCTTGAAGTAATCGATCGTCTTCGTCAGCCCTTCGCGGAGCTTTATCTTCGGCTCCCACCCGAGAACTTCGCGTGCCTGCGTAATATCCGGTTTGCGAACGCGGGGATCGTCCACCGGTAGCGGCTTCATTTCGACACCGCACCCGCTGTCGATCAACTCGACAACCATCTCGGCGAGCTGCTTGATGGTGAACTCGTCCGGATTGCCGATGTTGGTCGGCTGGGCGCGATCGGAATGGAACAGCCGGTAGATGCCATCAACCAGGTCGTCGACGTAGCAGAAGGAGCGAGTCTGCGAGCCGTCGCCGTAAACGGTGAGCGACTCGCCGCGCAGTGCTTGCACGATGAAGTTGGAGACGACCCTGCCGTCGTGGGCGCGCATTCGCGGCCCGTAGGTGTTGAATATGCGGACGATGCGCGTATCGACGCCGTGGTACCGGTGGTAGGCCATGGTGAGAGCCTCGGCGAATCGTTTCGCTTCGTCGTAGACGCCGCGGGGGCCGACCGGGTTAACGTTGCCCCAATAGGACTCGGGCTGTGGGTGGATGGCCGGATCGCCATAGACCTCGGAAGTCGAGGCGAGCAGGAAGCGGGCGCCTTTCGCTTTGGCCAGGCCGAGGGCTTTGTGGGTGCCCAGCGAGCCGACCTTGAGCGTCTGGATCGGGAGCTTCAGGTAGTCGACCGGGCTAGCGGGCGAAGCGAAGTGAAGCACGCCATCCAGATTACCCGCCACGTAGATGAACTCGGTAACGTCGTACTGGTAGAACGTGAAGCAATCGTCTTCGAGCAGGTGGCTGATGTTGTCAGCCGAGCCGGTGATCAAGTTGTCGAGACCGACGACTTCGTGCCCTTCAGCGAGGAAGCGTTCGGCGAGGTGCGAGCCGAGAAAGCCCGCGGCACCGGTGATCAGTACTCTCATCCCGTGATCGCCTCCCGTCCGATCGGGTAATAAGTGAACTTGAGCTCTCGCATTCTATCGATGTCATACAGATTTCGGGCATCGAAAACGACCGGCGCCTTCATCAGCTCGCGCACGCGCTGGAAGTTCGGCCGGCGATACTCGAGCCAGTCGGTCATGACGACAAGCGCGTCGGCGTTCTCGACGGCCTCGTAGTCCCGCTCGCAATAAGTGATACGGTCGCCGAAGATGCGGTAGGCCGTCTTCATGGCGGCCGGGTCGTGGCCGCGCACCGTTGCGCCGCGCTCAAGCAACCCTTCGATCAATACAATGGCAGGCGACTCGCGCATGTCGTCGGTGCCGGGCTTAAAAGCGAGGCCCCAGACGGCGATGGTGGCACCGGCGAGGTCGGAGCCGAAGTGTGCCTCGACCTTCTCGAGGAAGAGCCGCTTCTGCCGCTGGTTCACGTCCTCCACGGCACGCAGGACTTTGAAATCGTAGCCGTGCTCGCCCGCGGTCTGCATTAGCGCTTTGACATCCTTGGGGAAGCAGGAGCCGCCGTAGCCGGGGCCCGGGAAGAGGAATGTCGGACCGATGCGGTGGTCGGAGCCGACGCCGCGGCGCACGAGCGAAACATCGGCGCCGCAAAGCTCGCACATGCGGGCGACCTCGTTCATGAAGCTGATGCGAGTGGCGAGCATGGAGTTAGCCACGTACTTGGTGAGCTCGGCGCTGGTGATGTCCATGAAGATGATGGGATTACCGGTGCGGACGAAGGGCTCGTAGAGCTCGGCCAGGACTTTGCGGGCTTCTTCCGACTCGACGCCGAGAACGACGCGATCGGGACGCATGAAGTCGTCTATTGCGGCGCCTTCCTTCAGGAACTCGGGGTTGGAGCAGACCTGGACGGGATGATCCGTGCGGCCCTCGATGGTCTCGCGGACAAGCTTTCCGGTGCCCACCGGGACCGTACTCTTGGTGACGACGATTTTCTCACCGTCCATGTTGTCGCCGATGACTTCGGCGACCGCGAGGACGTGTCGAAGATCGGCGGATCCGTCCTCGTCTGGCGGCGTGCCCACAGCGATGAATATGATCTCTGACTCTCGGGCGACTTGCGGGATATCGGTGGTGAAGCGCAGCCGACCATCGGCGACGTTACGCTCGACGAGGGAATCCAGTCCCGGCTCGTAGATGGGGATCTCGCCACCGCGGAGGGCATCGATCTTGGCTTGGTCGACATCTCCGCAGAGTACGTCATTCCCGGTCTCGGCCAGGCAGGCTCCGGCGACGAGGCCAACGTAACCCGTGCCAACGACTCCTATGTGCATTGCTGTTCTCGATTCGGTTTGTCACTGCGAGCCTTCAGGGGCTGGCTCGACAAGTTCAAGGGAGCGGACAAGGGCAGGGTACCTATAATATCCGAAGTTCACTCACGACCGCAACGCCACGGAGTCGGGAACGCGGTACTTGAGCACGGTTCCCTTGAACCAGCGCAGTCCTCTCAGGGTTCGGAAGAATCTGGCGCCCGAAGCCGGTGCCGCACCGTTCTCCGCCCGCTCGCCGTGTCCCATCACCCAGCGCGCGAAGCCGAGCTTGCGGCGCAGGCCGCGAACCAGCAGCAGTTCCATCATCAGCGAGCTGGGCAACAAGCGGATTCCCTGCCCCACATAGCCCAGACGCAGGCTGAGCGGAACGCCGAGGCGGGCCGGCAGGCTGAGGTGCTCGGCGGCAACATCGACGGCGAACAGGTCGCCGGCCAGAGTGAGCGCGTGACGCAGGTGGCGGTCGCGCCCGGCGGCCCTGGCTGCGGTCGCCGCCCGCTGCAGCGCGTCTGCGTCGACGGTGGCGGCGAGGACGGCGAGGTCGAGGTAGATGGACAGAGTGCGAAAGCTGCTGAGCACGGCGTGGGCAGCCGCGAGGTAGAGCTCGACGCCCGGCGGAAGCAGGCGCCAGTTGTGAGCGCCGATCTGTCCGCTGTGCAGCGGTTCTCGCGTTTCTCCGACCCGCACCGCGGTTCCATCATCTTCGATACTCACCTCGTGCCACCTGGGGTGGAGGTCGAAAGCGATCTCGTCATCCGGGCCGGATGGCCGCGTGTAGGTCACGGCATACTGGGAGAGCTGCCGACCTCCGCCCGACCAGTGCCGGAAGCCGACTCGCCGCAACTCGGCCTCCAGCTGGGGAAGCTGGCCCGGGGGAACCAGCAGATCCACGTCTGACGCCTCGCGAACGTCGGGCTCCGGGTAGTGGCGGGCCAGGGCCGGCCCCTTGAAAACGACGGCGGTCAGGCCACGCGACTCGAGGGCCGGCGCCAGCTCGTCCAGGGCGCTCTCGTGATCCTTCGCCCGCCGCTGGTTCTCCAGTCGCGCGGCGGTGAGGGCCGCCCAGCAGCTCTTCGGCAGCTCGAGCCCCAAGGCAGACGCCGCCGCGCCCAGCGCCGGTCCGAGGCGCTCGGCCAACGCGGCACCGGCGGCCCGCAACCAATCTTCTTCTGTCCAACCCCCGGGCCGGGGCCCTCCGAAGTAGTGCGCCCGGAGTGTCTGGAGCGCCGGCTCCAGCCATCCTGGTCCCGGTTTCGTCCGACCGCTCATCCCCCTAGCGTCGCGCACCACTCGAGCAGGTCGCCGAGTGAGCGGCGCATGTCGATCTGCGGCGACCACCCGGTGGCCTCGGCGAGGCGGGCGTACGAACCCAGCATCTCTGGGACGTCCGCGCGTCGCATCTTGTCGGGATCCGTCTCGACTTCGATGTTCACCGCCGCGATATCGGCCAGAACCTCGAGCAGCTCGCCGATCGCGTACGAGCGGCCGGAGCAGACGTTGTAGACCTGACCGGCTTCCCCGCTCTCCGTCAGCCCGATGTAGGCCCGAACCACATCCCTGACATCGCTGAAGTCCCGACGCACCCGCGTGTTGCCGACCCTCACAGCGCCGCTGCCACCGCTGGCGCGGATCGCCTGGATTCGCTCAGCGAGCTGCGCCGCGACGAACGAGGGCCGCTGGCCGGGACCGGTGTGATTGAAGCTGCGGGTGACGATCACCGAGAGGCCCTGGGCGCGGGCGAACTGCAGCCCGAGCATCTCCTGGGCCGCCTTCGAAACGGCGTAGGGACTCAGCGGCTCCAACGGGTGGTCCTCGGTGAGTGGCCGGAAGCGGGCCGCGGCAGCGCCATAGACCTGGCTCGACCCGGAGATCAGGATCGGCGGGTCGCGGCCGGTCTCGTCGCGGCGGCTGGCCAACTCCTCCATGAGGCAGAGCGTGCCGACGACATTGACACGGAGAGGAGAGACCGGATCGTCCATCGACTCCGCCACGGACGACAGGCCGGCGAGGTGGAAAATCCGATCGGCATCGAAATCGCGAACCACCTGTGCTACCGTCTCGCGCCGCTCGAGCTCGAAGACCACCCATTCCACCCGGGAGGCCGCATCCTCCGGCAACGTCGTTCGCTCGGGCGGCAGCGCGGGCACGGCGCCGACCACGGTCTCGCCCCGAGCCAGCAGCTCCTCTACAAGATGCTGT
>JBDHHX010000156.1:0-8622 GCA_039589155.1 Gemmatimonadota bacterium | reverse complement strand
GGCGTTGGGTAGAGTTTCGCAGGCACGCCCTGAGGATAATGGACGGTGAACCCGACGCAAGCGTAGCTGCCGGGTCTGGGACTAGGACTAGGACTAGGACGTCGACTAAGACTACAACTATGACACTACAAGTCCTAGTCGTAGTTGTAGTCCTAGTGCAATCCTAGTCTTAGTCGTAGTCGCTAGAGAAGACAATCAGTCGACGCGGACAGCGTTTGGCATCTGGGCTCGATCAAGAAGACCGGACAGACGGTCTCTGATGCGACGGAACCGGGCCATATCGCTCTGACTGATGGGCTCACCCGAGGGCAAGTTCACGCTCCGGGCGTTGATCTGCCTGCCGTTCTGCAGCATCTCGTAATGCAGGTGCGCCCCGGTGGCCAGGCCCGTTGACCCCACGTTGCCGATCAGCTGGCCCTGGCGTACGCGGACGCCGCGCTGGATTCCCTTGGCGATGAAGCTCAAGTGAGCGTAGCGCGTCCGGTAGCCGTTGACGTGGCGGATCTCGACGATGCGACCGTAGCCGCCCCACCAGCCGGCCCGCGTCACGGTGCCATCCGCCGTGGAGTAGGCGCGCGTTCCAGTGTCAGCCGCGTAGTCGGTGCCCAGGTGGGCGCGGTAGATCCCCAGCTTGGGGTGGTAACGCCGCCGACTGAAGTTGGAGGAGATACGACGGAAATCGACCGGTGCCTTGAGGAACACCTTCTTCATCGATTTCCCTTCGTCATCAAAGTACTCGCCGCGCTCATCAAACCAGTAGGCACGATAGGTTTGACCACGGTTCGTGAACTCGGCAGCCAGCACTCGACCCGGACGAACCGACCCGTCAGAGCGAACGTGCCGTTCATATACCGCCCGATAACTATCGCCACGCCTGAGATCGATTCCGAAATCGATGCTCCATTGGAAGGGGCGGTAGATGCCCCACATGATCTGTTCGATACGTTCCTGCTGGCTTAGCGAGCCCGCGTCCAGGGCCAGTACCGAGTTGTAGAGGCTACTCCTGATCGAGCCCGCCAGCATCAGCGTGTCGATCACGACCTCGAGTCTCATTAGCTCCGCCGACCAGCCAAGCTCGTTCTGATAGACGCGTACTTCGTTGTCGGCGTCGATGCGGACCGTTACGTCTATTACACTGTCCCAAACGGTCCGCTGGACCCGGACAGAGACACCAGCCCTCAAAACGCGAGGATTGACATAACCGCGTAGCGCGTCGACGGCGCCCGCGATGTCGGACTGAGTCATGGACTGGCGTGCAAGGACCTGCGCCAGGACCTCTCCGCGCCTCAACGTATCCGATCCGACCACCCGCTCGGCTTCCTTCGCCGATACAACGATCGCCGCCAGCTCTGGAACGCTACGCTGCGAACTGGCGGGACGCCCCAAGATGAGCGTCAGACCACCGGTGACCAGGACCGCGAAGAATAGTAGGCCTCTACCCATTCCGCCTTCCGGGAGGGGTTATCCTGTGTTGCGGTTTCAGGCTCAGCCACACCTGGCGCAAACCCTCGCTTTCGTCATCCGTTTCGCCGACTCAATCCATCTGTCGGCGGATGAAGGTCGGAATCTCCAGATCCCGCGGATCGCTGACCTCGAGCGGCACAGTCTTGTAGCTCTTCTGCTCAGGCGCAGGCGTAGCTGCCGCGGAACGACCGACGGCGCGGCGGGCGCCGAAAGCCGGTCTGGCCACCCTGGCCTCCGCTCCGTTGCCGTCAGCAGCCTCGAAGCCTGTAGCAATTACGGTAACACGAATCTCTTTGTCCAGCGTCGGGTCGTGTACCGTTCCGAAGATAATCTCCGCATCGTCGCCGGCCGCATCCCTGATCATTGTGCTGACTGTGCTCACTTCGTCGATAGTCAGGTCGGCGCCTCCGGTGATGTTGATCAGCACCGCCTTGGCACCGGCGATCGAGATATCGTCCAGCAACGGAGACGATATCGCCTCCTGCGCGGCTTCCTGGGCCCGGTTGTCACCGGTGGCGCTGCCCGTACCCATGAGCGCCGGCCCGCGGTTCGCCATCACCGTGCGTACGTCGGCAAAGTCCACGTTCACTTCGCCCGTCACGCTGATCAAGTCCGAGATGCCGCGTGTCGCCTGCAGCAGCACCTCGTCCGCCCGCTTGAGAGCCTCACGGAAGCTGGTTCCCTTCCCTACCACCGAGAGCAACCGCTGGTTGGGCACGACGATGACCGTGTCCACCGACTTGCGGAGCTCTGCCAGGCCGATCTCCGCCTGGTGCATGCGTTTCTTACCCTCGAACTCGAAGGGCCGTGTGACGATCCCAATCGTCAGCGCCCCCAGCTCACGGGCCAGCTGCCCAACGACGGGCGCAGCGCCAGTGCCCGTCCCACCGCCAAGACCGGCGGTCACGAACACCAGATCCGCTCCAGTTAGTACCTGCAAGACGTCCTCTTTGTTCTCCTCGATGGCCTGGCGCCCGATTTCGGGCCGGGCCCCGGCCCCCAGGCCGCGGGTCAGCTTCTGACCGATCTGCACCTTTATCTGTGCGCCACAATTGCCCAGGGCCTGTGCGTCCGTGTTGAGGCCGATGAACTCGACGCCGGGCAGATCCTCCTCGATCATGCGGTCCACGGCATTGTTGCCGCCCCCGCCCACGCCTATGACTCGCATTTTCGCGCTGCGGTCAGCTGCCTCCGCAAGTTCGAACCTGATCATCCTCATCCCCTCCCAGTTTCGGTAACCAGTAATCGGTAACCGGTAATCGGTTAAGAGTGATCGTGATGCCCTACTCTGCTGACTAGAAGAACTCACGCAGCCAACCGCCGACCTTCGACAGTGTCTGCAGAGCTGCGCCCCGCCCGTTGCCGAGGCCGTTCTCGATCTGCTGTACACCGAACATCATTAGTCCGGCCGCGGTCGCGAACTTGGGGCGCCGCACGGAATCGGCCAGACCCGCCAGGTCGTCGCCAGGCGAGCCACAGCGAACCGGCATGGTGAAGATGGACTGTGCGACCTCGAGCGTGCCCTCGAGGCTTGCGCCCCCTCCGGTGAGGATGACGCCGCCGCCCAGACGGTTTGCGTAACCGGCCCGCTCGATCTCGTGCATGACGAGGGTCAAGACTTCGTCCATGCGTTGCTCGATAATGTGGGCCAGCAACTCTCGCGGCATGTGCTTGCGGGCGCCGGGCGCCGGGCCAGGCACCTCAATGGTCTGATCCGGATCGATCATCCTCGTGGTAGCGACGCCGTAGCGCTCTTTTACACGCTCGGCTTCGGCGTAGGGGATGCCGAGACCCTTCACCAGGTCGTTGGTGAAACTCACACCGCCGCACGGTACGATTCCGATGTGTCGGATCTTCCCCTCATGGAAGATGGCGATCTCGGTCGTCCGACCGCCGATCACTACCAGCGCGCTACCGACCTCGCGCTCCTCGGGTGTGAGCACGGCCAGCCCGGCGGCCAGCGGGTTGAGCACCAACTGGGTCATCTCGTAGCCGGCGCGTGACACCGTCTTGCGAAGGTTGCGTACCGCCGCTCCGGAGCCGAGCACCATGAACACGTCAGCCTCCAAACGAGTACCGATCATGCCCAACGGCTGCTGAATGCCGCCACGGTGATCGACCGAGTAGTCCTGTGGAATGACGTGCAGAAGTTCGCGGTCCGGCGGAACGACGACGGCGCGGGCGACCTCGTGAACGCGCTCGATGTCTTCCTCGCCGATCTCGTCGGAGCTGATGGCCACGATGCCGTTGGACGTATTGGTCTGCACATACTCGGCTGAGATGCCGACGTAGAGCCCGCGAGGCTGGATGCCGGCCATCAGCTCCGCCTGCCTGAGCGCCTGGCGAATCTCCTCGGTCGTTTCCTCGATGTTGCTGACGGCGTCGCGGCGGACCCCGTTGGGCTTCACCTGCCCGACGCCAAGGACCTTGACCAGGGCCGAGCCTTCGCCGTCGAGTATCAGCTCGCCGATAACCGCGCACGTCTTGGTCGAACCGATGTCGAGCGCACCGACCAGATAGGGTGTTGCGATCATGAGTCTCTTCTCCGAACCACGATTATTTCAGCGAAACGCGCCTCGACCAACTCTGCATCGATACCGCGGGCACGCAGATCCGCGAGTGTGGCGCGGACCCGCCGCAAGAGACTCTCGTCGATCTCTCCGGGCAGAGCGAGTTGATACGCAGGCTGCGACAGTTCCAAAACGGTCATCAGTTCATGTTTGTTCAGCAGCCCGAAGTCGGAGACCACGGCGGCGAGGCCGGGGTCGAGCGCTTTCAGCGTGGAGAAGATCTCCAGCGCATCCAAAGCCGGACCTTCCTGCAATCGTGTCGAGTCGTCGGCGAGCTCGGCACCGTCCATGAGCACCGGCAAGTCGAGCGCCTTGCCGACCGGATCGATGGGTAGCACGGCTCCATCGGCGCGTACGACGCGAAGCTCAGGTACAGCGACCAGGGCGACGGGCTCGACCTCGCGAATGACGATCCGCAGGGCATGGAATCCAGACCGGTGAACCCGGGCCTCCTCGATCAACGGATGGCGAGCCAGCTGCCGTTCGACATCCGAGTAGTCATCCCATACAGAGCGGCCATTGCCGATAGCAGCGAGTCGAAGCACCCCGTCCGGCGCCGCCCAACGGGACCCCACGACCTCGACGCGGCGCGCGTCGAAGTAGTCGACTCGCTTCAGCATCGCCCGACCCCAGACGGGGCTCGACACCGCGGCGGCCAGGACGACGAGCCCGATGAAGAAGGCGAGCCGGGGCAACGCGCTGCGGCCCTTCATGACACGCCCCCCACTTCACGCAAGACGTCGTCTGAAAAGCCCCAAAACACGATCTCTGGCTGCAAAGCGATCCCGGAGTTCTCCAGGACGCGGCTACGCGTTTCCGTCATCAGGTCGATTACGTCCCGCGCCCGGGCGTCACCCCGGTTGACTATGAAGTTCGCGTGCTTCGGCGACACCTGAGCACCGCCGCGCTGCGCCCCGCGCATCCCCACCTGGTCCACGAGTTGCCAGGCTGCGGGATTCGGCGGGTCGGGGTTCTTCCACGTCGAACCACAGGTCGGCTCGTCATAGACCTGGGCCGCAAGCTTCGCTTCACGGCGTCGAGAATGCTCTTTGTCGATCGCCTCCGCATCGCCGGGTGGCGCCTCGATCTCAGTCGCGATGAACACCGCGCCTGGCTCCAAGTCGATGCACCGGTACCGTGGCCTCACATCCTCACGCGTCACTCGCTTGATCGAGCCGTCCGGCAAGATCGCCTCGGCCCAGAGCACACGCTCCCAGATCCCCACTTCGGCGGTTCCGGCATTCATGCGCAGTGCGCCGCCCAGGGTACCCGGGACGGCCTCGAGTATCCACAGCCCCGAGCGAGCTGCGCGCCGCGCCGCCTGAACGACATTGGAGATGGAAGCGGCGGCGCCACAGCGGATCGTCCGCTCGAGCATCTCGAAGTCGCGGAACTCGCCATCCAGCATGATGACCGGCGCACCCGGTCCGTCATCCGAGATAAGCAGGTTTGCGCCGCGACCCAGCACCAGGACGCGCTCGCCCTCGACCTCGGCGAGCAGCGCGCGTAGCTCGTCCACCGAGCTCGCCTTGGCGAACGCTGCCGCGGGCCCGCCGATCTTCCAGCGAGTGTATCCGGCGATCGGTACGTCACGCATCCACATGGCTCCGCTCGAGGTCGGCGGCCACGTCATGCGCAACTCTGAAGACGTCGCCCGCTCCGAGAGTGATGAACACATCTCCGCTCTTGAGCTCCTGTTTCAGTGCACGACGCAACTCATCCAGGTCCTCGACCTGGTGAACCTGGCCCGGCTTCAACTGCTCCCGCGCAACATCGGTTATCAATGCCGCCGTCACACCCGGAAGCGGCTCTTCACGAGCGGGGTAAATGGCAGTCACGAAGATCAGGTCGGCGCTGGACAGAGCGCGACCGAAATCGCTCGCGAACGCCTCCGTGCGGCTGAAGAGATGCGGTTGAAACGCAACCACCAGCCGCCGGCCGGCGAAGGCGCGCCGTGCCGTCTCCAACGTCGCCGCCACCTCGGTGGGGTGGTGCGCGTAGTCGTCGATCACGGTGATACCGCCTGACTCGCCCAGCAGCTGGAAGCGCCGATCGACTCCCGCGAAGTTTGCGAGCGCCGGCGCCGCAGCTTGCGGATCGAGATCGAGCGCCAACATCACGCCAAGCACAGCCAGAGCGTTGCGCACGTTGTGCTGGCCGCGCAGAGCGAGTTCGAAGTCGCCCAGCGACTCGCCCATCCACTGAGCGCCAAAGCGAGTCCCATCGACCCGATGGTCGATCGTCACAGCGCGCAGGTCGGCGTCGCCGCCCAACCCGTAGGAGAGTCCGCGCGAACCCGCCTTCTCGAGCCGGAGACGGGCGCCCGCATCGTCGACACAGGCCACCACCCGGCCATCGGGAGGTACGTGGCCGACGAACTCGTCGAACGCCTCCTCCATCAGGGCTGTCGTGGCATAGGTTTCGATGTGTTCCGCCTCTACCGACGTGACGACGGCTACCTTCGGATACAGCGTCAGAAACGAACGGTCGTACTCGTCGGCTTCGACGACAAACGTGTCGCTGCCGCCGATGCGCGCGTTGCCTTCCCATGCACTGACCCGGCCGCCTACCAGGGCCGTGGGATCCAGACCTGCCGCCTCCAACGCCATCGCCGCCAGCGCCGTCGTCGTCGTCTTTCCGTGAGTGCCAGCGATAGCGATCAGCTCGCCCTCGTTCACCAACTCCGCCAGCGCCAGGCTCCGCTTGATGGCGGGCACGGCGTTCGCCCGCGCCGACTGCAGTTCCGGATGGTTGTTCACAACCGCCGCCGTATGGACGAGGGCCGCACAGTTCTCGACGTGATCAGGGCTATGTCCCTGTAGCACCGTTATCCCGCTCTCTTCCAGCTCAACAGTTGTCTCGCTGATCTCCCGGTCACAGCCACTGACAATCGCGCCACGGGTTTGGAGGACTCGTGCGAGACCCGCCATACCGGCTCCGCCGATCCCCATCAAGTGGATCGACGCGCCACGCTGGGCCAGTCGTGCCAGACCGGGATATCTCAACGGTCCTCCATCAGACGCCACATGTCATTGGCGATCTCTTCCGCCGCCTGTGGCTTGCCCCGAGCCCGCGACGCCGCCCCCATCTCCTTCAGCAGGCTTTCGCCCTGGAGCAGGTGAACGATCGTGCGCCAAAGCTGTCCCGGGTCTCGAAGAACGTCGCGCTCCTCGATCACTACGGCGGCGCCATCTGCTGAAAGCGACCGAGCGTTCCAGCGCTGGTGGTCCGCAGCCGCGTGCGGTAATGGGATCAAGACGGAGGGCACGCCCCAGGCGCAGAGCTCGGAGAGCGCGAGCGCGCCTGCCCGGGAAATTGCCAGTGACGCTACGCTGAGAGCCCGCTCCATCTCCGAGACGTAGGGCACCGTTCTGATGGGAACGCGGCCGCGCAGGAGTTCCAGTTGCCTTCGCACCTCGCGGAAATGCGCGGGCCCGGTGGCCCAGAGCAATTGCGCGTCTGGTGGCAGCGCCGGCAGCTTGCCGCCCTTCACGGCACCCAGCGCCGATAACACGGCATCGTTGATCGGCGTGGCGCCCTGACTGCCGCCGACGATCAGAACGACGCGTCCCGGTCCGAGCCCGAACTCCTGCCGCACAACATCGGGGTGCGGTCTCTGTTCCGGCCAACGAATCGGGTTACCATGAACTTTGACGTCGGTATTATTACCTGGCCACAGCATCCTCACCGCCTCCTCGTAACCCAGGTGAAGCTGGTCCACATAGGGAGCCAGCCAACGGGTCGTCAGACCCGGGTAACTGTTCTGCTCCTGAATTGCCGTCGGCAATCCTTTGAAAATCGCCCAGGCCACCACCGGACCTGCAGCGTAGCCACCCGTTCCCACGACCAGATCGGGTGCGAACTCCCGGAACAACCGGCGAAGCTCCCGGCCGCTGGCGAATAGGGACGGTAGCAACCGCCAATTCCGCCAGGGCCGGCTGCGATGGATCGGCTCGAGGGCCAGCAATCGATGCGGCACGCCGCGCTCGGGCAGAACCCGAGCTTCGACTCCCCGCTTCGCGCCAACCAGAAGTAGCTCGATCTCATCTCCACCACGGCGTTGTAGAGCCTCCGCCAGGTTGAGGGCCGGGGCCGGGTACAGGTGACCGCCCGTTCCACCGCCAGCGATGATCGCTCGGTGGCCCACGTCGCTACGCTCGCCAACTTCCTATGTTCAAAAGGATGCCTATCGCCGCCAGCGAGACCACGAGGCTCGATCCACCATAACTGATGAACGGCAACGTTATCCCGGTTGTCGGTAACAGGCCCATCGTCACTCCCATGTGAATCAACGCGCTGACCACAATCAGCGCGGTCAGGCCGACCGCCAGCAGAAAGCCGAACGCGTCCGGCGCCCGCCGAGCGATGCGCAGACCGAGGAACCCGATCAGCGCTACGGCTATCACCACGGCCGTCACGCCGATCAACCCCCACTCCTCGGCAACGATCGCGAATGCGAAATCGTTGTGCGGCTCCGGCAGATAGTATTTCTGCGTGCTCTCTCCATATCCCACGCCCATCAGACCGCCCGAGCCCACGGCGAGCAGGGACTGGCTCAGCTGAAAGCCTGCCCCCGTCGGATCCGATC
>JBDHHX010000155.1:0-10431 GCA_039589155.1 Gemmatimonadota bacterium | reverse complement strand
AGGATGAAAGCTTCGACATCATCTTCGAGGCGGAGGCACAGATCACGGACGAAGGCTACCAGATCGAGATGGCGGTGCCCTTCAAGAGCCTTCGCTTCCCCAACCGTGAAATACAGACCTGGCGAGCGACGTTCTGGCGGACCTGGCCGCGTGACAGCCGCTCGCAGCACAGCTGGGCGGCGATCGACCGTGACGAGCCGTGCTTTCTCTGCCAGTTCGGAACGCTGACCGGGATGGAGGGCGTGAAGCCCGGCGGCGCGCTGGAACTGTTGCCGGCAGTGGTAGCGTCGCAGTCGGGCGAGCTCTCCGACCCGAGCGACCCGAACTCGCAGTTCGAAAACGACAATCCGACGGCCGATTTGGGCTTGTTCGTTCGCTACCCGTTCGCGTCGGGGCTGACGACAGAGGCGGCGATCAATCCCGACTTCAGCCAGGTGGAGTCGGACGCGGCGCAGATCGACGTGAACACGACGTTCGCGCTCTTCTTCCCGGAACGGCGGCCGTTCTTCCAAGAGGGGATCGACCTGTTCGACACCAACTTCAACGTCGTGTACACGCGGCAGATCAACGACCCGATCGCGTCGGGCAAGCTGATCGGCCGGGTGCCAGGCAACACGCTGGCTTACCTGGGCGCGGTAGATCAAAACTCTCCCATCCTGCTTCCGTTCCAGGAGCGCAGTTACGTCAACGTGGGCGGACAGACGGTCTCCAACCTGCTTCGCTACGAGCACGCATTCGAGGGCGACTCCTACGCTGGAGCGATCTTGACCGACCGTCGCTGGACGGGCAGCGCCGGCGGCTCGGGTACGACGGGCGGCATCGACGGCCGGATCCGCTTCGGCGGGAACTACTCGATAGAGGCGCAACTGCTTGGCAGCCACACGGACGAGCCGAACGACACGTCGCTCACGGTCGGCGTGAACGACCTGACCTTTGCCGACGACAATTACACGGCCGCTTACGACGGCGAGTCGTACTGGGGCAACGCCGGCTACGTGAGCCTTGAACGCGACGCGCGTACCTGGATCTTCGACCTCGATTACTGGCAGTCGAGTCCCACGTTCCGGGCCGACCTCGGGTTCGAGAACGCGAACGACTATCGCCGCGCAGCCATGTTCCAGGGGCTCATCTTCTACCCGAACAGCACCTGGTTCGATCAGGTGTTTCCGCGAATATTCGCTCGACGGCAATGGGGCTGGGACTGGGAGCACAGGGAGGACGTGGTCTCGACCGGGCTCAATCTGGCGATGCGAGGCGACACCCACTTCAACTTCGAGTACAACTACAGCTTCGAGCGGTTCAGGGACATCGAGTTCCACAATCAGTGGAACTGGTTCTTCTTCGTGCGCTCCGGATTCAGCGAAGCGTTTCGCCCTGGCTTCTGGGTGAGCCACGGTGACAGGATCGCCCGCTTCACCGACCCGCCGTTGCCCGGGATCGGGACCAACGCTCAGGTCTGGTTCGACTTGAAGCCGTTTACGCGCTGGGTCATAGAGCCGTCGGTTGAGTACGCGGAACTTCACGACGCGGCGACGAATGAGCAGTTCTTCAGCGGCTACATCGTGCGCCTACGCACGGTCTTTCAATTCACGAGACGCCTCTTCGTGCGGTTGATCGTACAGTACGACGACTTCTCGCAGGCGGCGAGCATCGAGCCACTGGTCACCTACCGGATCAACGCCTTCTCGGTCTTCTACATCGGCTCGACCCAGGCGCTCCTCTACTACGAGGGGCCACGCAGCTTCCAGCCGTCGGCGCGCCAGTACTTCTTGAAGTTCCAGTATCTCTTCCGCACATAAGTCGGCCGCTCCACGGTAAGCCGCCCACGGGTCAGCAGCAGTTCCATTCCTCCCCGCAGACGTCGGGAGCGGCCGAGGCCTCTTATTAGATGAACAGTTTCCGCAGGCGACGGAGTTCCCGTCAGCGGCTATCAGAAAGCGTTACAGTGGGGGGGTACGAAGGAGGCCCGCGCTTCAGGCCGGGCCTCCTAGGAGAGGTAGGCTGTCCAGAACCGGCTGGACCGGTAGGAGTAGCCGATCAGGAAGCTCAGGGGACGGAGGCCGACGCTCCTCAGCCACTCCGTCAGTGTCCGTTGCTCTTCGTCGCAGGCGATCAAGTCGCCAGTTATAGTCACCACTTTCCACCTCCTGCGTCTGCCTCAATTCCTTGCTTCTATCACTTAGACGCACTGAGGCTGGAAAGCGTTGCGTGCGGGCTCAACCGCCGAGCAGCTCGTTCACCTTCTTGACGACGGCGAAGGCGTCGGCGACGTAGAGGACGTCGGCCTTGCCCTGCGCCCAACCGCAGGCGGGATCGAGGTTCACGGCCCGACGCTCCTTGATGAAGCGCCAGCCGACGGCGTGTGGCTCCTCGCCGTGGCAGCAGGTGGAGAGCCCCTTGGGGTGACGCGGCGTCGAGCCGGTCTGACCGACCTGGTTCATATGGGTCATGTAGGAGATGACCTCCTGGCCCTCGCCGGCCTGGTCGACGAGCGACTTGCTGCTACCCAGCGACGCCTGGCTCCCCTCGAGAAAGCCTAGAATGAGCGCCTCGGCGTCCTTCACGTGTGCCTGGCCGTCCGCTTGCTTCTTGGTCCAACCGGCGCCGGCCACGAACAGCACGTCGGCATCGGGCCGGATGGTCTGGGTCTCGACGGCTGGCGCCTGTTCGCCGACGACATTGGTTCGCAGCTCTGGAAGGCTGACGTCGATCATCTCGAGCGACGCCGAACCGGTTGGTCCTTCCCATGCCTCGAACACGCCGGAATCGACGAGCATGAACCAGGGTCGCTGGCTGCGGCTGAGCGTTCCCGCCATGCGCTGCCGGTAGTACCAGCGTTCGATCTGTGGAGCGCCGTCGACGACGTCGAGGCCGGTGACGTGGGTATCGATACGGCCGTTTAGTCTCTGAGCGGCACCGGGCACGCTGCGCGACAGCCTGGAGGTACCGGGCGCCATCACGATGGTCGCGTTCGACGCCTTGACGATCGCCTCGATGGCCGCGGCGTCGGTGGCGTAGCGGGATACTGCGAATTCGTCGCCGGTGACAGCGTAGAAGGCGGCGGCTCCACAGCCAGCGGCGGCATCGGCGGCGCCCTTCACATCCCCGCCGAGCAGACCGACCGAGAGCGATGCGCCCGAATCCTTGGCCAGCTTCTGGGCGCCACCGAGAACCTCGAGCGCGCCCTTCGCCAGCGAGCCGTCGGCTTCCGTGTTCGCCAGGAAGAGGATGGTCTCCATCATCAACTCCTCAGCCATTCGACGATCTCGCGGGCGACATCGTCGACGGACATGTCTTTCTCTATTCTCGTGTCGCGCCGCTGCTGTGGCAGCTCGACCTTCAGGTAGCTCACGCCTTCGGCGCCGACCTGCACCGCACTCGCCTTCTGCAACGCCGGCATGATGGCCCGCATGTTCTGCATCCCGACTTGTGGGTTATTGGGCGGTTCCGGCAACTCGCCGGTGGACCAGGCGAGGACGGCGGGCGGCCCCTGGCAACTGGAGACGAGGTACTGGCCACCTTCGATGCGCTCGAGGATTCGCAGCGACCCGTCGCCTTCCACCGTGAGCTTGTCGACGGCGAGGAACTGGTCCGTGATACCGAGCCGCTCGCCCACCATCTGCATCGTAACGCCGGCGTCACGTGACGCAGAGGCGCGGCCGCCGAACAGAAGCATGCGAGAGCGGTCCAGGCCATCGATCGCTTCGATGGTCGCGGTCAGCGCCGCCGCCGTCTCCGATGGCTCGGTGAAGCCGCCGGCCGATCCGTCGGCTGCGACCAGCTCGAACGGGACCTTCTGGGCGATGCTCATCATCAATTGTTGCAGCCGCGCCCTGGGGCCGATGCTCACCAGCCAGACCTTGCTGACGCCGTCCTGCGCCGCCAGGTGGGCCGCCTCGTAGAGGGCGTGGCCGGCCCACGGGTCGAGGACCGAGGGCAGCATCATCTCGTTCTTCAGCGCGGGCCCGGTCGGGCCGTCCACAGGTTCGAGCGTCTGCAGCGGGTCGGGAACGAGACTGCCGCAGACCACGATGTGAAAGCCTGAGCTCATATCCTTATCCGATTAGAAGCGAAGACCGAGGTCCACCTGCAGGACCCTGTGCTTGATCGAGCCATCGCCCGTCTTCCAGACGTCGGTGGCCGACCAGACGTAGGCGATGTCCAGAGTGAACATAAGTAGCTTACCGCCGGCGCCGACCCTGAAGCCGACGTCCAGCGTCTCGGTCTGCTGCTGGCAGAAGAAGGGGACGCCATTGGGAGCCGGCGCGTTCTCGATGCTGCAGCTGATCTCGAACGCCAGGTTGAGGCCGCCGTACGCCCTGACGAACGGTATGTTGACCACCGCCATCACGGGCGCCTCGATGTAGTTGAGATTGACCCGCGAGGTGTCGACATCGAAGCCTTTCTGGCTGTAGTAGAGGCCCAGCATGTACCCCAACAGATCACCGCGAGCGGTGTAGATACCGAGGTTGAAGCCGCTGCTGTTGCCGACATCGACGCTCGAACCGTTGGCTTCGATGCTGGGCGTCGAGTAGTTCCAACCGGCCATGAAGCCAACCTGCGCTCGGGCTGGAAGCACTACAGCGCCAAGCATGGCGGCTGTGATCAGTAGAATCCGCGTTGCTTTCATCCTGTTCGTCCCTCGCTTGTCAGTTCTCTGCCGAATGCAGCCCACCGGCGCCGGCGCGGAACTCGACGTTGCCGCGCTCCAACTCTCCCTCCACCGGCTGGGTGCAGTTCCAGATGCACGCACCACAGTGTATGCACTTTTCGCGATCGAACTGCGGCACGCCGGACCCGCCCGGCGTTAACGCTTCGCCGGAGCAGACCTCGATGCAAAGCTGGTTGTCGCACGCCTCGCAGACGCTGGGGTAGATGAAAACGACGTGGTCCGGATAACCGGGCGGCGCTTGCACCTTACCACCCATCAACAGCGCGTCCTGGTGAGACACCAGCAACTTGCCATCATAAGGGACCTCGGGCCAGCCGGCCGCCATCATCAATGCGTCGTGCATCGCCGAGCCGGCCGCGTTCGCTTCACCGCGTAGCCGGTCGATCTCCTCACGCGTGAGCGTCCCTTCGTAATAGTCTTCGAGCGAGCGCACGTGCTCCTGAGGCCGTTTGACTTCGGCGGAGATGTTGATCACACCTTTGGACAACCCGCTCAGCCCCATGCCCATGAGGCCGTGGACGAAGCCCTTCTGGAAGCCGTCGCGCGCCTTCTCCGCCACCCGCAGCTCTTTCTCGAGCCAGCTCCCGCGCCGCCGCTCGACGTAGGCGCGCTCGAGGTTCTCGCGGGTGAACGGCAGCTCGTGCTTGAGCAGGTCGATGACGCCTTCGGCGAGCTGGACGCCGGTGGTCCAGGCCTCGTCGACGCCGGAGCCGGTGAGCACGTTGGTGCTGCCCGAGCCCTCGCCGATGCGGGCGTAGCCATCGCCGACCAGGTGCGGCTCGCCACGGCGTCCCGACTCGGCCAGCGTCTTGGCGCCCCACGACCGCATCGTGCCGCCCTCCAGGTGGCGCCAGATGAAGGGATGCATCATCCAGTGCTGCAGGTAGCGGTAGCTGGCGCGCACGGGACTGTCGAACCAGGAGGGTACGAAGATGCCGAGCGACGCCACGTTCCCCGGATAGACGTAGAAGAAGCCGAAGATCTCCGGCTCGGGATAGCCGATGGTGTGGAAGACGGTCCCCGGCTCGAGTGCGCAGTCGGCCGGCAGATCGACGACCATCTTCATGCCCACCGCCCAGTCGCGCTGGTGGTGACCCTCGGGAAGCCCGAAGTGCTCATCGATCTTTCGACCGACCGGCCCGATGGGCCCGTCGGCGACGACGGTGAGAGCGGCACGGACGTCCATCCCCGGCATATACCCGGCGTCTGGATTGCCCTGCGCATCGACGCCCTGATCGGCGAGTCGGACACCGAGCACCTGGTTCTTCTCGATGAGCGGCGCCTCCACCGGCGAGCTGGGCCAGAGCTGGATCATGCCGGAGGCCATGAGCTGCTGGCCGACCCACTGGCTGAACTGGCCGATCGAGAGGACGAGCCCGTCCTTCTTCTCCATGAAGTCAGGGATGTAAGGAAGCTCGACCGCCTTTTCGCGACTCTTGCCGATCAGCTTCAGGCTGGCGGTAAGGGCATCCAGGTTCTTCACTCCGCGCGGCCGCCGGCTCGCTCCGATGGGGTCCTTCAAGTAGATGAGCTTCTCTTCCGTCACCTCGTGGGCCATCGGGATGAGCGATGGATCGAGGTCGGGAAAGGACTCGCGGATGCCGCGGGCGCGGGTGACGACACCCGAGACGCCGAAGCCGATATCGTCGGCACGCTCGTAGCAGAGGACCTGCAGCGGCATGCCCGGCATGGCCGCGCTCATCATGTGCGGCTGCAGCTCGGGATCCTGCATCGCCCGGGAGAGCGTGGTAAGGAAACCGCCGGAGGCGGGACCGAAACCGACGCAGACGATGTCTACGTCCATGCTCTGGCGCTCGGCGCCCATCATGTCACTCATGCCCGACCTACTGCGGGTAGTCGAGGGCCGCGGGTATCGTCACCTCGGTGATGGCCTGGGCCGCGCGGTCCTTGGCCAGCCGCGATCCGGTCAAACAGCCGTCCAGCCTGCCGCGCCGCAGCGTGAACGGCTCGTAGCCGGCGAACCGCACGCAGGGTCCGCGCTTGAGCGGCGCATCGCCGTCTTCATCGAAGGCGTCGACCGCGCAGGAGCAAAGGCCGGGCATCACGTTCTCCAGCACCGCCAGCTCGCGACCCTGGAACGCCCGGTCCGCGTCTTCCACCCACGATGGGTGCTGGTTGTAGCCGAACACCAGCGACGAGCAGATCCGACCCACTTCGCCACCGGCGCTGGCGGCCTGGACGTGGCAGAGGTCGGTATAGAAGCGCACTATGCCGGGCATCCCTTCGGCAAGGCTCGGGTGCGCCGGTCCTTTCTCCTCCAGCTCGATCAGGTCCATGATCTGGTAGCGCGACGCCAACAGCCAGCAGAGCGCGTCCGCCATCGGGAAGGTGACGCCCTGGCGGTGGCCCTTGTAGAGCGCCTGGCCGTCGGCGTCCTTCGCCTCGAGCAGGTGGCGTAGCGTCCACAGCCAGAGGTCCATGGCCGAGGCCAGCGTGCAGGCGCCGGAGCCCGGCCGCGTGCCGGCGATGACCCGCATCTCCTTAATCCACTCCTCGAAGCGGGCGAGGAAGATGGGATTGGTCATCGTGACGCTGATCTGGCGCCGCTGGACCGCCTCGGGTCCTTCGTACGTCGCCTCGAGCTGCGCGTCCATCCACTTCTGCGGCAGGAAGCCGGGACAGTCCTCGGTGATCCCGTAGCCGCCCATCAGGCTGACCGCCTCACGCATCATGTTGGCGCCGTGTCCCGTATTCCAGAGCTTGATCGCCGGGCAGAGCACGTTGGCGAGCGAGTCCTGCGCCAGGTACTGGATGAGCTCGTTGGAATCGAGCTCCTGGAAGCGAGCGGCGTCGCGCTCTTCCTCGGGCTGCGCCGATAGCCGCACGTACTCGACGGCCCGGTCCGTCCACTTGGCCAGCGCGCGTACGGCGGTACGCCCTTTCGGAATGTCGTGCTGCTCGAAGATCTCGTCGCGACGGTGGTCGACGGGATCGAAGTCGTCGAACAGCCGCGCACCGGCGAAACCCATGGCCGCGCTCGCTTCGCCCGTCGCCCATATGTCGACGAGGCGGTGCAACACGTCCTGCCTTTGCTGCAGACCCAGCTCGTGGCGCGGCGTTCCCGGTTGATCCATCGAGCCACCACGGAAGCGCTCCCGGTGATAGCGGATCACAGGCTCCACCGCCGACAGCAGCTTAGCCGCCGACATGAGGCCGACGGTGACGCGGGTGCGGCGAAACACCGAGTCGATGATTTCGCCGTGATTGTAGTTGGGGACGATCACGCCGTCCTCGACCGTGTAGCCGCCGATGATCCTGTCCGCCGGTACGTCGAGGCTGAAGACCGGATCGCTGGTCGCCGACAGCTGGTGCACCAGTTTCTTGGTGGCCGTACCGCGATCGTAGATGCCAGCGTCGTTCTCCTCCAGAATGACCATGCAGCTGCCGCGGATCCGGTCGTCACCCGTATCGACTGCGGCCGCGACGAAGTTGGCGAACGCCATGTTGGTGATGAAGCGGCCGCGCTTGTCCACGTGTAGGATCGGCTCCGCGCCGGCCTCCCACTCCTTCACCTTCACCTTGCCAGTATCCCCGTATCCACTCCCACGTAGGGGATCGGCTCGGTCAACGCGAAGGCGCTTCGCTCGACCTCGCGATCCTCGCCCGGCTGCGGTGGCGCAAATCGCTTCATGTACTCCTGCTTCTGCGCCTCGGTGCCCCGCTCGTGGATCGGTGACAGACCCAGGTGGCCCGCCATCGCTCCCGTAGCCGATCCGCCGTCCACCCAGGCCAACTCGAACGCCACCAACGCCAGCGCCAGGTTCTTCGGGCCCTCGATGAAACCGCCGTACTCGGTCTCCAGAAAGACCGACGTGATCCCCGCCTCGTCGTACGCCTTCAGCAGCGCGTTCTTCTCTTCCGTCCACTCGTGAGTGTTGCGCGCGCCTTCGGCCACCAGCCGCGCCACCGGTCCACGCGCCACCGCTCGCGCCGACTGCACCAGCATCTGCAGGTCGTAACGGTCGGAGAACCGCCAGAGGATCTGGCGGAGGTCGTCGCCGGGGAGCGTGCTGAGGCCCGCCGGCTTCTGAGTCACGGGGTTGGCAGAACTCATATGAGCGACCCTCTTCTTCGGGGCATTATGCCACAATTGAGATGCAGAATCGTTCCCGTATTCACATGAAGACCGTGAATACTAACGCATTCCAGTCGGTTTGGTAACTCACCCCTGAGCAAGACCCAAGCCAGGCCGACCACCGATGAACGGGCCTAGGCGTCGTCAGGCGCGGCGAGCTGGAGGCGCCGGGCGATCCGATCGAGAAGCCGTGTGCGCTGCTTCTCGTACCACTTGTCGCGGTTTAACGCCGCGACGGCCGCCCGCATATATGGCCAAACAAACGCGACGGCGGCGCCGATATACCAGCCGGGGATATCCACGTACACGCCGGCGAGCTCCTGCAGAATCTTCTCTCCGAATAACGACAGGCTGATCCAGCCGGTGAAACCGCCACCGAAGAAACTGCCGATCGCGTGCTCCGCGACGTCCTTGGGGTAGCTGACGGCGGCGTCATACTTCCTCTTCAGCTTGAGGAAGGCGGGCACGTACTCGTTGACGATGACCCTCATCTGCGCCGAGCCGAGCTGCAGGTCGGGACTGGTATGCCGTCGCAGGTGGTAATCCAGGTAGTCACGCGTTCGTTCCTGCAGCGCTTCGACATCGGCAGTCCCGTCCGACTCGTAGTCGAGGAAGGCTTCCACCGTCTGAATGATGTCGTCGGTCTGGGCAGCCACGGTGAGTGACTCGGAGCGAGCGGCTCGCTTGAGTACCGAGCTCCGATCACGCTGATACGCCTCCAGTCCGTCGACGGTAAGCGATGTGATGTTCGTCAGGTGTCTGACCGCCGTGACCACACGAGCGACCAGGTCGGAAATGAAACGGGCCTGTGCGGCAGCCGCCTCCCTCACGCTAGCCAGTCCATGATCGGCGTCGTCCGGCGAAGCCAACGCCGGATCGAAAAACAGGTGCTCGGCCTCCGCGGCCGCGACGCGTTTCTCGGCTGACTCCAGCGACCTGGCCTGGACGGTGGTGCGAATGACTTCGTCCATGAAGCCGTAGAGGCCGCGCTCGATGTGAGCGATCTCGCTGCCGACCCGCTGGCTACGGGGGATGGCGTACTGGTGCGCTATCCCGGCAGTTTCATCGCCGATTCGCGCCTGTACGGTGGCGACGACGGTTCCAGGAAGAACGAACAGCCGTTTGCGGCGGGCGACTTCATAGCCGATTGTGATGAGCGTTCCGGCAACATCGAAGAACGTGGAGTTGTTCTTGACGGCGTAGCGAATCGGGATCAGACCCGTCACGGCAGCCTCAGCCGCTGCATGTCTAGCTGCCCTCCTCCTCCGGTTGGCGCTCGAGCGTCACGCCCATGAGCTCCAGGCTCTTCACCTTGCCATCGTTACCGATGATGAACGTGGCGGTGCCTTCGCCGACCCAGCGATTGCGGTAGACGGCGAGGAAGGTATCGTAGTGCCAGTGCGAGAGGTCTGCGGTGAAGAACGGCGAGCGGACGAGGACGAGGACGTCGTCCTCCAGTCTGACGACGACGGATCCGAACGAACGGTCGCTGTAAGTGCCGGCGTAAGCATCCAGCGGCAACGTCGGCGTCGTGTCCGGGACCCGTTCCTCTTCGAACTCCTTCTCGCGCTCCTCGGCTTCCGCCGCGAGCCCGTCGTAGAGCGTCTTCAACTCGGTACTCCAGTCGCGGGGCGGGCCGCCCAGGTAGCTGTCGAAGACGCGG
>JBDHHX010000154.1:0-8314 GCA_039589155.1 Gemmatimonadota bacterium | reverse complement strand
TTCCCCGAATGCTATTCGAGAATTCCCAATGTAAAAGAGATTCGGGGCTTCGGGAGCTTGGAGAGCCGTTGCCCCTCCATACTCCCCGAACCCCCGAAGCTGTGTACCCTTCCTGAACCCCGAACCTCTTACGGCTACTGCAGGTTACTGCTTGTCAAACGACGCGGTCAGCGTCCCCGGGTTGTAGATCGATGTCGGATCCGGGTGGATCTCCGTCTCCGGCAGCACGACCCCCAGCACGGTTTCGTTGCTGGTCAGCGTGAACGTTCCGGAGAGTACATCAAGCGGATCGGCGTCGTTCGTGAGATCGAACGTGTTGGCGCCCGTGATCAAGAATTCGCCGGTGATGCTCAGCATCAGGACGTCGTGGGTGAACTCGTAGGTCGAGTCCGCGGCGACGCTGAGCATGACGGTGGCAATCCCACCGAGCGTCAGGTCTAGGGAAGAGTCCGGCTCGGCATCCGAGACGACTACGGCTGTCGTCGCCTCCCAGTCGCCGACGAAGACGCCGATGCCAGGTATGACCGCCACCGGGTCGTCGTCGCTGCAGCCGAGTGTGATGGCGCCCACCAGCATGAGTGCGACGGCCAAACGAGTGATCTTCATTATGTGCCTCCTACGTTGGGCGTTCAGTCCGAGATCTCCAGAACGTGCTGTTTTACCTCATTCACACTTAGAGTTCTGCTCCGGCAAAGCGTTAAAACGGCTGCCGGACGCGTAACGAGAACATACTGCCGATGAATGGCGCGCCGATGATCTCCTGATGCGTGCGGCCGAAGCCGCAGCCGTCCGCGACGGATGGGTCCTCGGTGCTCTGGCCCGTGCAGGAGAAGAAGTTCCTGAAGTCGAGGACCAGTTCGGTGCGAGTCGACACCGGCAACGTGTAATAGATGTTGGCATCGAACACCGTGAACTTCGGTATGTCGCCCTCGAACACGCCCGACTGCACCGGGTAGCCCTGCACGTAGCGGCCCTTGAGGCCGACGCCGAGGCCGAGGCGCTGGTTGCTGTACTGCACGCCCAGCATACCCTTGTTCTTCGGCGCGTTGAGCGCGATGTCGCCGATGCTGTCGACCTGCTCGTTGCCCAGCCCGATGAACAGATCGTCGCTCACCCACGAGTAGCTGCCGGACAGGCTCCAGAGGTCGGAAAGCAGGAACGTCAGCCCGAAATCGGCGCCCCAGAGCTCGACGTTTCCGAAGTTCCGGTAGGTCAGGAAGAGATCGGTCGGGCTGCCCTGTGGCGTCTCGATCCAGGTCGCCGTGGCCAGCGGGACGTTGGACATGGCGCCGACGAGCAGGAGCGCGTCCGGCAGCGGCACGCCGGCGCCCTGCAGGATGGGCAGCAAGTAGGCGCCCAAGCTCTGCGGGTCGAGCATCGCGTTCGGCGTCTCGAAGCGCAGCGGCCCGATGAAGTCCTCGATCCTCTGGTGGTACACGTCGGCACCGAACAGCAGTCGCTCGCCGATCAGCCCCTTGTAGCCGAACTCGAACGTGTTGGTGATTTGCGGTCTCATCGCCGGGACGTCGACGGCGGCCTGCGCCGGGTCGTCGATGACCGGGCCGTACCCCAGCGTCTGCTGGTCGAACTTGCGCAGCGCGGTCGAGACGTCATCCGACGTCGGGCTGAGCGACCGCAGCAGCCCCTCGAGCGCCGGGTTGAGTGGATCCTCGCCCAACGACGCCAGAACCGCCTCGAGTCCGTCCACCGCGTTCTGCCAGTACGGCGTTACGTCCAGGTCCTGGAACTCGTTGGGATCGGTTGCGAACGGCGACCGGACGCACAGATCACCAGCGCAGTCGCGCTTGAAAGTGAGACCCGTTTGGCTGGGCACACCCAGGGCGCGGACGCCGTAGTCGACGAACGGCCCCAACGTGTTCGACGACAGCAAGTCGAGCGACAGGTTGATGCTGCTCGGCTGGCTGAACGCGCGGTTGTAGGTCAGGCGGAAATTATGTTCCGATGTCGGCTTGAAGACCACGCCGGCGCGCGGCGAGATGACCAGCTCCTCGGTGACGCTGTGATAGTCGAGGCGCGCTGCGGCGATGACGTCCCATTGCGACGTCAGCGCGGACTCCCACTGCACGTAGCCGCCGGCCTCGGTGATGTCGTCGTTGTCCTCGTTGCGGCCGTTAACCGTCCCGTCGGTCCGTGGCACGGTCTGGATCAGATCGAGGCCGTAGACGAAACGGTTCCGTTCGCCAACGTTCGTGTAGTGCTGCAGCGAGCCGGCGAAGAGGAACGACTTGTCGACGATCGGCTTACCATCGCGCAGCGTGTAGGTATCGCCGGCGTTGCTCATGTTGATGTAAGCCTGGGCGAACAGCCGGCCGACCTGGGCGCGGCTCTGCGCGTACCAGTAGGTCCAGTCGCGAGCCTGGGCGGATCCGATCCCGGTCATCTCGATGCTGCTGCCCATGTTCGAAAAGCCGCCGGCGAAGATCAGCGTGCTCTGCTCGTTGAACCGGTGGTCGAAACGGACGTCGGCAGCGAAGCGCTCGGCGTTGAAGTTGCGAGCGCCGATGAGCAGCGTGTCGGGGTCGGCGCCGGCGGCGATGGCGCCCTCGCGCTCGAACTGCTCTACCGGGTCGGTGTAGTGCCAGTCCTCGCCGTTCATGTACATGCCGGAGATCTTGTAGCCGGTGTTGTCTCCGATTAAGCCGGCGGTCCGGAAGACGCCTTGCAGGATCGGCTCG
Organism: Gemmatimonadota bacterium; assembly: GCA_039589155.1. GTDB lineage: Bacteria > Gemmatimonadota > Gemmatimonadetes > Palauibacterales > KS3-K002 > Kutchimonas. Next base: position 5,618 of record JBDHHX010000154.1, on the reverse strand, counting down.
GACGCGGCGGTGACGTTGTTACCGTCGCGGGCGCCGCCCAGCACGCTGATAGCGCTGCCCTGGTAGTCAAGCGGCGAGCGGGTGAAGATGTGCATCACACCCTGGTTGACGTTGGGTCCATATAGTGCCGAGCCCGGCCCGAGCACCATCTCGATGCGGTCGATGTCCTCGTCCGTCGACGGGATGAGGTTGTAGGCGTTGAAGCGTAGGGACGGCACCGAGGCCCAGCGGTAGTCCTGCAGCACGAAGAGGGCGCCGGAGAATACGTTGTTGAATCCACGCGCGACCACGTTGTGCTGCTGTATGCCGTAGGTGACGTTGTCGACGCCGGGCAGCCCGACGACGTGCTCGGCGGTCACCGTCGTCGGCTGGTTCTCGATCTGTTCGCTGGTCACCGTGTAGACGGAGGCCGGTGCCTCGAGCGCTTTCTCCTCACCACGAGAGGCGGTCACCACCACCGGGTTCAGCCGGAACGCGCGAGAGGAAAGCTCGATGGCCTCGAGCACGACGTTGTCAGCACCGACCGCGAGTCGGTCGATTCTATACTGCTCGTAGCCGAGCGCGGTAACCAGCAGTGAATAGGTGCCGCCGCTCACCCCGATCAGGCGAAACTCGCCCCGGACGTCCGTGATCGCGGTGTGGGTGACACTCCCGGTCCCCGTGAGCAGCTCGATGGAGACCCCGTTGAGCGGCTCGGCGACCTCGGCGTCGATCACTCGGCCGGTGATATCCACTCCCTGGCCGAGGAGCGGCTGCTGCGGGCTGACCAGGACCAGCAGGACTGCCGCGGCACAGGTGAGCGTGCGGCCCACACTGCGGCGTTGGGGCAAATGCTGAAACATCGTGCCCTCCGTGGAGAAATGGACGGTAACGAATAAGCTCCCGCCAGGGAGCTGGAATCTCCCGGTTCTTTGACTGCCCGCTATGGTTGGGTTGGGGGGGACAAACTACCCCGATAGGGCCTCCGGCGCTAGCCGGGCGCTCTGGGCAGCCTCCGGCCCAGCGCCCGGGCCACGAAGCGCAGCCGATCGGGCCATGGTAGGCGCCCGAGGTTGGTGCGGACGACGCCGCGGGTGAAGTAGGTGGTCCGCGAGTAGTCCACATCGGCGTCGAGGACGACGGGCCAACCTTCTTTATGGATCGCCGCCGCTCGCTCCACGACCTCGTCCACCTCGGAGTCCTTTTTGAGGGCCAGGTAACGAACCCCGAGGGCCCGGCTGAGCCCGGCGAGGTCGAAATCGGGCAGGCGGCTGGCGGTTTTGCGGGCGAAGGCGATGTGCTGGAACTGGGCGATCTGCGCCAGCTCTTTGTCGCGGAGCACCACGACGGTCACCGGGATCCCCAGCTGGGCGGCGGTGAGCAGCTCGAGCCCCGTCATCAGAAAAGCCCCGTCACCGGCCAGGGCGACGGCGGGCCGGTCGGGACAGGCCAGGCCGGCGCCGATGGCGGCGGGGACCGCGTAGCCCATGCAGGAGTAGTCGACCGGCGCCAAGAAGGACCGAGGACGGTCGAGCCTCAGGTGCTCCATGCCGAGGAACGTCCCGTTACCACTGTCGGTGGTGAAGACCGTCTCGGACCCGTAGACCCTCTGCAGCGCCGCCAACAGGCGCGGTGGCGACACCTTGCTATCACTCTGTTCTTGAGACCATTCGGCCCAGAGGGCGTCGTGCCCGACCTCGATCTTCTCCCTGAGCTTGGGATCGCGACCCCGCGGCGGCAGGCCCTCGAGGATCGCGGCCACGAAAGCCCCGGCGTCCGCTGCCACCGTCGCCTCCGCCGGGTAGTTGCGGTTGAATACGGACGCGTCGACGTCGACGTGGATGAGCGGCCCCGGTGGCTCCAGCCCGTAGCTCGCCGTACCGACCTCGGAGAAGCGGCAACCGATGGCCAGCATGGCGTCGCACGAGGCCGCGATCTTCTGCGCGAATGGGGGCGCCGCCCGCCCGAAGCCGGGCCACAGCCAGAGGGGATGGTTTTCCGGAAGGACGCCCTTACCCTGGATGGTCGTCGCGACGGGCGCTTCCAGTCGTTCCGCCAGCGTGACCAGGTTGGCACCGGCGCTCGCCGCGCCCAGGCCCAGGTAGAGCAGCGGTCTGCGGCTCTTGGCCAGGATCGCCCGCGCCGCCTCGATCTCACCCGCGTCCGGCAGACCTGGCGCCTCGGCTTCGTCGACCCAGCTCTCGATTGCGGGATCGTGGCGGAACAGGTAGTGGTCGACCGGCACCTCGACGAAGACCGGGCCGGCCGGCGGCGTGCGTGCGATTCGGCAGGCTCGCCGGATCGCGGCATAGAGGTCCGAGCCCTGCTCGGGCCGCAGCTGGGCCTTCGTTACCGGCGCCACCATCGCCAACTGGTTCACGTCGTGCAGCTGGTAGGCCATCCCGGTGTCGTTGCGGACGCCGCACCCCAGGACCAGTAGCGGGATCCCGTCGAGGAACGCCTCGGCGATCCCGGAGAAGGCATGTGTCAGACCGGCGCCGGGCACCACGTTGACGCAGCCGAGCGCAGCGGACGAGCGCGAGACCGCATCGGCCATGAACGATGCGCTCTGCTCATCGGTGACCAGGATCGGCTGAACGGATTCCGAACGACCGAGCGCATCGTACAGCTCGATGTTGTGGGTGCCGGGGATGCCGAAGGTGAAGGGAACCCCCTCATCCTCCAGCGCCCGCACGACGATGTCGCCTCCGGCCATTCTGGTCATCGCTCTACTCCCATCACGCCAGCAGGTCGCGTGCGTCCTGGCGGATCTTCTGGGCGGCGCGGTCGGCCAGCGCCATGATCGTCAGGTAGGGATTGATCTCCACCGAGTCAGGGAAGAGGCTGGCGTCGGCGACGAATAGCCATGGCACTCCGTGAACGCGGCCGAACGAGTCGGTCACGGAATCGACGGCGGTGAGTCCCATCCCGCAACCGCCTTGCAGGTGGGCGGCGGAAACTGTGACGCCGCCCGGCCGGAACCGGCGCTCGTCTACCAGGTCGTCCAACTGGTCGGCGTCCCGGGCTTCCACCATCGGCTGCGCCGCGGCGGGCACGTGGACACGCAGAGCGCCTGCCGCAAAGAAGATCCGCGCCGACGTAATGGTCCCGCGGGCCAAGGCCTTTCTCACTGCCGGCGTGAAGCGATAGTGGACCACCGGCTGGCCGGCCCGGTCGACAGCCACACGGTTTCCGGGCTCCGCATGATCGCAGGCCAGCACCAGGATCATCTGCAGGCGCGGGAAGGCCTGCATGAACTCGGAGTGCGACGGCCCGAAACCCGACAGGCTCTTCGCCGTGGTGAACGGGAAGTACATGCAAGTCTCGAGCACGAAGCCTTCGCTCTCAACGAAGTCGTCCAGGTAGTAACTCTTCGGGTGACCGACGAAATTGCTAATCGACCGGTGGTGCTCGGCGACCAGGATGAGCGCCGGGTGGCAGGTGAAGCCATGGCCCAGACGCGGCAGCGACGCCGGCAGGCGCGAGCGCAACAAGAGCGCCGGTGTGTGCACGGCGCCGCCGCAGGCGATGACGACCTTCGAGCGAATCCGATACTCGCCCGGCGCCCAACTGGAAGGCTCACCCTTCTCGCTCGCGTGCTTCGGTCGCACACGCGCAACGGCAGTCTTCCCCTCCAGACGAAGGACCTCGCAGCGAGTCACCACCTCGACGCCGCCGCGCTCGGCTTGTGGAAGCTGCACACGGTGCGTTCCCTGCTTGGCCAGGTTGGGGCAACCGAGATTGCATAGGCTGGACCCGAGACAGCCCATCACGTTCACCGGGAACTGCTGGGCGTTGTAACCCAGGCGTCGGCACCCGCGGGCGAACATCTGGTTGTTCTCGTTGATCTCCGCCTCACGAATCAGGTGAACATTGTTCTGCTCCATAAATTTCTTGGAGCGGCGCTCGATCTCTTCGAACCCGAGTCCCGGAACGTTCCACCCGTCGATCACGCGGCGCGGCGCGATGAGCGAGGTGCCCGTGTAGACCACGGTCGAGCCGCCGTAGGCGCTGCCCATCGCCAGCGTCATCGAGCCGTCGCTCGTGAGGAAACCGCCACCGTCCTCGTAGAGCGCTTGCGCCATCTCGATCTCGCGACCCGTGTAGTCGTCCTCCCGCAGCTTCGGGCCCTTTTCCAGCACCGCGATGCGCACGCCGTCGGCGCAGAGCGGCGCCAACTCCTGGGCCACCGTGCCGCCGCCGGCGCCGGAGCCCACGATCACGATATCGTAGTCGCGCTCGTTCATGGCCTGTACTTGTCCCAGCCGAGCGGGTCCGGCCGGTAACCGATTTCGCGTCCGCCGCCGGCGCGGCCGTAGTAGCCCAGCAATGCCAGCGTGCGCAGACCCCAAAAACCGACGCGGATCACGGGCAGCGGATGCTCCTGCAAGCGCGTGAGAAATCGCGCCCGCCGCTCAGGGTCCAGCGACGTGAAGGGCGTACCATGGCGAAGCAGCGGGAGCCATTGAATCAGTTTCAGAAAGAGGCGCAGCTTTCGCTGCACGGACGCGGGACGGCGCCGCAGCGATTCGAGCACCAACGCCTCGAGCTCGGACCAGGCGCTGTCATCCAGCTCCGCCGCCGACGGCACGACAGTGGCGACCACGGGCCTGAAGACCCGGTGCAGGGGGGGCGCGTCTGTGGCTGTGATGGGCTCGCTGGTTTCCATCGCGCGTCGAGGTTCGGGGCGGTGGAAGACAAGTGGACAAGTAGGCGAGTAGGCGAGTAGACTAGAAGCCCAACGTACGGGCGGACTCGTCTACTTGTCTACTAGTCCACTCGTCTACTTGCCAGACCAGTACACTCACCCACCCGCGGCGTCCAAGAATCTGCATCGAGTATATATAGGGCGCGTCGTCCCGCGGCGCACCTAATAATCGTTATTCCATATGGACTGATGGCGTGGGTGCGGGGTAATATTATGATAAGATTGATCGGGAGGTACTCATGTCAAAGCTGACGCCCTGGATCGGTGGAACGCGACGGCTGGTCGGTCACGTCGGCCAGTCCGGCCTGCTCTTCGGTCCTATTCGCCGGGCGATCATCGAGCCGGCTGCTGCAGGTCACGATGAGGCCGTTCGCCTGCTGCTGTGCTACCATGGCAAGCGTGCCTGGCAGGCGGGTCTGATCGCCGGATGCTGCGGCAACTTGTCAGCGCGACTGCGCAACAGAGACTATATCTACATCACGCCCCGCGCCGCCAACAAATCGCGGCTGCACGCGTCGGACATCCAGCTCGTCCACCTGGGTGCCGTACCCGACAGCCTGGTCAACGTCAGCATCGAGTTCCCGTTGCACCGCGCCTGTTACCTCGCCGATCACAACGTGGGTGCGGTCATCCACACGCACGCACCGGGGCTCACGGCACTGGGAATCCGCGAGGTCGATCTGCACGAGATCCTTCCCATCGCCGCGACGTCGCTGGGCGGAGTGGCCCGGATACCGCTACTGCCTTCGGGATCTGTAGAGCTGGGTGAGGCCGTGGCGGATGCCGTGTCGGAGGGCGCCCGAACGCTGCTGCTGGCCCATCACGGGGCCGTCACCGTCGGGCGTTCACTCACGGAGGCTTACGACCGGATGGAGTTTGGTGAGCTGTCGGCGCGAACGGCTCTGATGGCGATGCCGCCGGTTTGAGCTGC
>JBDHHX010000153.1:0-9515 GCA_039589155.1 Gemmatimonadota bacterium | reverse complement strand
CATCAGCCAGAATCACCCCCGCAGCATTGTACCCCGGCGTCGCCGTCACCCCCCCACCAGGATGAGTCCCCGCCCCGCACAAGTAGAGCCCGTCGACCGGCGCCCGGTAGTTGGCCCAACCGGCGACCGGTCGCATGGAGTAGATCTGGTCCAGCGTCAGCTCGCCCTGGTAGATGTTTCCTTCCGTCAGACCGAAGAGGCCCTCGATATCCAGTGGCGTCAGGACCTGGGTATGCAGTATCGCCGATTCGATGTTGGGTGCGTACTCGGCCAGGGTCTTCACGACGCGATCGCCTAGCTCGTCCCGCTTGCCGTCGTCCCAGACTCCGTCCTTCAGATGATAGGGCGCGTACTGGACCAGAACCGACATCACATGCTGGCCGTCGGGCGCCAGCGACGGGTCGGCCAACGTAGGGATCGTCGCTTCCAGGTAGGGCCGCTCCGAGAGACCGCCATACTTCGCGTCGTCGTACGCTCGCTCCAGGTACATCAGGTCGGGGCTGACGGAGATCGCGCCGCCCAGGTGGACGTCGCCCGACGGTGCACCGTTGAAAGCCGGCAACTCGCCAAGCGCCAGGTTCACACGGGCGCAGACGCCGCCCATCCTGATGTTGCGGACGCGGCGCAGGAATGTCGGCTCCAGGTGCATCGGGTCCAGCAGGGCGAGGAACGTGCGGCGCGGGTCGGCGTTGGAGACGATCCGCTTCGCGGCGATCTCTTCACCGTTTACCAGCGTCACGCCGACTGCTGCGCCGCCCTCGACGATGATGCGCTCGACCCAGGCGCTGGTCCGCACATCGGCGCCGTACCCCCGTGCCGCCGACTCGAGCGCCCGGCTGAGGGCCCCCATCCCGCCGCGCGGCCGTAGCATCCCGCGAAGCGCGCCCTGCTTCAGCCCGACGTGGTGGTGCATGAACAGGAAAGCGGTGCCCGCCGACAGCGGGCCCTGGCGGATACCGGTAATCCCGGCGGCTCCCAGCGCTCCACGCAAAACGCCGGTCTCAAACCAGTCGTCCATCAGCTCGACCAGGTTCATCGGCAGGATGCGAAGTACCTGCATCATGTCTTTCTTGCCAAGACGCCGCAGGCGACCGGCGATCCGCAGGCTGTCCATCGTGTCCGACCTACTGGACGACAGCAAGTCGATCGGCGGCTCGCCGTAGATCGATTCCAGGAAGCCGGCTGCTCTTGCCACCGGGTCGCAGGCCAGAAGCTCGAGACCATGCTTCGTCAGGCCCAGTTCCTGTACCACTTGCGGCTGCAATCGACCGATCCGGTGCGAGCCGGTGTCGAACTTGAAGCCGGGAAAGACCTCCTCGGTGATCGCTGCGCCACCGGTTCGCTCGCGCCGCTCGAGAACCAGGACCCGCTGGCCCGCCTTCGCCAGGTAGGCGGCGACCGTCAGGCCGTTGTGTCCGGCGCCGATGACGATGGTATCGTACGCGTCGCTCATCATTACCAGTCTTTCAGGATGGTCATCGCCGCCAACCGACCCGACGCGCCCGTGATTCCGCCGCCCGGATGTGTGCCCGACCCACATTGGTAGTAGCTCTTGATCGGTGTCCGGTAGTCAGACCACTCCGGCGCCGGTCGCATGAAGAACAGCTGATGCAGCGCCAGCTCACCCTGGAAAATGTTGCCCTGGGTGAGCCCGTACTCTTGCTCCATGTCGTACGGCGTCAACACTTTCCGGTAAAGGATGATGTCTTTGATGTTGGGCGCGAACTGTGACAACGTGTCGACGACCGTATCGCCGAACGCCTCGCGCTGGTCGTCGCTCCAGCCGCCGTTCAACTCGTACGGCGCGTACTGAACGAAGATCGACATCACGTGCTTGCCGGGCGGCGCCATGCCAGGGTCGATCATCGACGGGAGAATCATGTCCATGTACGGCTGGCGCGAGAAACTGCCGTACTTGGCGTCGTCGTAGGCGCGCTCCAGATAATCAATGCTTGGACTGATCGAGATCGCACCGCGCAGGTGCGGGCCCTCGCCGGGCAGGCAGGTGAAGTTGGGAAGCGCGTCCAGCGCCAGGTTGACCTTGCCCGACGAGCCGCGAATTCGGAACCGGCGAATCGACTCCGCGAAATCCTCAGGTAGTTGGTTCGGGTCGACCAGCTTCAGGAACGAGAGCTTCGGGTCGATGCTCGTCACCACGACCTTGGCGCCGATCTCGTCGCCGTTCTCCAACGCGACGCCCACCGCGCGACCGTTCTTCAAGATCACCTGCTCGACCGGCGCCTCGGTGCGGATCTCAGCGCCGAAGTGGCGGGCCGCGCTGGCGATCGACTCGCTCACCGAGCCCGTTCCACCCTTGGCGAAACCCCACGCCCGGTAAGCGCCGTCGAGTTCGCCCATGTAGTGGTGGAGCAGTACGTAAGCCGTACCCGGCGAGCGAACGCCGAGGAAGGTGCCGATGATTCCGCTGCACGCCATCGTCGCCTTGAGCGGCTCCGTCTCGAACCACTCGTCGAGGAATTCCGACGAGCTCATCGTCATCAGTTTCCAGAGGGCATAGAACTGCTCCGATCCCAGGCCGCGGAAGTGCTTGCCCAGCCGGGCCATGCTCAGCAGCTCCTTTGGGCTGAGCGACGTCGGGTCCGGCGGCACCAGGCCAAGGATCGGCTTCATCGCGTAGGCGAGCTGGTACATCAGCTTGCCGAATTCGTCGTACGCCTCGGCGTCCGTCGGCGAGTGCCGATAGAGCTCGCGGCGCGTCTCGTCGTGGTCGGGCCCGCGCATCAGGTAGTCGCCGTTGAGCATCGGTGTGAGCGTGCTCTCCAGCGGCAGGATCTCCAATCCGTGGCCGGGCAGGTTGAGGTCGCGAATGATCTCGGGCCTGAGCAGGCTGACTACGTAAGACAGCGTCGTGAACTTGAAGCCCGGATAGAACTCTTCGGTCACGGCGGAGCCGCCCAACACGTGCCGGCGCTCCAGCACCAGGACGCGCTTGCCGGCCCGGGCCAGGTAGGCCGCCGTCACCAGGCCGTTGTGCCCACCTCCGATGATGACGGCGTCGTAGCGTTTCGTATTGCTCATCTTCAGGCCCGCTTCCTTTCCGGGTCGAAGAACGGGAGTTCCACGACTCTGGCCGCCGCCCGCTTGCGCTGATGCTCCGCGGTCACCTCCATCTCGACCCGCGTACCCGGCTTACCCTGCGCCGAGTTCAGGTGCGCCAGCGCCACGTACTTCTTCAGCGTCGGTGACCAGCAGCCACTGGTCGCATATCCGACCTGCCGGCCGTTTGCGTAGATAGGAACGCTGGTGCGCCACGCCATCCCGGGCAGCTGCGGCGGTAGGCCGAACTCGGCGTACACCTGCTCCAGCGACACGTAGTCGATCTCGAGTCCCACGAACGACCACTCGGGACCGTGCTTCCACTCGGCCAACAAGGCGTCGCGGCCGACGAAGTAGTCCTTCTCCAGCCGCACGGCCCAACCGAAACCGAGCTCGAACGGCGATGACTTGCGCGACTCGACGATCGCCTGGGTGGCCGGTACGTAGTCGACGCCGATCAACAGCAGCCCCGCTTCAATGCGTGCCACGTCGAGCGCGAGAATGCCGGCAGGCGTGATCCCATACGCCTTGCCGCCACCGATCAGCGCATCCCAGACGCGCTCCGCGTGCTGTGCCTCAAGCCAAATCTCGTAGCCCAGGTCGCCGGTATAGCCGGTCCGGCTCACCGTTACCGGCACGCCGGCGATCCTCGCGTATGTCGAGCGGAAGAACTTCAGGTCGTAGAAGTCGTCGTCGGATACGTTCCCCAGGATCTCCCGCGACGTCGGCCCCTGCAGTGCCAGGGCGGCGATTGCATTCGACTCATCATCGATGGTGGCCCGCAGCCCCCTGGCGTTTTCGCACAGCCAGCGCAGGTTCGGCTCGCCCGAAGTCAGCCTGAAGCTGTCTTCACCCAGGCGTTGCAGTGTGCCGTCGTCGATGACTTTGCCCGCTTCATCGCACCATGGCGTATAGAGCACCTGCCCGACCGCGCACTTCGATACGTCCCGTGTGATCACCCGGTCGAGAAGGCGCTCCGCATCGGAGCCGCGCACCAGGTACTTGTAGAGCGGGGAGACGTCGAACAGCGCCGCCGCGCTGCGGATGGCGTAGTATTCGCGCTCGTGTGTCAAGTCGTAAGAGCTGGCCACCACGTGGCCGGCCCACCGCCGCCAGTTCTGGCCCTGGCACAGCGGCCCTGTCCTCGAATGGAATGGAGTACCTCTCAGCATCGGTCATCTCTTCCCTAGAACCGGCCCCGGCTCTTGTCCGGCGCAGCCGTACGGCGCCCCGTGTGTGTGTCTTGGGGGGCAGGATGATCCGCGAGGTTGGGGGCGTATTGAGGTCCGACCGGATCATTTTAAGCAGAGGCAGCCCCTGGGGAAAGACGTTGGAATGGGATTCAGGCTCTACGCCAGAGTCACTGCGTCCACCCCCGGCATATCAACCGCCCTTGCCGCATCCGCTGGCCCTCGATCCCTTGCGTCCACCGATACAGGGGGTACAATTCTTGCCACTTGGCCCAACGACCCACATGACTGTCAAAATTGAGAACACGCCCCCGGCTATGGTTCGCTGATCGGCTGCCGGGGCCACAAGCTGCGCCATCAGTCCGGCCGCAGGCACAAAGGTCAAGCGATCGTGGGAAGACAGAGAGGGATTATGCTAACGCGTCTTGGAGCGACGGCGATGGTCGCCATTGGCGGACTGTGTACGCTTTCCGCCTGCAGCAACGAACCGACGGGCACTAGCGGGATCTCGCGGGTCGTGGTCTCGCCCTCGTCGGTCGATTTTTCCGCACTTGGCGACACGCTGCGGCTGACGGCAACGGCTCGAGACGCAGTCGGGAACGCTATCGACGGGGTCAGCTTTAGCTGGAGCTCGACAGCCGCTAGTGTGCGGGTAGACGACAGTGGCCTGCTGACGGCCGTGAGCGAGGGCCGTGCCACCGTCAGGGCGACGACGCAAGGCGAGACGGGGGAATCCGATGTGATCGTTCTCCAGGTCACCGACAGCGTCGCCGTCAGCCCTTCCTCCCTTACGCTAGCAATTACCGGTGGAACTCACCCGTTCACCGCGGCAGCGTGGGACAGCAACGGCAACCCGATATCCGGCGCGACCTTTGACTGGTCGTCCTCCGACACGACGGTGGCGACTGTGAATTCGACCGGTCTGGTGACCGTTGTCGCGATTGGCCAGGCGAGCATAACGGCCGCCGTGGGAGCGGCATCCGACGCGGCGATGCTGACGGTGGTCCCGGTGATCGCCAGCATAGAGGTCGATCCCCAGGTCGACACGCTCACGGCTTTCTTTCAGACCGTGCGCCTCACCGCTGTAGCGAAAGACCCCACAGGCAACGACATTTCGGGCATCACATTTAGCTGGTCCGCTCTTCCAGGGAATGTCATCAACGTCGACTCGACTGGCCTGGTCACGGGGCTGCAAAACGGCTCTGCCCAGGTGACGGCGGAGGTCGCGGGTGTCGAGGGCATGAGCACCATCGTCGTGAAGCAGCGGGCCGATAGCGTCGCCGTGTCTCCCTCATCGCCCCCGGCGTTCGACGCGCTGGCCGATACTGCTATCCTCAGCGGCAACGCGTGGGACGCCAACGGTTATCCGATCGGCAGCCCCACCTTCGATTGGACGTCCTCGGACACGACCGTGGCCGCCGTCGACGCGAATGGCGTAGTGACCTCCAGAGGCAATGGGGATGCCACGATTACGGCCACCATGGATGGTGCATCCGCCGACGCAGCAGTCTCTGTCGCCCAGCTAGTGGCGAATGTGGTCGTCACGCCGACGCTGCCTGACACGCTGAGGGCGTTCGATGACACGCAGCAATTCACCGCCATTCCGATAGACCGCAATGGCTTCGCCGTGCCTGGCCAAAACGTACAGTGGTCTTCCACGGATACGCTGGTTGCGGCCGTGAATCAGTCGGGTCTGGCGACCGCTGTCCGCAACGGCACGACGAACATCGTTGCCTCGGTCGACGCCATCAGCGGTCAAGCTCCGCTGGTCGTGAGCCAGCGCGTCGATCGCATACAGGTAACGCCTAACTTCGTCCTCTTGTCGATCGGCGACACCCAGTTGTTGACCGCCACGGCGTACGACTCCAATAACTTCGTGATTCAGGATGTGGACTTCGACTGGGACTCCACGGACAGCGATATCGCCAGCGTGTCTCCGCTTGGTACCGTGAGAGCGTGGAGTGCCGGGGAGGTAGACATCACGGCTACCGCAGACGGCGTGAGCGGTATCGCGACCGTCTTCGTGGAAGGTCCTCCTTTTCCCTGATTCCGCCTGCAAGTAGGGGGGGACTTTGACAGCCGACAGCGGATAGTGTCGAGTGCCCGCTGTCGGCTGTCCTGTCAGTTCCCCCCGCCGAATGATTCCATCATCTCCGTGAAAGACTTGCGCTGGTAGTCGGACGGGACCTCGAACATCTCGGCCGGATGCGCACCACGCTCCACCGATATCAGCTCCGAGATCTGGTATTCCACGTTGTACTCGGACCTGGTCAGCGTCTGCTCCAGCACGGGGAAGCCGTGCTCCTTCATCAACTCGAAGACCTCCAGGTCGCCCTCTTCCTCCTCGTCCATTTTGAATACTTCCAGCCGCTCGACGAAGTTGGCAAAGGCTTCAACCACGTCTTTGAGCTCCGGTGAGACCCACACGTGCGACACGGTCTCGCCCTTGATGACTTCGTGCGCGTCACACTGCATGCCGTTGATCTGCTTCGACATTCCCAGCGCTCTGATCTGCGGCTTTTCGACCGGGTCTCTTCCTTCATCTGTTTCCCCGTAACGCTCGGTCAATTCCTGCATGTCTTCCTTGGTTATTTCCAGGTACATCTTCTGGAATGGGATGACCATCTGGAAGGCGCCCGACTCGAAGTCCATGATCATGTAGCCCGGCATTACGCCGCCCGGACTCTCCAGCCGCATCCTGTCGCCAGTCACGTAGTAGACCAGGTTCGTGACCTCGACCGCCTGCCCCCCCAACTCGTCGGCCAGCTCGAGTATCCTCTCCATCGGGAGCTCGAACAGCGTCGTCGCGGCAAACTCCGAGTCCTCGTCCGAATCGATGAGCTCGTAGATCCCGTAGTCGCTTACCCGTATCTCGCGCTGCTCGATCTTGCCCTCGAAGCTCTGCGCCGGCGCCAGGCGCGGCAGGGCAAAAACGGCGAGCAGCGCGCAGATGGTGAGCCTGCAGTAGAGCTTCATGGTTTCCTCCATCTTGTCGTGGGATCACGTCGTGTGTCTGCTAGATGGGCCGGGCTGCCCCACGTGTCAAGCGATGGCCGGGGAGTTGATGAATGGACGTCGCGGTCCTTAGGTTGTGTCGGTCCGGTTGGCCCGGAGCCCATCCTATCAGGATCTTCGAAAGGACAGCACGATGCGCTACGCTCTTCGTGTGCTACTCGCCGCTGCGACACTGGCGCTGTCTCCCCTGGCGGCTCCGGCTCAGTCGCGGCCGCAGACCCCGGAACTCATCTCCCAGCTTCGCTTCCGCGCCATCGGTCCGGCGGTGACCGGCGGACGGATCCACGACGTGGAGTCGCTGGCTGACGATCCGTCGACCATCTACCTGGCCACGGCGTCCAGCGGCATCTGGAAGACAACCAACAAGGGGACGACCTGGAGCGCGATCTTCGATGACCAGCCGGTGAGCACGTTCGGCGACCTGGCCATTGCGGCATCCAATCCGCAGGTCGTCTGGGCGGGCACCGGCGAGCAGCAGAACCGGCAGAGCACGTCGTGGGGGAACGGCGTCTATCGATCCATCGATGGAGGCGCGACCTGGACTCACCTCGGTCTCGAGGCGACGCGGCACATCGGGCGCGTCCGTGTCCACCCGGACGATCCCGACATCGCTTACGTGGCGGCGCTGGGCAACCTGTGGAAGCCCAGCGAGGAGCGGGGCGTCTACAAGACGACGGACGGCGGAGCCACGTGGGATCGGGTGCTGTTCGTCGATACGCTGACCGGCGCCGTCGACCTGGCGATGGACCCGTCGGACCCCAACACGTTGTATGCCGCGACATACCAGCGTTTGCGGCGGACCTGGGGCTTCAACGGTGGAGGACCCGGCAGCGGCATCTATAAGACCATCGATGGCGGCGCCTCGTGGCAGAGACTGGAGGAGGGCTTGCCGGCCGGCGACCTGGGGCGGATCGGGCTGGCTGTCGCCGAGACCAACCCGCAGGCGCTGAACGCGATCATCGAGCATGCCGAGGAGCGCGGTATCTACAGGAGCGAGGATGGTGGCGCGACGTGGGAAAAGGTGAACAGCCTCAACCAGCGTCCAATGTACTACAGCCACATCTATATAGACCCGACGGACGAGAACCGCGTCTACTCGCTGGCGACCTCGTTCTACATGAGTGAGGACGGCGGCCGTAGTTTTCGTACGCTGCCCACGCGGCCGACCTACGATGTCGGTGTGCACAGCGATTTCCATGCGCTCTGGATCGATCCCAACGACTCGCGCCACTTCTACCTTGTGGGCGATGCCGGCCTGCACGAGTCGTGGGATCGCGGCGCGACGCACATACGGATCAACAATCTGCCGATCGGTCAGTTCTACGCCATCGGCGTCGACATGCGCGATCCGTACTTCATCTACGGCGGCATGCAGGACAACCACTCCTGGATGGGGCCCAGCCGTACTCGGCACTATATAGGAATCATCAACGACGACTGGCGGCAGATCGGATTCGGCGATGGCATGTACCACCAGCCGGACCCCAGCGACCATCGCTATGTCTACGGCAACTCCCAGAACGGCGGCCTGGTCCGCCTCGATCCCGAGACCGGTGACCTCCTCGATATCCGGCCCTACCCGCCGGACGGCGAGCCGTCGTACCGGTTCGACTGGGTGACGCCCAGCCTCGTTTCCCGCCACGACCCCAACGTGGTCTACTTCGGCGGCAACCGCCTGTTCATCTCCCGCGACCGCGGCGGTAGCTGGGAGCGGACCGAAGACCTGACTCGGAATATCGACCGCGACAGCCTGACGCTGATGGGCGTGCTGGGCTCGGAAGCGATGCTCTCCAAAAACGATGGGACGTCGTGGTTCGGCGAGATCACCACGATCGCAGAGTCGCCGCTGGACGCCGGCGTGCTCTGGGTGGGGAGCGATGACGGCAACCTCCAGGTCTCCCAGGACGGTGGCGCGAGCTGGACCGAGGTGTCGCGAAACATTAGCGACGTACCCGACGGGACCTACGTGAGCCGTGTCATCGCGTCGGCCAACGGACGGAGCGTCGCCTATGCGACGTTCGACGCCCACCGCGATGGAGACTTCGCGCCATACGTCGTCCGGACGGATGACTTCGGTCAGAGCTGGCAGAGCCTTTCAGCCGGGCTGCCGGCCGAGGGATCGGTGAACGTCATCGTCGAACATCCCGCGACCCCCGTCCTCCTCTTCCTGGGCACCGAGAACGCGCTCTTCGTCTCGAGCCAGGCTGGCAGTCGCTGGATGGCCTTGATGTCGAACCTGCCGACCACGTTGTA
>JBDHHX010000152.1:0-8356 GCA_039589155.1 Gemmatimonadota bacterium | reverse complement strand
CTCCAAACAGGAGGATCGCGCTCACCGGACAGGCCTCCGCGGCCAGCACAAGCGAATCCCGCCCGGCTGCGTCCGGGACCGTGATTTCAGCCACGTTATCGTCGTTCAGGACGAAAGCCTCCGGTGCCTCGCGGACGCAATCTCCGAAACCGGCGCAGAGATCGAGGTCCAGTTCCACCGTTAACTGGTGCCGCACCGACAGCCTTCTCTCGCGCGTGGGCGCCGCCTCGCTCACATCTCCTCCAATCCCAATTCGGCCTTCGCCTCGTCCATATGCTCGGTGGTGATCTCCTCAATCCCGCGCGCCGCGGCCCAACCGGCGTAGAGTCTTCGCACCATCCCGCGGACGAAGCCCGGGATTCTGGCGAGGCGCTGCTCCGCCGCCGCGCTCCAAACCGGTGTCGCCACATCGTCAGCGCCGGGCTCCGGTCCCGTCTCGAGATGCTTCTGGATCGACCGGAACGGTTGCTGTGGCTCGCCGGTTCGCTCGCCGACATCGACACAAAGGCTATTCACCATCTGCGTCTCCATGGGGTTGGTAAGCATGGCGATCCGTCGATCACAGCTTGGGCAGTGGAAGACCATCGCCAGAGTTCCGTCGCCTGGCGACGAGGCGTCCACAGATGACATCTGCGCATCGCAATCGACGCAGAGGAATTTCATCTCTCAGCCCTCCATGTGCATTCTCACGCGACCGGCGACCTCGGCGATCGCCTGGGCGGCAAGCGAATCTGGCCACTCGAGTACGCCGGGCCGGCCCGCATCGGTGGCGGCACCGAATTCGGGGTCGAACGGTAGTTCGGCGAGGCGCGCGATGCCATCGAACGCGATCTGGTCAGCTTTGAAAAGTGGTCGCCGACCCCCGCAATCAGGACACAGGTAGCCCGCCATGTTCACGACGTAACCAATCGCATCGATGCTCCGGTCACCTAGCATCGTCACCGACTTCGAAACGATGGCGCGGGAGAGCGAACTGGGAATCGTGATAACGACCGCTCCGCCCAAGTCCGGGATCAAATCGTGGACCGGTGCGATTCGATCGGCACCCGGCGCGACATCGATGACGAGATAATCGAGTTCGCCCCAGGCGGTGTCCGCCAGGAACTCCCGCAGCGCGTTCGCCTCCAGCGTGCCGCGCCAAAGAAAGCTCTCCGACTTTGGACCCGACCACGCGACCGGCGACTCCTCGCTCGCCAGCAGGAGGTCCATCGACATGACCTTCACGCCCGCTGCACCGGTCGCCGGCTCGACTTGATCATCGCTCACCTGTAGCACCGCTCCACGCACGCCCAGCAACCGCGCCGCCGACGGTCCGTTCAGGTCCGCGTCAAGCACGCCCACCGCGAGCCCCTCACTGGCCAGCCGCACTGCCAGGTTAGCCGCGATCGCGCTCTTGCCCACTCCGCCCTTGCCGCTGACGATCGCCACCGTGTGACGCACCTTCGCCAGTCGTTTTCGCAGCCGCTCCATTCGACGGGCGAGCTGGCCACCGATATCCGATGCCGTGTCTTCCGGCAACTGCGAGTAACCACGAATGATGCTCACGGCCTCAGAGATCCCAGGCGGCTCGGGCGAGCATCCAGGCGGCCGCCGCCGAGACGAGGAACGGACCCATGAAGAAATCCGTGTTCGGCTGGGCAAACAGGTAGACCGACCGGATGAAAACGACAATCGCCAACGCGACGGTGAACCAGCGCACCTGTCGCCAGATGAAGAAGGGGAACGCGATGGTGATCAGCAGGCCGACCGGTATCATGATCCACGCGAGGATGCGCGGATAGCCGTGCATGTTCCAGTCGCTGCGTAGCCCGAGGGCGATGATCCGGGAGAGGTAGAAGATGCCGTAGCCGAAGTAGAAGACCGCGGCTTGATGGTACTTCAGTACTCTAATATGGCTGGGGCTATCCATGACGGAGCACGCTAGGATAGGGTTTAGGCTATGTCAAGTTGGGTTGGATTCAACAGCCAACAGCCGACAGCCGACGATCGACGTTCAACTGTTTCTCAACTGCCGACGTCCGACTTCCGACGTCCGACGTTCACCGGATGTCGAGAGTCGGACGTTGATCGATGGAGGCGCGCAGCGCCGATACAACTTGAACGTCGAGCGATGGCTGTCGGCTGTTGGCTGTTGAATCAGTACTCACTGGTCGAGCATCTTCCGCACAAACTCCGGCACATTGCCAACCCGCCCACCGACAACCCGTTCACGCACTTCCTGCATAACCTCGACGGTTACTTCCGAGTAGCCTTGCTCGGCCGCGTATGACTCGATCCGCTGGGCCAGCATACCGCGCACGAAGGATGGCACCTTGTCCAGCCGTTCCCGCGCCTCGGGCGTCCACGGCAGCTCGGCTTCGACCTCGAGACCGTATGTCGTCTTTCCTTCGAAGCTCACCTTTACGAAGTCGTGAGCACCGGGCTCGTAAACGCACCACGGATCCTCGGCCATGAAGTCGCCCGTCGACCCGAAGGCGCGGGCACGGCAGCCGCCGCAAACCTCGCTGAACTCGCAGGCGCCGCAGCGGCCGCCCAGCGCGTCGCGCTCACGGATGCGCCTGAATACCGGCGACTCTTCCCAAATCTCCCTGAACGTCAGTTCGCGCAGGTTGCCGCCGTAGACCGGGAGGTACGGGCACGGCGTCATGTCACCGTTGGGCCTGATACCCAGGTAGTGAGTGCCAGCCGGACAGCCACCCGCGCCGCCGGCAAAGGACTTGAGGAACGGAGATTCCGCATCGCGCTCGTACAACAGGCGCTGGTAATGGGGTGCGCACTTCGAGTTGACCAGCATCGATCCGGCGAACTCCGCCTGAATCTCGGCCAGGCGGCCCAGCGTCTCTTCGTACTCCGTCGCCGTGATGTCGCTGGTGTAGGCCCCGCGACCGGTCGGTACGAGGAAGTACAGATTGAATACTCTGGCGCCCAGCTCGTAGGCGAAACGCGCGATCTCGAGTATCGACTCGCGGTTGTGTGCTCCGACTGTCGTCTGGATGATGAACGGCAGCCCCGCTTCCTTCAGCACCCGCGAGCCGTTCACCGTGTTGTCCCAGGCGCCCTCCACGCCGCGGAAGAGATCGTGCGTCGCAGCGTCCAGCGAGTCGAGCGACAGCGCGACTCCCTTGATACCGGCTCCTATGATCCGCGCGCACAGATCTTCATCGATCAGCACACCGTTCGTCCCCACCACGACCCAAAGACCTTTCGAGCCCGCGTAGGTCGCGATCTCGAACACGTCCTTTCTTAGTAGCGGCTCGCCTCCGGTGAGGATCAGCAGCGCCTCGGCGTTCACCTCACATATCTGGTCGACAACCTGAAGGCACTCCTCCGTCGACAGCTCGCCGCTGGCCTCGGCTTTGGTGATACGCCCGGCGCTGATGTAACAATGCTCGCAGCGCAGATTGCACTTCTTAGTAAGATTCCAGGATATTACATGACTCCGAAACATAGAGCACGATACCTATCGCCTACCGCCAACCCAAGCAAGTGCCCTACTCAACTCCTGCTCTTGCTCGTGATCGTGATCGTAATCGTGATCTTGCTCGCGCTCATGCTGCCGCAGTACGATTACGATCACGATCACGATTACGATCACGAGCAGAAGCAAGAGCGGGATGAAGCCATCCACGGTAGTCCTCTCCACCGTCGCGGTCATCTTTTTAGCGCTGATCGCGGGGGTCGTGACGAGTAGTCTCAGGCGGCCCAGCGTCGAGGGGTTCGTGCCGACGGCGCCCGAGCCGCAGGAGGTGGGCGATGGCCAGGTCGGGCCCCGGCTGGTCACGGTGGACGCGACCGCGCACGACGCTTGGATCTTCTTCGACTTCTCCCGCGGTTCGGTGGTGGAGGTCGGCTCGCGGCGCTCGTTGGACTGGGATATCGCGTTTCAACGCCACCGCATCATCAGCAACGGCGGCGAGTCCAATCCGCTGGGCCGGGCCGGCGTCGCCGACCTCGGTGACGTCGACATCGATGGGCCTCTCACGTTGCCGGCCGCCGACTACCTTGGAGACGAACAGCGCGGTGACACGCCGCGCAATCGCCGGCTGGAGGATTGGTACGACTACAGCTGGACCTCTCACCTGCTGGAGCCGGCGAACCGCACCTACGGCATCCGCACGGCGGACGGGTACTACGCAGTCCTCCGCTTCGTCAGCTACTACTGCCCCGCCGGTCGACCCGGCTGCGTCAGCTTTCGCTACCGCTACCGTGGGGATGGGGAGCGGAGGTTCGAGAGAGCCCCGGAGACGCCGGAAGAAGAGTGATAGCGCCGGCGGCGACCACCGGTTGACCGTCGTTGCAGAATCGATATCGTTGGGCCAGCCAAAATGGGTGCCCAATACCATAAGAGGAAATCGTGATCAGTGGCGCTGAGAGGTTGAGCCGGCACGGCCAGCGTTTTCTCAACCTGATTAATATTTTCGTCGTGCTCATCGGTCTGGTTTTGGCCGGCTGCGGCCAGGATCATCCCCAGAGCACCATCGATCCGGCCACGCGCGACTTTGGCCCGGCCATCCAGGACCTCTATCTGACGGTCTTCTGGTGGACGATGTTGATCCTGGCCGTGGTCTGGACCGTGCTCGCCTACGTTTTGGTTCGCTTCCGCGAGCGCGAGGGCGGTCCGGAGCCGAAGAAGACGAGGGGCCACCTGGGTCTCGAGATCGGCTGGACGGCCGGCGCAGCCGTCATCGTAGTCCTCATCACCATCCCGACGATTCGAACCGTCTTTCGCACGCAGGCGCAGGCCGGCCCCGACGCCCTCGTCGTCGAGGTCATCGGCCACCAGTGGTGGTGGGAGTTCCGCTACCCCGAGCAGGAGATCGTGACGGCCAACGAGTTGCACCTGCCGGTCGGCCGCCAGGTGGACCTGAGGATGTGGTCGGCGGATGTGATTCACTCGTTCTGGATTCCGCGCTTCGGTGGAAAGCGTGACGTGAACCCGCTGGTGCGGGAGCCCGACGGCACGTCGTCGATCAACCGGCTGACGTTTACAGTGGACGAGCCGGGAGTTTACCAGGGCCAGTGCGCCGAGTTCTGCGGCGCGTCGCACACGCTCATGGGGATTCGGGCCGTCGTGGTCAGCGAGTCCGAATTCCAGGACTGGGCCCAGAGCATGGCGTCGGCGGTCGAACCCGATTCCGGCAGCCTGGCGGCGCGGGGGCGCGACGCCTTCATGACAAGCACCTGCATCGCCTGTCACGCCATCGCCGGAACCAACGCCCGCGGCGCGCTGGGTCCGAGCCTGACGCGGCTGGAGAGCCGGATGACGATAGCCGCCGGGCTGCTGGAGAACACGACCGCCAACCTGGTCGAGTGGATCAACGACCCCGCACGGATCAAGCCGGGGGCCAGGATGCCGGGCGTGACGGAAGGCGGCGGCGGCTTCCCGGCCACCGCACTGAGCCCGGAGCAAGTGGAGGCGATAGCCGCCTACCTGTCCGGCATCGAGTGAAGATTGGAACGGCTGAATGACCGAGACGACGGCTAGCGCGGGAGCGCACACGGGTGGTGGAGACGCCGCACACGGAGCGGCCGCTCTCTATACCGATCCGCGTGGAATCGGCGCAACGATCTGGAGCTGGATAACGACGGTCGATCACAAGCGGATCGGTCTCATGTACGGTACCGCGGCGATGTTCTTCCTGCTCATCGGCGGCATCGAGGCGCTGCTGATGCGCATCCAGCTGGCCGTGCCGGAGAACGATTTCGTCGATGCGGAGACTTTCAACCAGCTGTTCACCATGCATGGCACCACCATGATCTTCCTGGTGGCCATGCCGATGGCTGTCGCCTTCTTCAACTACATCGTCCCGCTGCAGATCGGTGCGCGCGACGTCGCCTTCCCGCGACTGAACGCGCTCTCCTTCTGGGTCTTCCTGTTCGGCGGCCTCTACCTCAACTCCAGCTTCCTGTTCGGCGCGGCGCCGAACGCCAGCTGGGTCGCCTACGCCAACCTGACCTCGACCCAGTACTCGCCCGGGCTCAACACGGATTTTTGGGTGATCGGGCTGTCGATCGTAGGTGTCAGCTCGTTGATCGGCGCGATCAACTTCATAACCACGATCATCAATCTCCGCGCCCCGGGCATGACGCTGATGAGGCTGCCGCTATTCACCTGGATGACCTTCGTCACCAGCTGGATCCTGGCGACGGCGATCCCGGTGATTGCGGTTGCACTCATCTTCCTGGCCGCCGATCGCTTCTTCGCCACGAACTTCTTCGTGCCGTCGGCCGGCGGCGACCCGATCCTCTGGCAGCACCTGTTCTGGATCTTCGGCCACCCCGAGGTCTACATCCTGATCTTACCGTCGTTCGGGATCATCTCGGAGGTCATCCCCACGTTTTCGCGCAAGCCGTTGTTCGGGTACCCGGTCGTGGTCTACGCGGGGATCCTGATCGGCTTCATAGGCTGGGGCGTCTGGAGTCATCACATGTTCACCTCGGGTCTGGGGGCGATCGCCGACTCGTTCTTCGTCGCCAGCACGATGATCATCGCGATCCCCACCGGGGTGAAGATTTTCAACTGGATAGCGACGATGTGGGGCGGCTCGCTGCGCTTCACGACGACCATGCTGTTCGGCGTCGGGTTGGTGGCCATCTTCACGGTCGGCGGTCTCTCCGGCATAATGCACGCCTCGGCGCCCATCGATCTGCAGCAGCACGACTCTTACTTCGTCGTCGCTCACTTCCACTACACGATCGTCGGCGGTGCCATGGTCGGACTGTTCGCCGGTTTCTACTACTGGTTCCCCAAGATGACCGGCCGCCTGATGAGCGAGACGATCGGGAAGTGGCACTTCTGGACCTTTATCATCGGTTTCAATCTCACCTTCTTCCCGATGCACTTCGCCGGGTTGTTCGGCATGCCGCGCCGCGTCTTCACTTACCCGGCCGAGCTGGGCGTCAGCGGATACAACATGGCTTCCACCATCGGCGCCTTCATCTTCGGGTTCAGCAGCTTGCTGTTCATCGTGAACCTGGTGCGGAGCTCGTTCAAGGGCGCGCCGGCCGGCGCCAATCCATGGGAGGCCCCGACCCTCGAGTGGTCGACTTCATCGCCGCCGCCCCATTACAACTTCGCCGAGATCCCCGTGGTAAAGAGTCGCGAGCCCCTGTGGACGCAGGGCGCCGCACCCACGCAGCGTGCGCCGGCCGAGGAGCCGGTGATGCCGTCGCCATCGATCTTCCCGTTCCTCACCGCCCTCGGGGTAAGCCTGACCTGGATCCTCGTGATGACCCGGGTCTGGTGGGCGCCGCTCATCGGGTTGGCCCTCACCGCCGTATTCGTGTACAGCTGGATATTCCAGCCCGCCTTCCGAGGTGAGGGATAGACATGGCGACCGCGCACCACCCGCCAACCGCGACCGGGCTCGACAACGTCAAGCTGGGCTTCTGGACCTTCATAGGATCCGAGACGCTGTTCTTCGGCAGCTTGATCTCGACCTACATGGTCTACAAGTCAGCGTCGGTCACCGGGCCCTATCCCCACGAGATCCTCAACATCCCGCTGACCAGCATGAGCACGTTCGTGTTGCTCACCAGCTCGCTGGCTATGGTGTTGGCGCTGAACGCCGTTCAACGAGGCAGCAGGGCGGGCGCACTCACGTGGCTCGCGGCGACCGCTGTGTTCGGCATGATCTTCCTCGGCTTCCAGGCGTACGAGTTCACTCATTTCGTACACGAAGGGCTGACGATCAAGACGAACATCTTCGGATCTGCCTTCTTCGTGCTGACCGGCTTCCACGGAGCCCACGTCTCGGTTGGCGTGCTGTGGCTGCTCACACTGTGGGTGCTCACACTGCGCGGGAAGATCGGCAAGCAAGACGCGCTCAAGGTGGAAATCGCCGGGCTGTACTGGCACTTCGTTGACGTGGTCTGGATCGCGATCTTTACACTCGTTTACCTGATTCCCTGACGGAGCCAATCACGATGGGCGTGACTCACTCGGAGGACACCACGGCCGGGCACCCGAAATGGCGGTTCTATGTCATGATCGGGGTCATCCTGACGGTGATCACCGCGGCCGAGGTCGCCGTGTTCTATATCCCGGCACTCCGCGGAGTGCTGGTGCCGTTGCTGTTGGTGCTTTCTACGGGGAAGTTCGCGCTGGTCGTCATGTTCTTCATGCACCTGCGCTTTGACAGTCCCATCTTCAGCGCTGTCTTCGTCGCACCGCTGATCCTGGCCGTCTTCGTCATCGTGGGCCTGATCATCCTGTTCCACGTGGTCCCGCACGGGATGGGCGAGATCGCCTACTAGCTAGGCCGTAGCCTCGCCCTCGCCACCTTCCGCCGCGTACCACTGCACGAACAGGGCAGTGATTGCCGCCCAAAAGATCAAACCGCCGCCGATCTTCATC
>JBDHHX010000151.1:0-11762 GCA_039589155.1 Gemmatimonadota bacterium | reverse complement strand
CGGCCAGCCCGATCGCCGCAACCACCCACAGCGTCGCCGCGGTCGTCAGCCCCACAATGCTGCCGCGCTCGACGAGAATCGTGCCTGCGCCTATGAAGCCGATGCCCGACACGACCTGCGCGGCGATACGACCCGGGTCAGCCGGGCCGACGACGGCGGCCGCCGCAACAGTCCTCGAGATGTCCATCAGCAACGCCGCGCCCACGCAGATCAAGATGTTGGTCCTGAGGCCGGCGGGCTTGCCGTGGAACTCTCGCTCCAGTCCGATCACGCCGCCCAGCACCGCTGCCAGGGTTAGGCGACCAAGCAGATCGAGCTGCAATGTCTGCAAGAACTGTGGATCGAGCCATTCCATGACCGCACCTTTATTCCTATGGGAGTTCTCGAATAGGACTCGGGGAATCGGGGATTCGGGGAGTTAGGGAAGTCCGAGGGCGCTCCTTCGCGGCTCCCGAATTCCCCGATTCCCCGATTCCCCGAGTCCTATTCGAGAATTCCCATCTAAACAGCCAATCCCATCCTTTGCCGCACTTCCTTCATTGTCCCCGATGCGATCTCCCGGCAATGCTCTGCGCCCGCCGCCAGCACTTCGACGACGTGCTCCGGCTTCTCCTTGAGCTCCGCGGCGCGCTCGCGAATCGGCTGCAACTCGGCGATGACGTTGTCGGCCAGCCGTCGCTTGCACTCGACGCAGCCGATCCCCGCAGTGCGGCAGCCCTCGTCCGCCCACGCCACGTCCGACTCGCTGGAAAAGTGGCCGTGCAAACTGAAGACGTTGCAGACATTCGGGTTGCCAGGATCCTCACGTCGCTTGCGCGCAGGATCGGTGAGCGCCACCCGGACCTTCGACCAGATCTCGTCGTCCGTCTCGAGGAGCCCGATGGTGTTGCCCAACGACTTCGACATCTTGGCCTGCCCGTCCAGACCCAACACGCGCCGCACTTTGCCGACCAGTGCGTCGGGCTCGGGAAAATACTGTCCGTAGCGGGCGTTCCACTTGCGAGCGATCTCTCGCGTCAGCTCTACATGCTGCACCTGGTCCTCGCCCACCGGCACGAACTCCGCCAGGTAAAGAAGGATGTCCGCCGCCTGCAGTATCGGATAGTTGAGCAGCCCGGCCAACACCGACTCCTGGCGTGATGACTTGTCCTTGTACTGCGTCATCCGCTCCAGCTCGCCGATCGGCGTGACCGTATTGAAGAGCCACTGCAGCTCGGTGTGCTCGGGCACGTGCGACTGCACGAAGATGGTGCACTTCTCCGGGTCGAGACCCGCCGCAATAAGTGTCAGCGCCATGTCGAAGACGCGCTGCGGCAGCTCCTCCGATTCGTACGGCTGCGTGATGGCATGAAGATCGACGATGCAGAAGAACGCTTCGTACTTCTGCTGCAGCTCGACCCAGTTCTTCACCGCCCCAAGGTAGTTCCCGATGTGCAGCTCGCCGGAGGGCTGGATCCCGCTGAAAACTCGTTTCTTGCTACCCGCCATAGTTGTTCGATTGATGTGCCGTCTTCGTTGGATCAGACGCCATTCCCGGCTAGTCGCCAGGCGAACGGCCGCTTAAGTTACCGAACGACAATGACCTAATCAAGCTATGAACTCTTTAGAAGACCTGCTACACGCTGCGCGAAACGCCGCCGATACGGCCGCCGACATCCACCGGCGGCGTGCCGACACCCTGGACCCGGCCGCCTGGACCGAAAAAGGGCACGCTGATTGGGTGAGCGACGTCGACCGCGCCGCCGAAGAAGCGGTTGTGGCCGAGGTCCGCGCCGCGTTCCCCGACCACGCGATCGCGGCGGAAGAAAAGGATTGGGGCGGTCCAGCGCCAGACGAGGCGGAGGTCACCTGGTATATCGACCCGCTGGACGGTACCACGAACTACCTGCACTCCTATCCGTACCACTCGGTCGCGATAGCCGCCATCGATCGTGACGGGCTAGCCGCCGCCGTCGTCATGAACTCGGGTCGCTGGGAACGCTTCGAGGCAATGCGGGGTGACGGCGCGAAGATGGACGGACACCCCATATCGGTATCGGACGTGTCCGAGCTGAAGCTGGCGCTCATCGGCACCGGGTTTCCGTTCAAGAAGTTAGAGTTACTGGACGACTACCTGTCGCAGTTCCGCGAGATCCTGCCCAGGACCAGCGGCATTCGGCGCACCGGTTCCGCCGCCATCGATCTCTGCGACCTGGCCTGCGGCCGGCTTGACGGATTCTGGGAGCTGCACCTGGCGCCGTGGGACGTGGCGGCCGGTGGGCTGATCCTGCGCGAGGCGGGCGGAATCATCACCGATCTGGCGGGGAGCGAAGACATCGTCAAGCACGGGGCGTTTGTTGCGGGGAACCCGTCCGCGTACCGGCAACTCTGCGCACTTCTCAATGTCAAAGGTGAATGACCGATCTTTGACGGCCAAAGCGAAGCGGCCGCCTGACGGTGAACTCGAGCCCCGCTACTGGAAGCTCGGTCATTGGTTCTATTCTCTCGTCTTCGCACTCTCTCCCAAACGACGCATGCACGGAATCACGGTCGCGTCGTCGCCCGTCGGCACTCACGAAGTCGACGCCTCACTCGACAAGGTCGATCGGGCGCTGAAAGCGATCGCCGAGAGCACGCCTGCCCGCTACGCGCACATCAGAAGGGACGTGCAGCGTATCTGGGTCGGCCCCATACCCAACTACGCCCGCGGACAGTGGATCGAGGAGCTTCGCCTCTGCATGCTGAGGGACTCTTTCGTCGGCGACGAAGAGGTCTCAGACGCCTACGTGGCCGCTCTCATCGTTCACGAAGGCGCGCACGCGCGGGTGGCGCGTGCCGGCATCAGTTTCGATGAGGAGATGCGGCCACGCGTCGAGCGGCTCTGCATTAAGTCGCAACTCGCTTTTGTTCGCCGACATCCAGACGGTGGCCCGCTGGTCGAACTGTTCGAGGAGAACCTGAAGCGTGCCGATTCCTGGTGGTCAGACCAAAGGCTACGATCGGTTCAGTTGCGTGCGTTGAAAGAGCTGGGGCTACACCGAAAGGCGAGGTGGGCGATTGATCGTGCTACGCAGGACCGCGACTGAGGAGAACCTCAGCGCCCCCAGCCGATGAGGATGAGAGAGCTCACCACCAGCCAGATCACGGCCAGGCCGCCGAACAGCCAGTACTCGATCGGCTGGAATTCCTGACGGCCCTTCTTGCCGTGGAACCAGGCGCCGATGAAGACGGCGGGCAGCCCCGTGAGCACGGCGACCCACGCCATCCTGTAGACTACGTTGGACACGACTTCCATGTCGACCAATTGGGACGAGACCTCGAGCACGCCCCAGGCGATGGCACCGTACACCAGCATGATCTGCGGCAGGTCGGCATCGACGCCAGCGCTGGTATCGGCGTCATGTCGCCCGAACTGAGTCCGCTCAGCCGCTTCTGCACATCGGAGGCGTTGGGTCGATTCTCCGGTTCCTTGTTCAGGCAGCTGTCCACCACCTTCTCCAGCTCGACGTCCACGTCGTCGCGGAGCTCCGTCAGCTTCTTCGGTTCCTGGTGGACGTGGGCGGTGAACATCTCGCGCTTCGAGCTCGCCTCGTAGGGGCTACGGCCGGTCAGCAGCTCGAAGCCCAGCAGGCCGAGCGCATAGACATCGCTACGTTCGGTGACTTCCCCACCGATCAGCTGTTCCGGGCTCATGTAGCTGGGGTCGCCCACCAGCTCGCCCGTCCTGGTGATGCGAGTCGGCTGGCTGCTTTCGCCGCGGGCGAGTATGGCGGCGATCCCGAAGTCGCTGAGCAGCGAGCGGCCCGAATCCTCCTCGAACAGCACGTTGTCGGGCCGGATGTCGCGGTGGACGATCCCTTGCTTGTGTGCGGCGGCGATGGCGGAAGCGACTTCGCCGATTACGCGGCGCGCTTCATCGGCAGTCAGCGTCCCCTGCGCCCGCAGCCGATTCGCCATGGTCGTCCCTTTGACGTACTGCATGACCATGTAGGGCAGATCGTTGGACAGGCGGCCTACCCGATAGACGGCGACGATGTTGGGGTGTGAGAGGGCCGCGGACGATTGGGCCTCCCGCTCGAAGCGGGCCCGGGCCTGGCTGTCGCGGCCGAGCTTCGGCGATAGGACCTTGACGGCGACCAGTCGCTTGAGGGCTTCCTCGCGCGCAAGGTAGACGTTACACATTGAGCCGCGACCCAGCCGCCGGACCAACTGCAGATCCGGTGCGAGATCCTGGCGGAGCAGTTCCTCCAGCTCGTCGCCGGAATCCTTGCTCAGGTCCGGCGGTGGTGTCTTGTTCGGATCGGTCCCCAATTCCCTCGGATCGCCCTCGTTTAGCACGTCATCAGACAGGATTCGCGCCTTGTCTTCGCCCGAATCCGTACACATTTCCAAGTCTGGCGGGGTTTCGCAAGCACCGCTGCAACGCGGACGTTACGCATGGGCGCGCGGCGCGGCAAGGGCGGGTTGTGGTATGGTGGTCAGTGGTGCGGTGGTGAGTGGTATCGGGGCCTACCGCACCACCGCACCACCGCACCACCGCACCGACAGATAGCCTACTGCTTAACTATCACCGCCGGCACGTCATGGCCCGCCACAAGGTCATTAAAGGCCGGAATTTCTGTAGTAATCACTACTTCCAGGCGGTCGAGCTGCACCTGGAGCTGTGCCGATAGCTCATCGTACACGTCGTACGACTGCTGGGTCGGCCCGGCATCGGCGCTGCCGACGACGCCGGTGAGCGCGGCGATCTTGTTGTTCAGCCTGATTGGATAGTTGAGCGGGTCCTGGCGGCTGCGGTTCTTGGTCTGATAGATCTCGTTCTCGATCTCGGAAAGGGCCGTCTCGATCTCCTTCGCCTTGGCCGAGATCTCCTCTTCGTATTCCTGGTCCGCGGCTCGCTTGACGGCGCCTTCGATCTGGCCACGGATGTCACGGATCTGCACAACCGCATCATTGGCCTCGCTGACCCGGTCACGGATGCGGACCAGGAAGTCGAACTGCGCCCGGAGATCTTCCTGCGTCACCTCGAGGCGCGGATCCTTCAGCAGCTGGAAAGGCTGGGTGTATGTCTGCTCGCCGACCGTGAGCCGTACCTGGTACGAGCCCGGCACGGCGCGCGGGCCCGCGGTGCCGCCGGCCCACATGATCATCCCGGGGAAGCGACTGGCATCGGGATAGCGGAGGTTCCAAACGAAGCGGTTCATCCCTGCCTCTTTGGCGACATCCCCTTCGTCGCGGCCGCGCTCGGGCGTACTGGTGAACTCTTTGATAAGAGTCCCGTCCGCCTCGAGGAACTCGAGCTTCACCACGTCCTCTGGTTCATCCTTCAAGTAGTAGTAGACGACAGCGCCGTTGGGCGGGTTGGCGCCCACGCCGGAGATGAATCCGCCGAAGCCGCCGAAGCCGCCCATGCGGTACACATCTCGCGGTCCGAACAGGTGGGCGTCGGCGGCCGCTACCTCGGCGTTCAACTGGTGAAGCGGCGTCAGGTCGTCGAGGATCCAGAACGAACGGCCGTGCGTGCCGAGTACCAGATCGTTGTTCGTGACGGCCATGTCACGGATCGGCGTGACCGGCAGGTTCAACTGCAGCGAGCTCCAGCGCTCGCCATCGTCGAACGATACATAGACGCCGAACTCGCCGCCGGCGTAGAGCAAGCCTCGTCGCACCGGGTCCTCGCGTAGCGCGCGGATGAAATGACCCTCGGGGATGCCGCGCACGATCTCTTTCCAACTCCGACCGTAGTCATCGGTCTTGAATATGTAAGGTGCGAAGTCGTCGAACTTGTAGCGGTTGACAGCGGCGTAGGCGACGCCGGGCTGGTGCGCCGACTCGTCTATGATGCTCACCAACCCCCACTCCGGCATGTCGCCGGGAGTGATGTCCTCCCAGTTGGCTCCGCCATCGCGAGTAATGTGGATCAGGCCGTCGTCGCTGCCCGCCCAAATCGTGTTGCGGTCGTGTGCGGACGGCACAAGCGTGAAGATCGTGTTGTAGTACTCGACGCTGGTGTTGTCCTTGGTGATGACGCCGCCAGATGAGATCTGTTTGCTCTTGTCGTTGCGCGTCAGGTCGGGGCTGATCACATCCCAGCTACTCCCCTCGTCGCGAGAGCGGAAGACGACGTTGGCCGCGATATAGATCTCGTCCGGATCAAACGGAGAGAGGACGATGGGATACGTCCACTGGAAGCGGTACGTCAGATCCGCAGCGCCCCATCCCATCGGGTTGTCCGGCCAGGCATGGATGTTCCGGTTCTGGCCGGTGCTGCGGTCAAAGCGCGTCAGGTGACCGCCATAGCTGCCGCCGTACGAGATGTCGGGGTTGTCCGGGCGCACCGCGATGTAACCGCTCTCGCCGCCGGCGACCCTGTACCAGTCCTGATCGGTGATCCCGAAGCCGCTGGTGCGACTGGCGATGCACATCGTCGAATTGTCCTGCTGCGCGCCGCAGACGTGGTAGGGGAAGTGCTCAGTAGTGGTAACGTGATAGAACTGTGCGGTGGGCTGGTTGTCCTGCCGCGTCCAGGTTACGCCACCGTTGTAACTGACGTTGGCGCCGCCATCGTTGGCCTCGACCATGCGTAGCGCATTGTTCGGATCGATCCACATGTCGTGGTTGTCGCCGTGCGGCGTGCCCATCGACTCGAAAGTCCGGCCGCCGTCGGTCGATTTCCAAAAGCGGACGTTCAACACGTAGACGGTGTTCTCGTTCTGTGGGTCGGCGTAGATGTGGGTGTAGTACCAGGCCCGCTGCCGCAGGCTGCGGTCCTCGTTGACCCTGCTCCATGTCTCACCGGCATCGTCGGACCTGAAGACGCCGCCGTCGTCGGCCTCGACGATTGCCCACACGCGATCGGAGTTCACCGGCGATACCGTGACGCCGATCTTGCCTAGAGTGCCTTTCGGCAATCCGCTGTTGCGGCTGATCTCGGTCCAGGTATCGCCGGCGTCGGTGGACTTGAACAGTCCGCTGCCGGGGCCACCGGACTCCATACCCCAGGCCACGCGCCGCGCCTGCCACAACGCCGCATAGATCACCCGCGGGTTGTTGGGATCGAGCACGATGTCGATGGCACCGCTGTTCTCGTCCCTGTACAGCACGCGCTCCCAGGTGGTGCCACCGTCCTTCGACCGATAGACCCCGCGCGTTTCGTTAGGTCCGAACGCATGGCCGAACACGCCGGCGTAGACCAGGTCAGGGTCGGTCGGGTGCACACGGACCTCGCCGATCTGGCCGCCGTCCTCGAGGCCAATACGCGTCCAAGTCTTTCCGGCGTCCTGCGATCGGTACATTCCGTCGCCCGGTGACGTGTTGCCACGGATACACGTTTCGCCGGTCCCCACGTAGACCACGTTGGGGTCACTGGGCGCGACCGCGATGCCGCCGACGGAGCCGGCGCCCAGGTACTCATCGGAGACGGGCAGCCAAGTCATTCCGCCGTCCACCGTCTTCCAAACGCCGCCACCTGTGGCGCCCATGTAGTAGACGTTGGGCTGACTCGACGCACCGGCCACTGCCACGGAGCGGCCGCCGCGGAACGGACCAATCGACCGCCATTCGAGAGCGTCGTACAGGCTCTCGTCGTAGGTCTGGGCCTGCGCGACGTTCGTACCCAAGAACGCCAGCGCCGCGAGCAACATGAGGTCGAGAGAGAAACGAACAGCACGCGGGATTCCCATGACTGTCCCTCCGAGTACCCTGGATGTGGAATCGTAGTATGGTCGGGAGCGCACCTATGGTAGCGCCCGACCCCCCGATCCGCCATGGATGCGACATTCGGTGGTCTGGAGGTGAGGGGTCGGGGCGGGTGGACCGACGAGCGGAGCTGGTTTTAGCGACCCGGCGCTCCGCGCAGCTGAGCGCCGGGGAGGCCGGAGCGAGCGGTCCACGCGGCTCGACTCCGCGAGCCCTTCATTCCGCTCAAGGCCACAACCAGCCGAACACGCCGCCCGTCAGCAGCGCGAAAACCAGTCCGTCGACGACGCTCTTCCAGACACTGCTCCACGTGTGACCGAACCAGATGGCCGGAGGAATCTCCGCCGCAGCGTAGGCCATGAACGCCACCGTTCCCAGAACGCGGAAGACGCCCAGATACTCGACACCCGCAGGCATCGTAGCATATCCGACGTAGCCCACCATGAAGGACACGCCCAGGCAGAACACGAAGTACTGAACCATGCTCCTTCCCATGTTCGGCGCGTCCCAGATGACCAACGAGCCGACTGGCCCTTCCTTCACCTTCTCCTTCGCGCCCTCCGCCTTTTGGCCCTCGGGCGTCATCGCGTGCGGGAAGACGTACTGGCCGCGCCCCAGACCCATACCGCGGATCGCGTTCAGCAGTGGGTCTTCGTTCGGTACCGGCACCCAGTCCGAGCGATGGTGCGGCAGAACAGTCCAGGCGATGAACCCGGCGAAGAAGACGACGACCGCCGAGACGAGGACCGGCAGCCACAAGGATAGAAGGGAGACCTGTTCCATGATTCCTCCCGGGATGAGATGGTTGGCACGCCGGCGGTCACCGCCGGCACACGAGTTACGCTGTAGATGAGGTGGGCAATAATAGGGTGAAGAGCGGGTCGCGGTCGAGTGGCGCTGGAACATTTGTTTGCCGGCGCCGCCGCCGATGCGCCCGGTTGATGACACCTCATTCTTGATGGTAGCTTCACGACCATGGGTCGAAGAGCCAGGCACAGGA
The DNA here is from genome assembly GCA_039589155.1 of Gemmatimonadota bacterium. Taxonomy (GTDB): domain Bacteria; phylum Gemmatimonadota; class Gemmatimonadetes; order Palauibacterales; family KS3-K002; genus Kutchimonas. The sequence continues at coordinate 3,085 of JBDHHX010000151.1, read as the reverse complement.
AGCCGTCGCTGGCCGAGACACACAACGCCGGGATCATCCACCGCGACGTCAAGCCGTCGAACATCATGCTGTGCGAGCGTGGCGGCGTTTTCGACGTCGTCAAGGTACTCGACTTCGGCCTGGTGAAAGAACTGGGCGAGGGCCTCCGACCTGTCGATCACGGCTGACGCGCGCAGCGACATCTACTGCCTCGCCGCCGTCGGCTACTATCTGCTCAGTGGTGGGATTCTCACCCGCCCAAGCTCGAAGAGATCGAGCCCGGAAAAGAAGCGACCGCCAGCGACTCCGGCAAACTAGCGCCGACGATGGCGGTCGCGTTTCAGGATCGCGTCACGACCCGCGACTAGCGTTTCACTCCATCTCAAAAGCGAGGAACATCAGCACGCCGCGGCGGCCCACTTGCAGCACGACCGGGTCTCCAACCGCAATAACGCCGATCATCTGGCGCAGCTGTACCAGGCTGGCGACGGGCTCGCCGTTGAGGGCGTGGATCACGTCGCCGGGCTGCAGTCCAACCCGACCATAAGTGGCATCGGGCGCGCGGGCGGCGACCACGACTCCGGTCTCGGCCCTCAGCCCCGGCAGCATGGCGGCAATCCGCGGCTCGAGGTCGACGCCGAGGATGCCGAGTCGTTCCACCAGGTTTTCTTCCGGCGTCACCAGCGTGGTGAATCGGTTGGCATCGTCCTCGCGCTCATAGACCGTAACGTCGACGGGCATGGCCTCCTGACCGCGCAGCACTTCCAGCGCCACGCGCTCGCCCACGGCGCGTCCGTACAGGTTGACCCGCATCTGGCGTCCGTTCTCCATCACCTTGCCATCCATCGTCAAGATGATGTCACCCACCATCAGGCCCGCGACTTCCGCCGGGCTATTCGGGTAGACGTCGCCCAGCACAACGCCCCAGTCGCGCGCCAGGCCAAGACCCGCCGCCAGCGTCGGTGTGAGAGTCTGGGTGTTCACGCCGATCTCGCCGCGCCGTACGTAGCCTGAACTCTTGATCTGGTTGAAGACGTTGCGAACGATATTGCTCGGCGCGGCGAAGCCCAGGCCCTCGCTACCGCCCGACTGCGAGATGATCATCGTGTTAATCCCGACGACGTTGCCCTGGGGATCGACCAGCGGACCGCCGCTGTTGCCCGGATTGATAGGCGCGTCGGTTTGTATATAGATCATCGGGTCTTCCGGTCGCAGCTGCCGCGCCACCGCGCTCACCACACCCATCGACACAGAGTTCTCCAGGCCGAGCGGGCTGCCGAACGCGAAGACCAGTTGTCCCTTCTTGATCTCCTCCGAGTCGCCCAAGGCCAGGTACGCCAGGTTGCGCTCATCCACCTTGAGAACGGCGAGGTCGGTTTCGCGATCGATCCCTACCACCTGAGCGCCGACGATCTTGCCGGCCGGCTTGAGCACCGACTGGCCGGGCGGCGCATCGTCTGCGGGAATCGCGAGCCGTACCTGGATGCGACTGGCGCCGTCGATCACGTGCAGGTTGGTAACGATGAATCCATCGGGATCGAGGATGACGCCGGAACCGCCCACCTGGCGCCGGGTGATCAGGCCACTACCCGGCGCGTCCGTCGCCTGCAACGGCGCATATCCGCGAGCCATGATCTGCACGACCGCCGGATTCACTTTGTGAGACAAGGCCTCGAACGAGGCGCTAAGGCCAGCCAACGCTTCAAGCTCCCGATCGCGCCGCTGCGCCGCCGCTTCGGCGGGCGCCAGCACCGCGACGCATGCCACCATGTATAGAGAGACAAACCCGATTCTGCGCATCATCAGTCTCACTTCCTGCTGGGGTTTTTTCATCAGGTGATCGCGAGAATAGTAAGTCCCCCGGCCCACCGCACAACCTCGTGTCCCGGATAACGTTCAGGGCTATATTCAGCCTGCTCAAATGACCCGCTTAACCCTGGCGCTCACCCGCTGAGCGGAGGCTCGATGAATGACAACCCGGCGGTCGTCGGACCGCCATCCGCCAGCCTGTCAGGAACGACGTTCGAGAAGGAGCTCCGCGAGCTTCTGTTGCACCGAACGCGGTTGATCCTCGTCATCGTGTTGGCAATTGCCGCAAGTAGCTTCGCGATCGATGCGCTCTTCCCGGTGGCGCCGACGTTGCCGAGAGGCCTCGCACAGCATCAGACCACGAGCCGGCTAGTGCAGATCAGCATCCTGCTCGCCGGTCTCGGGCTGACCTACGTGCTGAAGGGGAGCGCTCGCCAACTCCAGTTGCTCGCTTTCTGGTTGATCGCCGTCAGCATGGTCGTCGCTATGTTCATGATGGCGTCGATCAACACCGCCGAAGAGCCCTATCTAGTGGCGGCGCTGGCTCTGTTCGTCTACGCCGTCTTCATACCCTCGCCGGCCCGTTACCCCATCATGTTGGGCGCATTGGCTATCACCGCGTTCGTGCTGTCAGCGACGCTGACCTACGCGTTCACACCGGGGGCCCATGACTTCTGGGCTCGATACGGTGCCACCAACGAGATCAGCAGCGTCGCGGCACTCCGCAATCACGTTCTGCTGGGGACCGTGGGCGTGACGATGCTCGCCGCCGTCGCACATGTGGCGAGTCGGACGCTCTATAGCCTGAGGGTGAAGACCCACGAGGCGAGTCGGTTGGGCAACTACGTGATCGAGGAGGAGCTGGGCGCCGGTGGTATGGGGCAGGTGTACCGGGCACGTCACGCGCTGATCCGTCGACCCACGGCGGTTAAGGTGATGACGGCGTCGGGGGAGACGGAACTGTCGGCGGTGAAGCGTTTCGAGCGCGAGGTCCAGCTATCGGCTGAGCTGACGCACCCGAATACGATTACGATCTACGATTTCGGCCATACACCAGACAACAGATTCTACTACGTGATGGAGTTCCTGGAGGGCCTGGACCTGCAGGACCTGGTGGACCGCTTCGGGCCGCTGAGCGCCGACCGCACCGCCTACGTAATCGCGCAAGCCTGCAGCGCGCTCAGCGAAGCTCATCAGCTTGGCATCATTCACCGCGACGTCAAGCCATCGAACATCTATCTTACACACCGCGGCGGCCTTTATGACTTTGTGAAGGTCCTCGACTTCGGGCTCGCCA
>JBDHHX010000150.1:0-8420 GCA_039589155.1 Gemmatimonadota bacterium | reverse complement strand
CTCCCGCGCCCGCTTGTAGATCTGGATCGCGGTCGCCATGTCCTCCAGCGCCAGGCCGAGGTTGATACAGATCGCGCGCTCGTCATCGCTCGCACGGCCAGGCTTCGCGCCGACGGCCAGCTCGCCCAGGTCAGCGTACGGTTCCGGCGTCTGGCCGAAGTAGCCCACCGTGCGGTAGTAGGCCAGTTGCTGCAGGTCGTCGGTAGCCAGACGATCCGCTTCCGCCAGCGCCGCTCCCTGCCAGTAGGAGTCGAAGTCGAGCGAACAGGCGAATGCGCCAGGCGACAGCCAGCCGGCGCCAATCGAAGGACTCGGTTCCTTGAGGATCGGGCCGCTGGTGACGACGAGGTCCAGTTCACTCACTGCATCCCGGGGGTGATCGACCACATCGACCTCGACACTGAACCTCTCGTTCATCTCGGCAGCGAACGCCTCGGCCGCCTTCCGGTCGATGTCGTAGGCTTTCACCTTCTTCACGTCCAGCACGCAGGTGAGCGCCTCGAGGTTGCTCCTCCCCTGAACGCCGCAGGCCAGAATCCCTACGCTGCTGGAATCGTTCCGCGCCAGGTGTCTGGCAGCCACCGCGGTCGCCGCGCCGGTCCGCATCGCCGTGATCCAGGTCGCATCCATCACGGCTATCGGGATACCCGTTTCCGGGTCGTTGAGCACGAGCAAGCCGGAGATATACGGAAGGCCGGCGTTGCGGTTCTGCGGGAAACCCGACACCCACTTGATCCCGGCGGCCTTCATCGCGGGGATATAGGCCGGCATGGCGTGGATGAACGCATCGGTCTTTGGATGAATACCCGGCTTGGGCGGCATCTCTACTTCACCCCGGCCCTTCTCGGCGAACATTCGCTCGAGTCCAGCGATGATCTCTTTCATCGTGACGCCGACATCCGCCACGTCGTTTGCCGACAGGTAGAGGATCTCGCTACTCATCTTCAAACTCGAACCACGCCGCCAAATCGGTTTCGCTCCACTTTTCACCGCCCAACGGAATGTACTCGTTTAGTGAAGCCGAATAGTCGTATTCCTTTCGCCACTCGGCGTGGTTTCTCACGATCTTGCCGACCGCGTCGATTGCATACTCCAACTCATCATCCGTCGTCGTCGGATGAAACGACAGACGAACCCAGCCGGGCTTTTGGGACAAGTCACCTTGGTCGATCATGTCCGTGATGCACTTCGATTCGCCTGCACCTACCTGCAACAAGTAGTGGCCGTACGTGCCGGCACACAGACACCCGCCCCTGACCTGCACCCCGAACCGGTCGTTCAGCAACTTGACGATCAGATTGTAGTGTACGCGTTCGACGTAGAATGAGAACACAGCAAGTCGATCCTCGATATTGTCGGCGAGGATCACCATTCCCGGAATCTTCCGTAGTTCATCGAACGCGTAACGCACGATCTCGTGCTCGCGCTCCAGTATCCGGCTAACCCCCATCTGTTCTTTGAGCTGAATGGCTAGCGCCGTCCTTATCGCCTGCAGAAAGCCCGGTGTTCCGCCGTCCTCACGGTCCTCTATGCTGCTCAGGTACCGGCGGCCACCCCACGGGTTGGTCCAGTCAACCGTTCCACCACCCGGATGGTCCGGCACTTCGCGGTCGTACAGCTTAGAGTCGAATACCAGAACACCCGAAGATCCCGGTCCGCCCAGGAACTTGTGGGGAGAGAAGATCACGGCGTCCAGTTTCTCCATCGGATCGGCGGGATGCATGTCGATCTTTTCGTATGGCGCCTGGGCCGCACAGTCCACGAAACAAACGCCGCCGTTCTGATGCATGATCTTGGCCAGCGTGTGCACCGGTGTCCGGATCCCCGTCACGTTCGAGCACGAGATGAAGGAGCCGATCTTCATCTCGCGATCGCGGTACTCGTCCAGCAGACCCTGTAGCGCTCCCACGTCACAGAGACCCTGTTCGTCCGCGGGTATCACCACGACATCGGCTAACGTCTCCAGCCACGATGTGTGGTTCGAGTGGTGCTCCATGTGCGTCACGAATACCACCGGCCTCATCTCGTCCGGAATCTCCAGGTACGACCTCAACTGATCCGGTACCTTCAGTCCCAGAATCCTCTGGAACTTGTTGATCGCGGCCGTCAGACCGAAACCGGGCGTCAGGACGACGTCATCCGGACCCGCGCCCACGTGCCGCTTGATGATCTCCCGGGCCTTGTGGTAGGCCTGCGTCATGCGCGTGCCCGTGACGCTCGCCTCCGTGTGCGTATTGCCGACGAACGGTCCCATGACACCGGCGATGCGCTCCTCGATCGGCCGGTACAGCCGTCCGCTTGCTGTCCAGTCGGCATAAACGATTCGCTGCTCGCCGTAAGCCGTTTTAAAGGTCTGGTCCCAGCCCACGATGTTGCGCCTGAACGGCTCGAAATAGCTCTCCAGCTTGGTCATATTTCGTCTTAAGTCCCTCTCCTCAAAGCCTTTGAATACAAAGACTTACACACGAGAACTGTGATGGTTTGTCGAGCTACTTATATATACATGGCTCGACCGCACTCTGAAACCGTCGCTGCCGCGAACCCGTAAGGAGAGAGGATGGGATGAGAATGGGAAGGAGGTCACATGCAGGAGTTCAGCTGGCTGTTCTGGGTACTGGTAGCCTTCTTGATAACGGAGAGCTGGGGCCGCGCCCTGGTAGTATCGCTGGGCACCGCGCCAAACCCGGTCTCGGGGCGCGAACCCGGCTCTGACACATAGATCGAGAACAGGAACCAATCCGAACGAAAGCCCGCGGCGGTCGTGAGATCGCCGCGGGCTTCTTCCATTGCTTCAACAGCCGGCCTCGTCTACTAGGCCGCTTCCGTGGCCGATGTGATCTCCTTGCCCAACTTCTTCGCGACGAAGGCGAGCCCGACCAATACGATCCCAAAGATGATGGCGTACACGCCGATGATCCAGATGACAGCCAGCGCTCCCACGCCCGGGCGCGCGAAAAGGGTGATTCCAAAGAGCACCGAGACGATACCACCAAGGATCATCCAGAACTCGCCCTTGATCACCTTACGCAGCTTCACGGCAGCGACGATCTCGAAGATCCCTTTCATAATCGCCCAACCGCCTATGAAGTAGAGCAGAACGACCGCCGTCAGTCCCGGCCAGAAGAGGACCGCGAGGCCTACGGCGATACCCACAAGCGCCTCGAACAGAAGGCCGCCGTGATCTTCACCAGCCTTCTTCGCCTGAAGGTAGGCGATGAGCCCAAAGACACCATCGACCAACGCGAAGGCACCGAACAGCCAGATCAGCACGCGAATCGTCACTCCAGGCATCGCAAAACAGAGCGCGCCGAAGATGATCGCCGCGATGCCGCGAATCAACAGTGCCCACCATCCGTGCTTGAGCGCCCCCTCCATGAAAACCTCTCTTGTAGCGGATGCTTACCGTATTGTGTGCGAGTGCCAGCAAGCTAGGTTCTCATCGAAGCAGATGTCAACGCACCAGAGAGTTAAACACACGAGAAGACGATGACCGCAATCAACCTCACAGCGCAGGCTGGCGAGGGCTGGTTCTCAGCCTGGACATCCTCCCTCTCGGCCTGGTTGAGCGGGCACCCACTCGCCGCGTCCCTCGCCGCGAGCCTCCTGCTCGTTCTCCTGGCGTACGTCTCCCAAAGGCTCACCAACTGGATCTTGGTCGCGACGCTGCGCCGTCTGGTTTCAGGGACAAAGGCAACCTGGGACGACGCGCTGCTTCGCTACGGGGTGTTCGAGAAGGCCAGCCGTCTAGCCCCGGCCCTGGCAATTTTCTATGGCGTCGATCTCGTGCCGGGCCTTCCCGACGGGTTCGTCGCGATGGTCGAAAACGCGGCCATAGCCGCTATGGTTATAGTCTCCCTGGTAACCATCGGCGGTCTCCTCTCCGCCGCGGGCGATGCCTGGACGTCCGGTCCGCTTTCGCGCGGACGACCCATTAAGGGCTACATCCAGGCGATAAAGATCGTGATCTGGGCCGTCGGCGTAGTGATCGCGTTCGCCGCCCTGACGGGGCAGAATCCGTTGATCCTGCTGAGCGGCACGGCCGCTTTGAGCGCCGTGCTGCTGCTGGTCTTCCGAGACACGATCCTCTCTTTTGTCGCCAGCCTGCAAATATCCAGCTACGACATGATGAAGGAGGGTGACTGGATCGAGATGCCTCAGTACGGCGCTGACGGCGACGTGGTGGACATCGGGTTGCACGCGATCAAGGTGCAGAACTGGGACAAGACGATCACAACGATCCCAACCCACAAGCTCCTCGAGGACTCATTCAAGAACTGGCGGTCGATGTCGTTGTCTGGGGGACGACGCATCAAACGCGCGCTTCACATCGACATGAACTCAGTCCGCTTCCTCGATGATGCCGACAGCGCGCGTTTCGAGAAATTCGTGCTGCTCGAAGACTACATGCGACAGAAGAAGGAGGAGCTGGAAGAGTACAACGCGGCACACGTCGGCAACACGACACTCGTGGCCAACGCGCGCCGGATGACAAATCTCGGGACGTTCCGGGCGTACATAGTCCGTTACCTCCGCGACCATCCGAAGATGCACCAACAAATGACACTGATGGTCCGACAGCTCAACCCGACGCCGCAGGGACTGCCGCTCGAAATCTACGTGTTCTCGAATGACGTGAATTGGGAAAACTACGAAGGAATCCAATCTGACATCTTCGACCACATCATCGCCATCCTGCCCGAGTTCGGGCTGCGGGTCTACCAGCAGCCGTCGGGAAGCGACTTCGAAGCGGTGCTAAGTCGGTAAAGGGATCTCCCCCGATGATAGCGCATCGCTGATCCTCATCGCCTCGTGACGGGGCTTGTGCATGTAGACCTTCACAATCCGCCACATCCCGGCACCGGCGATCAGGGCGCTGCTCACCGCCACGATCCAAATTGTGAACGAGCTCCCCCAAACGACCACCTGTTCCACCTGGTCGCTGAAGAGCCATCCTGCCCCACCGTAGACGGTCGCCCAAACCATCAGGCCGATCCCGTCCAGCAGCACAAAGGTACCAACTCGCACGCAGGCAAATCCGGATGCCGCAGCCACCAGATTCCCCATCCCGGGCAGAAACTTAGCCGGAAGCAGGTAGCGAGGACCGACGGCGCCAGCAGCAAGGCGAGTTGTTCCATGGGAGTGCCTTCAGCATCTGACGATCTATGAATACCATGTCAGTCTGATTAACCGCCGGGCGCCTCGTCGTGTCCCTTAGGCCACGCCCCTTGCGCCAATTCAGGACCCAGAACAATAATGACAACCGATTGGCGAAGTGCTCTTTTCTTCACCGGATGCCCAACCATCTGGAGGCTCGTGCGCTGTGCGTTGCCCTGCCCATCGCCGAATCAGTCGGCGTGACTTCGTCGGCGAGTCTCTTTCCGCCGTCGCACTCCTGCCCGTTGGCGCCCTCTTACCTCGTCTATTCAGTTCTAAGCCTTCGCGGGACGGCGTGGCGGCCGAGCGCGACGAGCAGCTGGAACACTGTCTGCTCGACGCTCTCCAGATTGAACCCCATCAGATCAGACATTACGACGGCTTGATCAGGCTGTACGGAAGACAGAGAAGGTACGTCGATATCCGTGAGCTCTTGTTGGAAGGTCGGAGAACGTTGCAGGTCTTTGCGGAGCGTTCCCCAGCGCGCCATGCCCGCTATCGCACGGCGCTTAGGCTGATCAACGAACGTTTGGCTCGGGTGGAAGCGCGAGCCTCAGGGAAGCTAGCTCAGCGGTAGAGCCACAACAGGCCCGAGCCTGTTGTAGGTCGGGGGTTCGAATCCCTCGCTTCCCATCATACATCTCGGGAGCCAAGCATGAGCGACCTGTTCATCTCGTATGCACGGGAAGACAAAGAATTCGTGAGTCGCCTCCACGACGCGCTCGAAAAGCGTGAGCGCAACATATGGGTCGACTGGGAGGGCATTCCTCCAACGGCTGAGTGGCTCGCGGAAATCTACGGGGCGATAGATGCCTCAGAGGCTTTCGTCTTCGTCCTCACGCCCGACTCGGTCGCTTCCGAAGTGTGTGGCACGGAGCTGCAACACGCGATCGAACAGAACAAGCGCCTCATTCCGTTGGTCTTCCGAGACGCGGATAGCCAGCTGATTCCGGACTCCCTTCGAGAGCTCAACTGGATCTTCATTCGCGAGGGAGACGATTTCGAGCAGGCGGTCGACACGCTGATCGAAGCGCTGGATACCGACCTCGATCGAGTCAAAGCACATACGCGACTGCTGGTGCGTGCCAGGGAGTGGGAAAACCGGAACCACCACAGCCTGTTGCTGCGTAGTCGTGACCTGGGAGAAGCAGAGCAGCAGTTCGTGGGTGGGGCCGAGCTAGATCCCAGGCCGACACCGCTGCAGCTTCGCTACGTCACGGCGAGTCGGAGGCGAGCCGCCAAAATTCAACGTATCACACTCAGCTCCGTGACTCTCGGGATGGTTGTCGCCATCGCACTGGCCATAGTGGCCTGGGTGCAGCGCCAGTACTCCGAGCGGCGGGAATCAGCGGCTATCGTACAGAACATCGCCCCCGCGAAGCCCATGAAAGCTCTGGCGCAAGCGATCACCGAAATGGGCCAGTGGTTTTCCGATGACGTTCCGGAAGTACGATCAAGTCTTCTCAGCGCCCTGCAGATGCCCAGGGAGCGAACGATCTACGAGATGGATGACACCTGGCCCGTCTCGGCCGTCGCACTCGCATCGAACGGTTCCGTCGCGGCAGCGCTGGACCCGAGGTACGTTCCTCGCGATCCCAGCCAATCGCTGGCGGTCTGGGACAGCCTCGGCAACTCGCTGCCCTTCGAGCCGATCGGCTCGCCGATCACCGTCTTGGCCAGCTGCTCCGCCGAACCGCTCGTCTTGATCGGAAGCGAGGACGGCTCCATCCGGCTGTGGGATATGCAGGCCAGAGCCGAAATGCAGGTAGCCCGGACCGAAAGCGAAGGCTCTGCGGTTCCCCTCTGGGGCACCGAGAGCGACCGGGCCGCACCGCTGGCACGCGGCGAGTCCAGGGAAGAAGAGCCCGAGCTGAACACGTACGGTGTCGACCAACCGCCCGCAGAACTAAACACCTATGGCGTGGAACCGCCGCGTGCAGAGCCCACGCCGCCCGCCACGGTCGCCGATCGAGCCGCTGTCCGGCCAAACGAACCCGCCGTCTCGCAGCCGGCGGATACAGTCGTCGAGGAGCCGATCGAGAACAACCGTGAACGCTTACTGAGACTGCGCAGGCAGCGGCAGGTGTCGGGCGTGATGGACCCGGACGATCGGTTGGAGGAGAGGCTCCTGTGGAACGTCTCTCGTCGACCGGAGCAAATAAGGAACTACGACGCGCTGATCAGCCTGTACGGAAAGCGGAAGGAATACGACAGAATCAACCAGCTACTCTTGACGGGTCAGCAATCGATGCGCCGCAAAGTAGAGTCCACGCCCGAGCGATACCAGCGGTATCGGACCGCCCTGAGGTTGATCGAGGAACGTCTGGCCCGCGTGGATTCCATCCGGGCGGAAAAGAACCGGCAAGAGCGAGAGCAGGAGCCCTCGGAAGATCCACCCGAAACGGATCGTGTCGAGTTGGCGCCGTACGACCAGGACTCCTACGGCACGTATTCTACCGGCAACTACCGCGCCCCAACGCAATCCCGTTCTCGCTGTAGGCCCGGTTCCGGCGCCATCAGGGCCGCTGCCTTCAGCTCTGACTGCAACGTCATCGCGATCGGAGGCGATTGCGCTACCGAGGTCTGGTCGCGGGACCCCGAGCTGCGACTTCTTGGAGCTCTGCCCGAAACGCGAGCGCCGCAGTCGATAGCTGTTGATCGGGCGGGCCAAGTCATCGCTCGAGGATACAGAGACGGTTCTATCCGTCGGGCAACGGCATCCGGTGGCCGGCTCGAGTTCGTTGATGCCGAGCTCGCGCGTCACCCTTCGGGCAATCCGGTCAACGCTCTGGCGGTGGGCCCGGCCGGTCGGCACATCGCGAGCGCAGATGGAAGCACCGTACGCCTGTGGCAGGTAGACGGGCGAGTTGCGACACAGGTGGGGGACGGCTTCCACGGCCACGAGGACCAGGTCACGGCACTCGCCTTCGATCCGGCTGCCGGCGCGTTCGTCGTCAGCGGTAGTCGGGACAACAGCATCCGAGTATGGGACATGGCGGGCAATCAGTTGGGCGGCCCGCGCCAGGGGCACGATAGCTGGATTCGGTCGGTCGCGATCTCCACCGATGGTGGCTCAATTGTGAGTGGCAGCAACGACGGTACCGTTCGCCGGTGGGTCGTGACGAAATACCTTGCCGTTCAGCCGTGTAGCGAAGCGACCAACCCGGTCCAGGTGCTTGCGGTGGCAGATGATGGTACTACCCAGCTCGTTCACGCATGGGATGCTGCCACGGGTACGCGTCGCCTCTACGTGCAGGACCGTGAGT
>JBDHHX010000149.1:0-8424 GCA_039589155.1 Gemmatimonadota bacterium | reverse complement strand
GAGATCCAGGTTGCGATCTTTCGCGGTGATCGCCCGCTCCCAGTCCCACTGGTCGACGTACGAGCTGTGGTCGTGGTCGAGGAAATAGTCCTTGCGTACTGCTTTCATGTCGGTGCACAGCCCTTCGCCCGGCCCCATTCCGAACTGCGCCAGCGCCACCCGCTTCCACTTCGTCGCCGCCTGAACGACCTGCGCGTTGATCGGGTTTTTGCCGTGGTCGTTCGAGATGTGGAAGGTCACCGGCGTGCGCGAGCCGTCCCGGTCCAGCATGTCGTTGACGCCGCTCAGCTCGTCGACGATCAGCGGGACCTGGACCATCATCAGGTTCAGCTCCTTGCAGAGGCCCTCCTCGATGTACTCCTTCACGCCGAATAGCGCCCGCATGGTCTCCTGGCGGTCGAGGAGCGGCTCGTAGTCGTTGGGTAGAAGCTTCTCCAGGTCTTCGTAATTGCCGATGCCGGGACCGGCGAGGTCAGCCTTCTTGTCAGACATCTCGTTATCCCTCAATGGTTTAGTGATTCGACCCACCCGCCGGCCGCGCGGTGGGGCCGATGGGCCACAAGATACCTTTCCCGTCGACGGCAAGAAAGGCACATTCTGTGTATCTTTGGCGCAGTTCGGCCGGGCCGCGAGCGAGTCCGGGCGCCGTAACGCGGGCCGCGACCGTTGGTTGCGTGCCTGTGAACCCTATCACGATTGCAAAGGGTGTGCCGGAGCGGGATGTGGAGATGAGCGGATTCGAGAGGCGCGGTTCTCAGCCGCGGGTTGGTTCGAGCCTGGAGACCGAGTTGGGGAAGCCGCGTTCCGAGTGGGGCGTGGACGACCTGGCGGGCCTGGTCAGCGATGAGCGGGTTGTCCTGGTCAGCTTGATGCATGTGGGCGGGGACGGCTGGCTGAAGACGCTCGATTTCGTCCCGCGCAGCATCGATCATCTCGAGGACATCATCCTGGGAGGCGAGCGCGCCGACGGCTCGAGTCTGTTTCCCAACGCGGGCATTCCGACGGAGGCGTCGGACATCGTATTGCGACCGCGAGTCGAGAGCGCCTTCATCGATCCGTTCGCCCCGCGTCCCGCCCTGGTACTGATGTGCAGTCACTCCGCTCGTGATGGCACGCCGCTGCCGCAGTCGCCGGACACTATCGTGCGTCGCGCCTTCGACCGCTTGAAGACAGAGACGGGCATCGAGTTGTGGGCGCTGGGCGAGGTGGAGTACTTCCTCGGCAAGCGTTGGGACGAGACCGACATCTACGGCGCCGACGACCGCGGCTACCATGCGACGGCGCCCTTCGTGTTCGGCGAGGAGTTGCGACGCGAAGCGCTGGCGCTGCTACACGACATTGGTGTGCCGGTCAAGTACGGCCACAGCGAGGTCGGCTACATCGAAGCGCGCGAGACTGAGGGCGTCATCTGGGAACAGCACGAGATCGAGCTCGGCCTGGCCCCGCTACCCGCCGCCGCCGACGGGATCCTCCTCACTCAGTGGGTGCTACGGAATCTGGCGCACCGGAGAGGGATGCGCTGCAGCACCGATCCCGTGATGCTCGAGGGTCACGCCGGGAACGGCCTCCACTTCCACTTCGCGCCCATGAAGGACGGCGGCAACGTGCCGATCCACGAGGACGACGGACGGCTCTCCGACCCCGCGCGCTGGCTTATCGGCGGTCTGGTCGAGATGGGCGAAGCTCTGATGGCGTTTGGCAACCGCACGGAGGGTTCTTTCGTTCGACTGAGCCAGGCGAAGGAGGCGCCCAGCGGAATTTTCTGGGGCGAGTACGACCGCAACGCGCTCATCCGGCTGCCCGTTACCGCCACCGATGAAGCGGGTCGCGAGGTCACGCTGCCCACCGTCGAGTTCAGACTGCCTGACGGCTCGGCGTTGCCGCACCTGCTGATGGCCGGCGCCGCCCTGGCGATGATCAGTGGCAGGGATGCTGGGGACCTCGACGATCTTCTGCGCCGCACCTCGGCGGAGGTGGCAGCAGCTGAAGGAGGCGGTGCGGCGCGGATCCCGCGAAGTTTCCTGGAAGTGGCGGAGGCTCTAACTCGCCATCGGAAGACTCTGGAAGATCATGGAACCTTCCCGGCGGCGCTGCTCGACCGGGTGATCGGGCGACTGCGCGGCTGAGACTGTAGCGATCCGCGTCAGTATTCCGACGCCTCTATCTCGATCTCACCTGTCTCGTCCAGGCTCTCCGTCGGCGCGCTGGCCAACTGGCGGACCCTGACGGCCTTGTCCCTGGCGAAGCGCTGCAGGATCTTGGCTGCTTTCGGGTCATCGATCTGTCTCAATGCCATCGCCGCCGTTGCCCGGACCTGCTGGTCCCAGCGTCTGCGGATCAGCTTGCGTTTGCCCAGCACCCTGGCCAGCAGGTCGACGCCGTCGGGGCTCCCTAGCTCGCCCAGCGCCTGGCAGCAGGCGATGACGACCTTAGGTTCTTCCGTCTCATCGAGGATGTCTTTGAGCGCATCGATCGCCGCGGTCGAGCGCAGGTGAGCCAAGCTTCGGATGGCGCCCTTGGCTACAGCGGCATCTTCGTCCTGTGCGAGCGGAAGGATAGTGTCGATCAAGTCGTCCTGGTGTAGCCGCTCGAACAGGCGGAAGGCGGCGCGCCGGATCTTCGCACTGCTGTCGCCGAAGCAGTAGGTCAGCTCGTTGCGCAAGTCGCGGGTCACCGTATCGATGACCTCCAGGATACGGAAACGCTGCTCGACCGTGACCTCAGTGGCCAGAGCTCGTTTGATCTGTGCGCCGGCTTCAGCGCCCTGCTCGGCCAGCAGGCTGGCCGACACCTGCCGGACCCGAAAGTCCTTCTCCTCCTTGATCACCTGGATCAGCAGCGGTATGCCGGAGGCGCCCAGGCTGCCGACTACCTGGGCGGAGCGCTCCTGCCGCTCAGGCGCGCCCGATCTCAGGTCGTCCTTCAGCAGCTCTAGCGCCGTCTGGTCGAGGCGCCGGTCCAGCAACCGACCCAGACCGTCCGCGCCGCCGGCCGTACGTTCCAGCTCCTGCTGCCGGGTCTTGAGCTCGTACAGGATGCGGCTGGCGATCTGGTAGTCGGCGAAGTAGAGGCTGCAGCCCGCCATGCTGTAAAGCGCCGTCGCCATCTCTTGGAGCACGCGCGGCTCGACCTCATGCGGAAGTGCTTCGAGTATCGGATCGGCGGCTAGTTCGGTGAACTTGTGCTGCAGCCCGAGTATCAGACCATCGAGTAAGGCGCGGCAAGCGAGAATGGTCATCTCGCGGTCCGCCGGGTCTTGATCGGTGAAGTCTTCGAACAGACGTCTCAGCAGCCGCTTCAGCAACCGGTACTCACCCTTTACCAGCAGCTCTTTGCCGAATCTCGGCAGTGCGTCGCGTAACGCATCGGCCGGCTCTTCGGCCATCTGCTCCGCCAGCCGGGCTGCCGCATCGATTTCGAGTTCGTCTTCCTCCTCGATCTCGACCTCGACCGAGCTCAGAAGCGTTTGTACCACGCCAGCGGCGTACTGTCGCTGGTTGAAAGCGATCGAGCCAAGACCCTTCTCCCGCCCAAGGCGATCCCAGAACTGGGCTTCCACGCCCGCCTCCGGTGGGTGGCTGATCGCGTCGATGAAGACCAACAGCTCTTTGGGCGGAACTCCCGCCGAAAACGTGATGCTGCTCAAACCCACCGCGTCCATGTACTCCAGCAGGCTCGCTGCCAACGGTGCGAAGCCCGTGGTGTCGACCCTCACTCCGTTGACCAGCAACGACTGATCGGCGCGCGCCAGCGTCAGCGTCGGTCGGCGGCTCAGCACACCCTGCAACAATGTGTGGAGTTGTTCGAGCGACTTCGTGACCTGTTTACTGTCCAGCGGGTAGAGCTTGGCGTTTTGGGTCGTTCCCTGAAGGTGCCGCAAGATTTTGGGGATCTCGGCAAGCTCTTCCGGTCCCAGCTCCTCTTCCTCGAGCGCGGGCTGCCTGATGGTGGCCCGCGCCTTCTTGCGCCGCAGCCGCGAGTAGCGGACCTGGCGCAGCTCGATGTTCTCGAGCCCGTTCTCGACGGAGAAATTGCGCCAGAACCCCTGGCCGATCGCTTCCAGTTTCAGCTTACCGAGCGCCATCAGCAGGGGTCGGATCTCCTCGCGTGCGACTCCGCGCTTGAAGATGATGCCTTGGAGCTCGGCTCGCGTGAGAAGCCCGACGAAAGAGCGGGCCAACATGGTGTATCGGGATACGTCCAGCCGTTGACCGTTCGCCAGCAAGGCGCGCGTCGCCTGCGAGAGGTGAA
Source organism: Gemmatimonadota bacterium (assembly GCA_039589155.1). GTDB lineage: Bacteria > Gemmatimonadota > Gemmatimonadetes > Palauibacterales > KS3-K002 > Kutchimonas. The sequence goes on along the minus strand of JBDHHX010000149.1, from coordinate 4,173 downwards.
GGTGCTCGTTCACTGCCAGGATGGCGTCGATGGCGTCGTGGAGCTCGCGCAATGCCTCCGAGATGGTTTTGCTCTCCGGCGGATAGAGCTGGATGTTGCGAACCGCCGACATGAAGGTGCGAAGAACGAACGGCACCCGGGGGATACTCTCCGGCTCGAGCCGCGGTTCGGCCTCACCCTCGACCTCGACCAGCTCTTCGCTATACGTCGCGGCTTCTTCGGCGTCGAATACGCTCTCGGCGGTTCCCAGCTGGACCTGTTCGTAACGCTGGGCCTTCTCCTGGTTCTCCGAGCGCTTGAAGTGGTAAGCGAGCAGTGAGGCGGAAGGCAGCAGCCGTTTTTGGTAGAGGCCCTCCTGGTAGTCGGCGACCTGGCCGTGCAACTCCGTGCGTCGGACCTGGTCCATCGCGTCGTAGGTGATATCCAGTACCCGCTTCCCGAGGAAGCGCATCACCTCATCGTTGATCTGGAAGTCGAGGCTGACGAGTCCCAGCGCCTCGGCGCGGTCGAGGAACTCCAGCACGCGGTTCTCATCGAGCTCCGAGCTACCAGCCAGCAAACTCAACGACACGTCCTCGCCCATCGTCGATGCGCGCTCGAGCAACGACCGTTCCTCCTCGTCGAGCGCCGCGATCTTTGCCTTGACGATTTCCTCCAGCGAGCGCGGCAGGTAACCTGTCTCCAACAATTCGATCACCCACTCCTGCCCCACCAGGGTGACCTTCCTGTCGTTGACCAGCTTGCGGATGATCTCGCCCAGGAAGAGAGGGTTGCCCTGGGTGATCGTCGCCAGGTCGTCCTCGAACCGGTCCGGCGTTCTCAATCGTGGGAAGACCGCCTTCAGATACTCCGTGATCCCCTCTGCGGTCAGCGGCTTCAGTCTCAGGCGGCGTAGCGCCAGGTCGTCACGGCGCGCCTTGCAGAACCGCTCCAGCGGCGGCGCCTCTTCCTCGCCGCTGAGCTTGAGAGTTTCCGCCGAAGAGCCGCAAACCAGGACCGACATGTCTTGCCGCTGCATGAGGACGCGCAGCAGTAACAGCGAGGCCTCGTCGCCGTACTGCAGGTCGTCGACCAGCAGAACCAGGGGTCGAAAGTCGGCGGCCTTGGGTAGCACCTGCGCCAGTGTGGCGAAGATGCCCTGCCGCTTGGCGGTGTCGCCGTCGCCCGCTTTGGCGGCGTCGGCATCGCCCAACTGCGGCAGGATCTTGGCGAGGTGCGCCATCTCCTCGGCGTTCAGCTCCTCTACAAGGCCGGCGCCACGGTCGTCACGTTGGTTGAGCAGCGCCAGCAAGACGCGGCTGGTCAAGTAATAGGGCCGGTATCCTTCCTGAGCGTCGCCGGTCACCCGGGTCACGCAGAATGTGTCGTCGCCGACCAGGTTGCGGCGTACGGCTTCCAGGAAGGTGGTCTTTCCCATGCCCGGCCCGGCCTCGACGATCAGGAACTGGCTCTGCCCGCGGGCCAGGCCGTCCAGGGCATCGGAGACGACGGCCATCTCTTCGTCACGACCTGCGATCCCCGTCGCCCGCAGGCGATAGAGCGCTGTCTTGGGGAAGACCTTCTCCGGATCGACTTCGGAAAAACTCGCCGCCTGGTTCTTGCCCGCGTGCTTGGCGTGGAAAAGCGCCGTGTCGGCCGCCTGGAACAGGTCCTTACTGCTGGCGGCGTCTTCGGGCGCGGTGGCGAAGCCGATGCTCAGGCTGATCGGAACGGTGACGTCCGCTTCGCGGAGCCGGAACGGCCGGTCCTGGGTCCGCTGCAGCAACCGGTCCGCCATCTCCCGGGCCTCGCTGCGGGCCGACCGCGGGAGCAGCAGCATGAACTCATCGCCGCCGTAACGGATGGGCAGGGCCTGGTCGCCGCCGACTTCCCTGAGCAGCGTGGCCATCCAAAGCAGGGCCTGGTCGCCGGTCTCGTGTCCGTGGCTGTCGTTGATCTCCTTGAAGTGGTCGAGGTCGATCATGAGCAACGACATGGGGAAATCCTCGTCGTGCTCCCAACGGACCTTGTGCTCGAGGTAGCTCAGAAAGAAGCGGCGATTATGGATGCCCGTCAGCTCGTCCTCGAAAATGAGGCGCGAGGGGTCTTTCCCCACGTGTTCGAGGAGATCGATGAGGTCCCGATACTGCATTCGGTTACCGCACCCGGGGCATCCAGGCGGATCTGCGGGAGACACGACTCCCCCCGGAGCCCGCGTGGACTGCGTCCGCAAGTTAGGGAGGGCAGGGACACCAGGGGGACACGAAATCCGGCCATCCTGACCGGGCTAAGAAGATAAAAATTCCAGACTTGCGTCGCAACGCTCGGCCGGCCGGGCACTCGCGATCTGCCGCACCGAAACGAAAGAAGGGGCCGTTCGGCCCCCTCTTCACTACTGCTGATACCGGACGAGGCTTCAGCTGCCACCCGCCGGCGGAAAGTCCTTGAGGATGTTGGTAACAACCTCGTTCACCCGGCGTGTGACCTCCTCGGGCGGCTGGTTCGTGTTGCGATCCACGGCGCCGGACGCGTAACCCCGCCAGGCGAGGTCCTTTTCGCTGAAGTCGATGATGTCGATCACCAGCGTGCCCTCCGTCCACTGCCGCACATCGACCGAGGTGCCTCCGTACCAGCCGTAGTAACCCCAGCCAGTGTAGTACGTCGATACGTCGATCTTCTCCTGCGTCGTTCCGTAAAAGTTCACCAGGAAATCGGGCCTGCCGGTGCTTGCCTTCTCGAAGCCCTTCGACGCCAGATTCGTGTCTATCGCGTTGATCACGCGGCGCTCGATCAGCGGGCTCAGGAACCTCTGGGTCGACGACGTATCGCTCGGATGGATCCAGGCGTATGTCTTGAGGCTGCTGAAATTGATCGACGGGTCGTAGTCATGGTTGTAGGAGATCCCGGAGCAGGCGGCCAGACTGCCGGCCAGCCCGACGAAGATCGTAACGGCTAGGATGCGGCGAATGCGAGTCATCGGTGTCTCTCCCTGAGAAACGTCTCGTCTGCTCGTTGTCCGGTTCATGAGTCGTTTTGAAGCACCGTCAATATATAAAGGGCCCCGTTGATGGGGTAGCGGGACCGGGCCGCCCGGCGGCGGCCCCGGGCTCGAACCGCCGGGCTTCTTCCGAACCGCCCGGGCGCCGATTAAGTTCGAGCCTCACGGACCCGTGCGATCGGCCGCCGGGCGGTAGGCGCCCTCGCGGCGCCCGCCCACCAAACGAGGCAGAAGGAGCTGGAGATGGGTGTGAACCTCAAGGGCAGAAGCTTCCTCAAGCTGTTGGATTATTCGCCAGAAGAGATAGAGCAACTGCTCGATCTGTCGAAGACTTTGAAGAAAGCGAAGTATGCCGGGACCGAGGATCAGCGACTGAAAGGCAAGAACATCGCGCTTATCTTCGAGAAGACATCGACCCGTACCCGGTGCGCTTTCGAAGTCGCCGCCTACGACCAGGGCGCCCACGTCACCTACCTGGGCCCGACCGGTTCGCAGATCGGACACAAGGAATCGATGAAGGACACGGCTCGTGTGCTGGGCGCAATGTACGACGGCATCGAGTACCGCGGCTTCGGGCAGGAGCGTGTCGAGGACTTGGGTGAGTTCGCCGGCGTGCCCGTCTGGAACGGCCTTACCGACGAATGGCACCCGACCCAGGCCGTCGCCGACGTGATGACGATGCTCGAGCACTGCGACAAACCGCTCGGCCAGATCGCCTTCTGCTACCTGGGCGATACGCGGAACAACGTCGCCAACTCGCTCCTCGTGATCGGCGCCAAGCTCGGTATGGATGTCCGCTTGGCCGGACCCGAGTCGCTTTGGCCCGACGATCTACTGCTGGCGCTCTGCCGCGGCCTAGCTCAAGAGAGCGGCGCCCGCATCACCGTGACCGCGAGCGTCGAAGACGGTGTGAAGGGCGCCGACTTCCTCTATACCGACGTCTGGCTCTCCATGGGCGAGGCGAAGGAGAAGTGGACGGAGCGGATCGAACTGCTGCGACCCTACCAGATCAACCAGGCGGTCGTGGAGCTGACCGGAGTGAAGCCGAAGCTGCTGCACTGTCTGCCGGCGTTCCACAACCGCGAGACGACAGTTGGCGAGGAAATCTTCCAGAAGTACGGTCTGGACGGCATGGAAGTGACCGAGGACGTGTTCGAGTCGGAAGGCTCGATCGTGTTCGAGCAGGCCGAGAACCG
>JBDHHX010000148.1:0-8431 GCA_039589155.1 Gemmatimonadota bacterium | reverse complement strand
CCCAGGAGAGTTCTGGCCGCATCTTCGGAGATCGAGCCGTCTGAAAACCGGGCGAGGACCTCCCGCTTCTCGACTGCGAGCGCCAGCAACCCGGCCACGGCCTCCTTGTATCCAGCCGTTTTCGATGCCTCTTCCCGCAGCTCCGCGAGGCGATCGCAGGCGGTCCGCTCCCGCTCACCATAACGCCCACGAAACTCGCTGATCGTATCCGACGCAAACAGCTCTTCTCGTTCCATGCGGTCCAGAACCTCTGAGACGGCATCACAGACCACCAGTTCGGCATGCTGCAAGGCGAACCGGTCCACGACGCTCGGTCGGTTCAACCCCAGCATGACAAGCAGCGGTTCCATGGTCAGGGCATTAACCAGCAGAGTGAAGAGCACGACCCCAGCCGTGAGCGTCAGCACGACGTGCTGAATCTCGTCGGGTATACCAGGCGTCGTGACGACGGTGAGTGCCAGCGCGAGGCCGACAGCGCCCCGCAGGCCGCCCCAGAACATGACGACCTGGTAGCGGAAGTCCACCTCCTCCATCAAGCGTCGCAGCATCGGCATGGCGCCGAACACGCTGATGGCGCGGGCGATGATCAGCCCGATGATGACTGCTCCTAGAAGCGGAAGAGTGGCGGCGAAGCTGCTGAAGTCCAGCCTGAGCGCGATCACCAAACCGACCAGGAAGAAGATCAGCGAGTTCATGACGAACGCCAGGAACTCCCAGAACTCCCTCATGAATTCGGACATTGACTGGGAGAGTTTGAGACGACCGTACGACCCGGATACCAGGCCGGCCAGCACGACCGCGATGACGCCCGAAACATGAAGCACATGTTCCGCGATCACGAACGAAACGTACGCCATGACGATGGTGAGAGATATCTTGATGGGCAGATTCTCTATGATCGAGCCGATGACGCGCCAGCCGATCCAGGCCAGCAGCAGCCCCACCACCGCTCCACCAACGGTGACCCTGATAAACTCCATGCTCCCCGAAAGAAACGTGGCGGAAGCGCCTCCACCTGTGACCGCCGTCCCGACAACAAATGCAAGGAGAAGGTTGAACAGGACAATGGCGGTGCCGTCATTGAAGAGGCTCTCCCCTTCGACCAGTATCCCCAGCCGTTTGGGCGCGCCCAACTCCTTGAACAGCGCCACAACGGCAACCGGGTCGGTGGCCGACACGATGACGCCGAACAGCAACGCGACTGTCCATGTGATCCCGAGACCCTGCCCGCCGGCCATCATCACGGCCGCGCCGCATATCACCGTTGACAGCAGCAACCCCGGCAGGGCAAGAACCGTGATGGGCAGGAAGTTCCTAATGACCTGCCGCGCCTCCATGTTGTACGCCGACTCAAAGATCAGGATAGGAAGAAAGACGAAGAGGATCAGGGTCGGTGTCAGCCCATCGCCGGCCGCGCGAAAGACGCTGACAAACTCGTCCGCCTGGCGTCGCCAGAGGGGCGGGTGCTCGCCGGCTTGATTACCGCCGCTGGCTTCAACGAAGTGGCTGCCGGATGCTGCTTCATCCGGCGCGCCGTCGATGCTTCCCGACAGCGGGGCCTCCACATGTTGAAGGACCGGTCCGGTACTCGACCCAAAGCCGTATCGCTCCAGGGTCTCTACAGCGATGCCTACAAGAGAGCCAAACAGCATCATGGCCACTGTGAAGGGGAGCCGGATACGTCTCAAGGGCGCCAGTGCAATAAGACAGGCGGAGAGCAATACGAGAACAACAACCAGGACAGATGCCAGCCCGAGCCCGACGGAAACGGCTGCCTCTTGCATATCGTCTCTCCCAGTGTTTCTGAAACGGTCCGGATGGCACGATGAGGTTGAAGTCCCTCAGAAGAGGCTGAATGGAGCGTCTTCCACGGTCGGGCAGCCGATCTTCTCGAGAAACGCACGCGCGATGTCGAGGACGCCACCACAGGTGAAGCTGTCGTTCCCGGCAGCTGTCACGTCTTCCGGCACGACTGCCACGAGCAGCGGGTAGGGGACATGGGAAAACAAGCCCCTGAGAGGCTCCTGGCCCTTCAGGGTGAACGCGACGGGAGCCGGCTCAACGCAACTCGCCGCAGCGGCGGCGTTGATGGAGACGACGAGCTCCCCCGGGTCCGCGTGCCTCGCGAGCCGGAAGCCCGTGTCCACGTCGGGTCCAAGGTAGTCCCGGAATACACAGCCCTCCCCTTCTGAGCCGGCCACCTCCGGGATCTCGAGTTCGATGTTCCGCGTCGGGAAGGCGGCGCCCCAGGCGCACCCGCGCAGGCCGAGCCCCTCGGCGGAGAGGCGGTCGTTGTACAGCGTGATGCAGCCGCAGAAGGCCTTGAGCAGGAGCCCGCACTCCCGGGGGCCCCTCAGTTCCGACGAGAAGAGGATCTCGTCCCCGGCCACTTTCCAGAGCCCAATATTGGGGACGGTCTGCTCCTCGTCGAAGGCCAGGGCGATCTGTCCCATGAGGACAAGAGGGAGTTCCCTAAAGAACTTCTCGTAACTCGTCAGCCAGCCGGGGCGATCGTCCGCGACTGCCGACCGGGCCTTGTACTCGGTGGAACCGACGAGATCGGCGGAGAGGAAGAGAACGGCCCTCCGGGATGTCTCCTGCGGCATTGACGATTCCTGTGCTCTCGACGAGTGTTCAGGGGATGACTCCGCCATATTCTCCGCCAGGCAAGGATGAACCTTTAGAGAGGCTCCGGCGGCCGTAGGCGCAGCATCTCTTGTAACGAGATATCGGCTCTTGGTCAATAAGCAAGCAGCTGCTGTCGCTAGTCGCTCTTCGCCGCCTCCGTGGCACTAATCGTGACAGAGAGACAATGATGAGATTTCGAATGCAGACCCTGCTTCTTCCCGTATTGTTTGCCATCCCGGCGACTGGGTTTACGCAGAGCTCGATAGGTGAACTGCACAAGCTCTCCAACATCGAGAGCTCCTATCCGTTCTGGTCGCCCGACGGCAGTCGAATCGTGTTCCAGTCGAACCGAATCGACGAGAACAGCGAGATCTATATAATGAACGCCGACGGGACGGGGCTCGTGCGCCTGACGTTCGCGCCGGGCGACGACCAGACGCCAGCCTGGTCGCCAGACGGCGAGTGGATCGTTTTCCAGTCGCATCGCGACGGGAATCCAGAGATCTACTTGATGCGACCGGACGGATCGGGACAGGTGAACCTGACGAACGACCCGACCGAGGATTCCCATCCCAAGTGGTCGCCGGACGGGGAGCGGATCATCTTCGATCGCCCGGTCGACGGTGACAACGACGAGATCTGGGAGATGAGCATAGACGGGGGTGACCTGCGACGCATCACCAACGACCCGAGCCGCGACACCTACTCCTCTATCTCACCGGACGGGACGCGCATCGTCTGGCGTCGCCGCTTCCGCGAGCCCGAGGCCGAGCGCGGGTTCGGGAACTCGGAAGTCTTCGTCATGAACCGCGACGGATCCGACCCCGCCAACCTGACGAACAATCCCGCATACGACGGCTGGCCGTCGTGGTCGCCCGACAACAGCCGCATCGCCTTCGCATCGGACCGGGAGAAGGAGGGCGTCTGGCACATCTATGTGATGAACGCCGACGGCACGAACGTCCGGCGAGTCTCGCCATTAGACGCAGAAGACGGCTACTTCACCAAGCCCATCTGGTCGCCGGACGGTAGGCAGATCCTCTGCACCCGAACGAAGGACGGCAACGTCGAGATCTTCATCATCGGGCTAGCGCCCGACGCCTAATCGGCGTTCAGGACTTCCACGGGGTCTACCTGAAGTGCTCTGCGCGCCGGGATCCAGATCGCCACGAGGGCGATGGCGACGAGGAGCAGAGCCGCCGCACCAAAGGCGAGCGGGTCGGTCGCAGACACTCCAAACAGCAGCCCCGAGAGCACCCGTGTGACGGCGAGTCCTCCCATCAGGCCCAGGATTGCACCCAGGAGAGTCAGCCGGACTCCATGGCCCATCACCGTGCTGTAGATATCGATCTCCTGGGCACCCAGCGCGATGCGAAGCCCGATCTCCGGAACGCGCTGAGAGACGGCGTAGCCGACGATCCCGGCCACTCCGACCGCGGAAAGCAGGAGTGCAACCGCACCGAAGATGAGGAGAAGGGCCGTCCGGAAGCGAGGCCCGGCCACGGTCCGGTTCATCACTTTCTCCATGCTTCGGACTGCGCTGATCGAGAAGTTCGGGTCGACGTCGTGGATGGCGGCCCGAGCGGCGGCGGCCAGATCGATCGGATCGCTCTCGGTTCGCAGGGCCAGGGTCATGCCGCGCCTGCGCCCGGCATCCCGCTCCTGGGCATGAGGGACATAGATCGCCGGGACCGGTTCCGCCGCGAGGCCGATCTGTCGGACGTTTCTCACCACACCCACGACTTCCCGCGAGACGTTCGGCAACCAGTCTCGAGTCTCATAGACGGTGACTCGTTTCGCCACCGCTTCCTCGCCCGGAAAGCCGAGCGTCGCGGCGGCCTGGTTAATGATCCCCACCGGAGGACCGGCCTCGTCATCTAGCGAAGTAAAGCCTCGCCCCTCCTGCACGGTCATCCCCATCGCCCGGAAGTAATCAGGACTCACGACGCGGACCTCGAGGCACCGCGGCCCGTCGTAGTCGGCAAAGTCCCCCGCCACGGGGAAAGGACGATCGTCGGGCCAAACGAACTCGCAGTTCTGTCCGCCGGTCATCGGTAGGACGTTGATCGCTCCCACGGCTCGGACACCGGGAAGTGCGGCGACTCGCTCAGCAACGTCTTCGTACAGGCGCGTAATCTGCTCCGGCTCCGAGTAGTCGCCGGACCGCGGCGCCAAGTTGAGCGTGAGCACGTTCTCCGCCCGGAAGCCGGGCTCGATCCGGTTCAGGTTCCAGAAGCTCTTCAGCAACAGTCCACCCGCCGCCAGCAGCACCAGCGCCAGCGCGATTTCGGCCACCACGAGACCCGATCGCAGCTTCTGGCTCTCGCGGTCGCCGGTGGTCCGCTGACCTCCGCTCTGAAGGGACGAGGCCAGATCGGACCGCAGTCCGCGGTAGGCGGCCGTCAGCCCGAAGACCACCGCCGTCAGCAGCGTAACTGCCAGCGTGAATGCCAGGACCGTTCCGTCGATGCTGATCTCGGAGAGACGCGGAAGGTTTTGACCGCCGAGCGCCAACAGGGCATCCGTCCCGACCCACGCCAGGTAGAGACCCGCCGCGCCGCCCAGGAGAAAGAGTAGGAAGACCTCGGTGAGAAGTTGCCGGACAATTCGAAACGAGCCGGCTCCCAGCGCAGCCCGAAGCGCCACCTCGCGGCCTCGTGACGCGGTACGCGTGAGCAACAGGTTCGCTACGTTCGCGCAGGCAATCAGCAGGACCAGGCTCACAGCTCCAAGAAGAACGAGGACTGCCGTCCGAACTCCACCCACCATCCATTCCTTCGCCGTTACCAGCCGCACGCCCTCACCGCCATGCGTGTTGGGGTACTCATCCGCCAGAGCCAGCCAGACACGATCCAGGTCCGCCTGAGCCTGCTCAAGCGTGACGTCCCCTCGCAGCCTGCCGATCACCCTCCAACTGTGATTGAACCGGGCCAGCCGCGTTGCGTCCCAATTCGGCGGCCGCGAGCGCCAGAGCGCGCGCGAATGGAACGGGTCAACGAAATCCGCCGGTGCAACTCCTATCACTTCGTGGCGAACCCCGTCCAGGTCCAATGACGCACCGATGATGTCGGGATCACTCCCGAACCGCTGCTGCCAAAGACCGTGGCTGAGCACCACCACCGGCTCGTGCCCCAGCTCTTCCTCGTCCGGGGCAAAGAAGCGACCGCGCGCCGGCCGCATTCCAAAGACCTGGAAGAAGCTGGCCGACACCGATGCTCCACTCAGTGCCGTCGGCTCGCCGTCGCCGTACAACACAGGGGTCCAGGACCGGAACGCCGAGACCCGCTCGAGAGCCCGGCTCATATCTCGCATGTCCTCGAACTCAGGGTAGGCGATCCAGACGCGCCGATAGTGCAATTCTCCCTGCTGCGTCCCCAACAGATGAACCACACGCTCCGGTTCGTGGTACGGAAACGGGCGCAGCAGAACCCCGTTCACCACGCTGAAGATGGCCGTGTTCGCCCCCACTCCCAGCGCCAGAGAGGCCACGGCCACCAGCGTAAAGCCCGGGCTCTTTCGGAGCTGACGGAAACCGTAGCTGAGGTCCTGCCAAATCCCGCTCATCGCTCGCTCCTCCATAGTAATCCGCTTACAGCCCTTCCTAAGGCACACACCGGGCCAAACTGATAGCGTTTGGCTGCATACCCTCCAATCACGCCGTCGCAGAGCACAAGCCTATGTTGTGAAGCCACTTATACGAGCTGCGCCTTCTGCCACCCGAGCCGAGCCGAGCCCTTCGCGCCAGCGGCGACGCCGAGGAAGATCTTCGCTTCCGAACAGGTCATGCCGAAACCGAACAGCCGTGCCAACCACGAACATGTGCGCCCGTGGGATCCGAGATTCCCAAAAGCGAACAGCACGCCAGCGCATTGTCGCCGTAAAGCTCGGTCAGTCAGCGAGTTTGCATCGTCGCGGCTGGCATGCGCCTTGCCTTTTTCATGGTGAACTCGGTTTAGGAGGCGGTAAATGGGCAACTGGTTGGCCGATCTCAAATACAGTCTGCGCGTGATCACCCGGAACCCGGGCTTCGCGGCGGTGGCGATTCTGACGTTGGCACTGGGCATCGGCGCCAACACGGCCATTTTCTCGGTGGTGAACAGCGTGCTGTTCCGGCCGCTTCCCTACCCCGACTCCGATCGCCTGGTCATCCTCTGCGAAGAGAACCCATCCGTGGCGGGATACTGCATCGCGTCGCCGCCCAACGTAGAGGACTGGTCGCGTGCCAGCGAAACGTTCGCAGCGCTGGGTGTGGGTCGCGGCTGGCCGTTCATCCTCAAAGTCGAAGAAGGTAGCGAGGGGATGAACGGTGGGATCGCGACGCCCGGCTTCTTCCAGGTGCTGGGCTTGCGGCCGCAGCTGGGTCGTCTCTTCCTTCCCGAAGACCAGCAGCTCGGTCGCAACAACGTCGCCGTGTTGAGCCACGCCACCTGGCAAAGCCAGTTCGGCGGCGACCCGGGCATCGTCGGTCGCGACATCTCTCTCGATAACGCGAGCTTCACCGTCATCGGGGTACTGGCCGCCGGCGCCGAAGCGCCGCGGCTGGGTGGCGTGGAGATCTGGACGCCGCTCCACATCGATCCCACGGCCGAGGAACATCGTCACTGGCGTGGGTTCATGGCGCTTGGCCGGCTCACCGCCGACGCAACACTGGACGAAGCGCGCGACGAGATGGACGTGATCACGCGCCGGCTCGCCGATTCGTATCCCGCAACGAACGAAGGCTGGGACATCAAGCTAACACCGCTGCGCGACTACGTGGTCGGCTCTGTGCGTACGACGTTGTTCATCTTCCTCGGCGCCATGGGCTTCGTGCTGCTCATCGGCTGTGCCAACGTGGCCAACCTGTTGCTGGCGCGGGCGACGGAGCGACGCCGCGAGTTTGCCGTGCGCGCGGCGCTGGGCGCCGGGCGCTCACGCGTCGTCCGCTTGCTGCTGACGGAGAGCCTGCTGCTGGCGCTGCTGGCGGGCGCCGTGGGAACGTTGCTGTCACTGTGGGCGGTAGAAGCGTTCGTCGGGCTGGCGCCCGGCGGCATCCCGCGACTGGATGAGGTCGGCGTCGACCGCTTCGTCTTCGGCTTTGCTACGTTACTCTCGGTGGCGACCTGCGTCGCCTTCGGGATGGCACCGGCGCTCCACGCCAGTCGACTCGATCTCAATCAGACGCTCAAGGAGGGCGACCAGCGCTCGCCCGGCCGCTCGGGTGTGCGGCTGCGCTCGACGCTGGTCGTGAGCGAAGTCGCCCTGGCGTTGATGCTGCTCATCGGGGCGGGCCTGCTCACCCGCAGTTTCATCGAGCTCATGCGCTGGCAGCCCGGCTTCGACCAGTCGAACCTGATGATCACCTGGCTGCTGGCCTCGGATGGTAAGTACTCGGACGGGTTCCAGGCCGTCGACATGTTCGACGCGGCGGTGGAGGAGGTCGAGTCGGTGCCCTCGGTGGTGTCGGTGGGCCGGACGTCCGGCGGACCGGAATTCGGAGGCCGTGAGCCCGACGACTTCACCATCGCCGGGCGCCCGGCGCCGGCGCCCGGCGAGTTTCCGGTTGCCAACCGCTTCGACGTGGACCCGGGCTACTTTCGCACTCTCGGCATCCCGCTCGTCCGCGGCCGTGAGTTCACCAACGCCGACGCTCGTGGCGCGCCCGCAGTGGCGATCGTCAACGAGACGCTAGCGCGTCGCTATTTCCCCGGCGAAGATCCGATCGGACAACAGGTGACGATGCTGCGCGGCCCGATGACCATCGTTGGCGTGGTCGGCGACGTTCAACCGCTACGCGACGGCGATCCGATCGAGCCGGAGATCT
>JBDHHX010000147.1:0-11689 GCA_039589155.1 Gemmatimonadota bacterium | reverse complement strand
CTCCAAGGGGATGTTGCAATTCAGTGGAACTCCCGTCTTGTACTCAACACCGACAAAACGCCACGTTGAATTGGTCCCAGACACACAGCACGTGCTCGCTACCGCGGGCGGGACCGTAGTTTTCAGCCAGCAGCGCGCCGTCGGGCCCTGGACACCCGGATTGACGTAGGTCCAGGCTTTGCAGCGATCATCATCGCTACACGCCCGCTCACAAAGGTTGTAGTTGGGACTCGGAAGATCGAAGTTGCGGTAGTCCGATCCGGGTCGATCAGTGTTCAACTCGACGTTCGACTCGACCGACTGGCCCAGGCACGGTTGCGCCTGGAGCCCGAGGAGGAGGCAGGCAATTGCGATAGGGATGATGGAAACTCTGAATTGCATCATGACTTCCTCCGACTTCGTCAGTAAGTCTTCTCGCCAGATTGTTGATTGTTCTCAAAAAAAGAGACCGTCCATCGGGCCCATAGGGACAGCTCGTCCTTGCTTTGAACAGAGAGAGAAAGAGTAGCGCGGCAGCCTTATTCTCATTGGTGGCGAAACTCGCATGCCCCAGTAAAAGCCTAACGACGGGGTGGGCCGTTGTGGGATCGTCCTTCGCCAGGATGTCAGCTGCCTGATCCCAATCACCAGCAAGAAGGGCTGCTGCCGCATTGCCGTCAAGGCTTTAGGCCAAAACGGAAAATGGGATCGCTATGGTCACCAGCGAAAGCTAAAAAGCCATGATTAGCTTCCGCTTCATCATCCGCCTCCCTTGTTACCACATATTGTGTCCCAAATAGATTACTGTTACGGTCTCACGCTAGCAACCCGCAGACCAGGAGTAAAGCAGAGGTGAGATTGTGCTTGGATTGAGTCTATTCAACGGGTTTTTGGGTTGGCTCGCTGGTTTTCAAGACCGCTACCTTGCCAATTAGGTTTAGCCCTCCGTGCGTCGAATTGTAACGACTTAGGGATTTTGTGGGTACCCGGCTCTGGTTGCGCGTGCCGCGCAGCTCGGGCCGCGAAGGCGCCGCTGGCCGGGCGGCGATAGCGACCATATCTTGCGGACCGTGTGGGGCCGGGCGGCGAAGGGCCCCTTTTTCATATGCTTCGCCCCGAGAGCTGGATACGATGGACGTTTACGAATTCATCCTGATTCCCTCTTCGATTATCGTCGGCCTGGGGATCGCTGAACTCTTCGGCGGCGTCGTACGAATTCTCCGTGGCGAGTTGAAGGCAGGCCCACTTCACTCACTTTGGGTGACGGTGGTCTTCTTCGCTCAGGTGCAATGGCTTTGGGCGAGCTGGGAGCTGCAGGGTCGAGGGACGTGGGTGTTTCCTGAATTCATCATCTTCATCCTTGGGCCGATCGGCCTTTACATGGTGGCGGCGATGCTGTTTCCGAGGAGTGACCCTGGAGACAGATTAGATCGGCACCTCATGGAACGGCGCAGGCCGTTCTTCATCATCTTTGCTCTGACGGTTGCCTCCTATTCCGTCTCAGAGTGGCTCGTTGTGAGTGGAAGAATCGGTAACCAGGATCTTGCACGACTCATTGTTATCGCGCTGTTGGGAGTCCTCGCAGTGACGGGGCGGAAGCGCGTTCACCTGTGGGGCGGAATCACTGTTCTCCTTGGCATCCTCTGGTTCACATACTTCTTCACGCTGCAGGTGGGGTAGCATAACGTGCAGACAAAAGAGTATAGCCGCCCATCCGTTGCAGCAAAGCTGACATTGAGCCTCCAACGGAACGGGGCTGAGGATGAAGTGATCAGTCTTTCAGGTACCCCTAAGACAGCGCTCCTCAACTGGAGGGGCCCGGGAAGATGAGGACCATGCGACATCTACTCAACTCGCTCCCCAAGTTTGCATTGGCTGCCGCCGCTCTTGTCCTGCTACTGACGGCTGTTGTGCTGCGACAGGGCACTGGCGCCGCGTATGAGAGTCGGGACGCCTTCGCTGCGCAGGTGCAGAGTGGCGAGCGAACGCTCAGCACCGAGACGATCGCCAAGGAGTGGCGTAGCGAGATCGATGCGCAGCGGATGAAGGCACGACGGGATGTCATCGTTTCTCGCGTTCTTGTGGCCACTGGCCTCCTCGCGCTCGTTGCCTTCGCCGTGTCGCTCCTCCCAACTGCGGCAACGCTGTCGGTGCCGACACCGGCGACTCACGTGCCGCCGAGGACCTAGACGAGGTCGTCGGCCGGGCGTGCCGGCAGCCGATGCTGGCGCCAGGGCGCCCCACGCGGCACGGATGCTGCCCCGTTGACCCTACCAGTCGCGGTTGGTCGACCGCCGCGGACTCCCCCTCCGATGAGCTTCGCCTGTCGGGAAGCGATTCTTGCTATCGTTTCTGACCTCCAGCGTTTGTTAAACATTTGCATACAGGCGCTACAGTTTTCTGGGGAGGACGCACCATGTTCATGCGGCGCGCAGCGATTCTGCTCTTTGCATCAACCATGGCCTTCGACTGTGGGAGCGAGGGCGGAAACGATCCGACGGGTCCGGACGTGAGCACGTTCGACGCGCCGTGGCCCGCGAACATGAGCGCGGTGCTGACCACGAGCTTCAGCGATCCCAGCGGCGATCAGATCGCGTTGCCGCCGGAGATGGATGCGCCACCCTACTCCGGACCTGTCGACTTTCCTCCCGTCGACATCACGGGCATCTCAGTGGGCGTTGATGGCGACTTCCTCTACATGCGCGTCGACTACGCCGGGATCATCCCGAGCCACGTGATTGTCATCCCTCCCGACGGTGAGGTGGAGGAGCAGTCGGTGGGCAACCAGGGGATGAACATCGCACTCAACGTGGACGGCGACGCCCAGACGGGCGGCGGCGGCGAGGGCGTCGACGGCATCGACATCTTCTTCGCCGTCGGCTTCGACTACGGCATTAGCCACAATGTCTACGTCAACTGGGACTTCCCTGACGGCGACGTTCACCACAACCAGCACCACGCGGAAGGCGAGCTGGGCGAAGGCGGCCCGGGCTACGACTACGCGCTGGTTCGCTACGACATCTCGGACCTGGGCAGCTTCTTCCCGCGGGGTCAGACGGTGGATATCGGTTCCTGGTCCGAAGCGGAGAGCTTCAACGCCGACGGCAGTCTCAAGTACCACCACTTCGCCTTCGACCTAGCGATCGACGGCGGCAGCTGGACGATACCGACGCCCTAGGGCACCGGCCGGCGCGCCGTGGGTGGTGTGCTTACCGCCGCGCGATAGGATAGCCGCGTTTCCGCCAGCCGTGCAGTCCGCCGGCAAGCGGTCTTACTTTCTTGATTCCGTGTTGCCTCAAGAGCAGCGCCACCCGGGCGCTGGATGCTTCGTTGGGTCAAGTGCAGTAGAGAACTATGTCTCGGTCGCGCGGGATCTCGTCGTGGCGCTCATCTAATTCCTCCACAGGGATGGTGAGCGCTCCCGGGATCGTCTCCGGCTCCGCTTCGAACTCCAGCCTGTGCCGCAGATCAACGATCTCTATCATCTCGCCGGCATCGATTCGTTGCCTGAGTTCTTCCGGTGCGATGCGCGCCACGTCTAGTGCGCGGATGAACTTCTGGCGGCGAAGGTACTTGGCCAAGAGGTAGACCGCCAAAGCGCCCGCGAGAACCGCCAACAAGCCGTCGCCTAGCTGCGCTGCCAGCTGTGAGATCATCACGAGATGCTGGTCGAGCGCGTAGCCAAGCCCTACAAAAAGGAAGGACCAAATGAGCGTTCCCGCCACGGAGTACGCTAGGAAATGGCCGAGGCGCATCCGGAATACACCGGCGAGCGCCGGTGCCACCGTTTCCAGGGCGGGAACGATGCGAGCAACTAGAAGTGCGCGCGCTCCGTGGCGAGCGAACAGTCGCTCAGTTCGACGGACGCACGAGTCGAGCTCGAGAGACATACGGCACGCCAGCTTGAGAACCGAACCGCCACGAAGACGCCCGATCTCGTAAAGCAGGAGCTGGCCCGGCAGAGCGGCGGCTGCCGCGGTCACGAGGACCCACTCAAAGTTCAGCTCGCCCAATCCGGATAGAGCCCCTGCCGCCAGAAGTAGTGGCGCCGACGGGAGGGGTAACCCCGCCTGGTCCAGGAGCACCCACGTGAACAGAATCAGGTAGCCGTGCTCGATGAGCTGCCGCATCAACTCTTGCATGGCCCGCCAAGCTAGTGAGACCGGGAATATCTGGCCAGACTTCAGTGGCTTCTAGCGGCTGACCGCGATACGGATCGATCGCAGAGGGGGCGCGAGCTACATCTTCTTCTTGAGTAACGCCGCCGCAGTTGCCGAATCCCCGCGCGCCATCTCGCCGCCGGGGATCGTGTCGAGCATCGAGTCCATGGCCGCCATGTCCGTCAACGCACGCATGACCTCGGTGCTGTCCGGCATCTCGACCCGCTCGGGCATGTCGCGCTCGCGGCCACACGCCGCGGCGGTTAAGAAGATCAGCACCAGTAAGACGGCAGTTCTCATACTCCGCCGAACCAGGGATAGCCCTGGTCCTCCCAGTAGCCGCCCGGCCGCTCGGCGGTGAAGGTCACTCGGGTCAGATACTTGGTCAGCTTGTAACCGAGCTTGTGCGGAGCGTAGAGCCGCAGCGGCGCGCCGCGGTCGGGTCCCAGATCCTCGTCATTGAACCTGTAGGCGAGGAGCGTTTCGGGGTGAAAGGCCGACTCGAGGTCCCAGCCGCTGTAGTAGCCACTGTCGAAGCTGTCGAAGCGCACGTAGCGCGCCTCCGGGAGAACGCCGGCCCGCTCGGCGACCGCTCGCAGCGGTGCGCCCGTCCAGGTGGCGATGGCCGACCACCCCTCGACGCAGTGGTGCTTCACCGTGTAGGTCACCGGTTCGATAGTGCGGATCTCGTCGAGCGAGAGGGCGAGCGGTGTGCGCACGAGACCGCCGACCTCGAGGCGCCACCCGGCAGGATCGGCGACCGTCGGTGTCATCGCGCTGATGTGATAGGCGGGGAAGCTCCGGGACCGTTCAGCCGGATCATACTTCGGCGCACGTCGAGAAGACGAGAAGAGTCGAGCGCTGACCCAATCGTTGAAGCGAGCGACTCTGCCCAGGACCGGGCGAAACGTCCGCCCGCCATCCCAACCGCAGGCGGCGGCCAGCGCCGCGGCGGCGGAAACGATGAAGCTGCGGCGCCCGATGTTACGGCTCATCGCTACGGAACCTCCCTCTGTAGATACCGGTGACCATGGCGCGGAGAGATGCCGGGTCGGCGACGAAGACGAGGATCACGTGCACGATCGTAAATGATACGAACAGCCAGACGGCCCCAAAATGCCAATAGCGGGCCGCCTGAAATCCGCCGAAGACGGCTGTGAGCCAGTAAAGCTGTACAGGCTTCCACATCGCCAGCCCCGTCAGCACCGAGAGAATGCCGAGCAGCACGACCATTGTGTAGGCTGATTTCTGCAACGCGTTGTGCTTGCCCTGCGGCGGGTGGTCCTTTCGGACCCGCAGGTAGTACTTCGTCATCTCCAGCGCCGGCTTCGCGTCGCGCGGCCGAAAGACGAGGTTCTTCCACTCGCCCGAGAACCCCATGTATGCGAGATAAAGCAGACCGAAGCCCATCAACGGCCACATCAAGAAGAAGTGCCAGTTGATACCGCCGGCCAGCCATCCACCGAGACGCGTCCACTCGGGGAAAGCGGTGTTGTGAAAGAGATTCGGGTAGTAAGGACCGCCGCGCTCACCGAAGCGGGGATAGGCGCGGTAGATCTGCAGCCCGCTGGACGCCATGAGAAATATCAGAACGAACGCCGCCCAGTGGGTTACCCTGACGATCCAATGATGACGCCGGGATGACGGGTCCATGACTCGGATTTCCGCCTACATTTGGCCGCCGCCCAGCGAGCCGGTGTACACGTAGTCGTTGTCCGCCCGAGCGCTGTGACAGGCGATACAACCGGCGCCGCGGCCCTGCACTTCGATGGTTCCGTCGGCGAGACGCTTGAGCCAGTACCAGTTGTTGTGGTCCGGATCGTAGCCGTCGACCTTGTACATCACCGTCGTCGCCGCCAGCGTACTGTCGGGCATGTAGTTTTCCTTGACGATGATCGCGCCGGCAGGCATCGAGCCGCCCATCTCCGTCAGCGCCTCGTGAGCTGCCGGGCTGAGATACGTGGTCATTAGCGCGCCGTGCGGCTCCTGGCCCTGGTACAGCTCCCCCTTGCCAGGCCACAGCTCCCAGTTGGCACGGTAGTCCACCGACTCGAGATAGGTCCAGAGTGCGGAGCCCACAGTGTCGGGCATCTCCATCTCCATCCCCATCGACTCACCCTCCATCGCGCCGCCTTCTTCCATGGCGCCGCTTTCCTCCATCTCACCGTCCTGTCCCTGGCGCTGGCAACCCCAGCTGCTGAGCACGAAAGCGCCGCACAAGAATACACTCATGATGGTTCGGGATCGCATGATCTCCTCCCTCGTGCAATAGCCATGAGCAAGAACGATTCTCACTGCGAGAGCGTCCCTACCGCTTGAGATCTGTGAATAGTGAGTCCGGTATGTTAGGATGGAGTATTTCGCCTGTCAAACGCTACCACAACAAAGAATCACTACAGACACTGCCTTGCACGCCGGGTCGGCGCGTTGCCGAATTGCTCCGCCTGTCGCAGTTTCGGATGTTCTTCTACGACCAAGGGCACCCCGACAAGCGGACGAACATGCGGCCGACAAACGTAGCCACGATCACGATGGGCCTGGCGCTCAGCCTTGTTGGAGTGGAATTGCCGGCGCAAGAGCCCGCTGATGAAAGGACGGCTGGTGCCAGCGAGGACACTCCCTCCCTGGCCGAGTACTTCTCCTGGATCAACAACACGAACGAAGGCGCGACGGAGGCGCAGACGCTCGTCAACCTGGCGTTCTTCGAGTGGCTGCGCGACGAGTACGGGATGCAGCTGGACATCTACGCCTTCGATGCCGGCGCTATAGATGGACCGCGCTATTACGGCAGCATGCGTACGGAAAAGTTCCGGACCCAATTCCCCAACGGTTTCGACCCGATGTACGAGAAGGCGCGCTCGCTGGGGATACGGCTGGGGCTGTGGGCGGGCCCGGACGGATTCGGTGATACCCCGGCCGAGGAGCGTGCGCGGATCGAGATGATGGTCTCGCTCTGCCGCGACTACGATTTCCAGCTCTTCAAGTTCGACGCCGTGGCGACGCAGCTCCGACCCGAGAAGCGGGATGCGTTCATCGAGCTGATGCGGGAGTGCCGGCGCTACGCTCCCGACCTGATCGCGCTCAACCACCGGCTCGACCTGGGCCACGCCGCACCTTACGTCACCACCTTCCTGTGGGAAGGGGCCGAGACCTACATCGACGTCTGGATGAACAACACGACGACGGCGACCCACAACCGGGCCGGCGCGCTGGCCCGGGGGCTGCCGCCGGACCTCAAACGCCTGACCGAAGACCACGGGGTCTGCCTGTCGTCGAGCCTCGACTACTGGGAAGACGACCTGGTGCTACAGGCGTTCAACCGCTCACTCATCCTGGCGCCGCAGCTCTATGGCAGCCCCTGGTTCCTGCGCGACGATGAGTTTCCGAAGCTGGCGCGCCTGTTCAACCTGCATCGGAAGTACCGCGACATCCTGGTGAGCGGCGTCGTGCTCCCCGAAGACGAGTACGGACCGCACGCGGTCTCGCGCGGCGATGACAGCACGCGGCTCATCACGCTGCGCAATCTCGCATGGCGACCCGTGACCTACACGGTGGCGCTGGACGAGTCGATCGGACTCACCGCCGACGGCCCCATCCAGGTGCGTAGCCTGCACCCGACCGAGCGAGTACTGGGCCGCTTCGAGAACGGTGACCGGGTCGAGGTCGAGGTGCTCCCGTTCCGCTCGTACCTATTGCTGGCGACGGCGGCGCCGATCGTCGGCGTGGGCATTCGCGGCGCCGATTTCCAGGTCGTGCGCGACGTGCCCGGCGAGCCCGTGGTCATGCAGGTGATGGGGATGCCGGGCGACACGTTGGCGATCCAGTTGGACGCCGGCGGCCGGCGGTTCCAGCGCGCCACGCTGGACGGCGAGCGGTTCGACGACCTGGCGTTCGGCGACACGGTGGACGTCGCGTTCGGCGGCCGACCCCTCAGCCAGCCCTGGCATCGGCGGCTCGGTGAACCGGGCCGCGTCCAGGTGCCCGCCGACGCGGAGGCGCTTTACGAGGCCACGATCTTCGTCGCCGACAACAACGCGCTGGAGATCCGGTCGCTGCAGCGGTCGGGCCCGACCTCGATCCCCCAGGTACGCGCGGCTCGCGACGCCTTCATCGATCAAGCGGTACTCGTCGAGCGCGGCGTCTGGGACGATTTCGTCTGGAGCTTCAACCGCGACCTGCGCATCGAGGGTGGAGCGCTACGCGTCGATTTTGGCAGTGAGACCTTCATCGACCGCGTGACGGTGCGAACGCTGGATGACACGTCCTTCGCTGGACGCGTGAGCGAGGGGTCGGTTCAAGTAGACGCGTCAGTCGACTTGCGGGAATGGTTTCCAGCGCAAATCCACCAACTACCGGGCGCGCGGATCGTAGGCGACTCCGTCTCGGCAAAGACGTTCGTTATCGACATTCCGGCGGAGCGCGCCTACCGCTACCTGCTCGTCGACGGCGGCCCCGACCGTGTAACCGAGATCGAAGGTTACCACCAGGGGCGACGTCTCGACAACAGCGATTGGCGCGCGTCTAACCTGTTCGCGGGCTACGCGAGAGCGCCCGCGATCGCCGCCTGGTCGAGCCGCTTCGTTCTCGGCGAGGCCGCGATCGGCAGCTACCTGGCGATAGCCATCGACGGAGCGCACGGCGTCGAGAAGGCGTATGCCGCGCTGCGCGTCGACGGCCGGCTGGTGGGCGCACCCGAGCGCGCCGTGGCATTCCCCAGCAACACGTGGGAGTACCCGGTCCATGCTGCGGACTCGAACTACACGTATTTCGTGCCGCTGACGCCGGATATGATCGGGGCCGAGATTGAGGCCGTCGTGTTGGTCCTCGAGGGTGGCTCGATCGAGATCGAGCCGGCGGTCTGGATCACGGCCTATCCCATCCCGTTCGCTCAGCGCGAGCTGGTGCTCTACCCCTAGTCCAACAGCCGGGAGACAGACCTTGGCCTTCAAGCGCGCGCTTGGCCCCTTCGATGCCACGATGGTGGTGATCGGCGGCATCATCGGCGCCGGCATCTTCATCAACCCCTACATCGTCGCCCAGCGCCTCGACAGCAGCGCGCTGGTCCTGACCGCCTGGCTGGTCGGCGGCGGCGTGGCGCTGGCCGGCGCGTTCGCCTTCGCCGAGCTGGGCTCGCTCTTCCCTAAAGCCGGCGGCCACTACGCCTACCTGCGCGACGCGTTTCACCCGTTCGCCGGGTTCCTCTACGGCTGGGCGCTCTTGTTGATGATCGAGTGCGGCGCCATCGCGGCGGTGGCCATCACCTTCGCCGAGTATGCGCTCCGCTTCGTCGGGCGTGAAGGCGCGTACGCGCTACCGCTCGCGATCGCCGCGATCGTCGTCGTCGCCATCATCAACTACGTCGGCGTGAAGCCGGGCAGCCGCACGCTGAACGTCTTCGTAGTGCTCAAGACGCTGGCGCTCGTGCTGCTGATCGGCGCCGGTCTGCTGTTGCCGCTGCGCGAGGCGCCGGTGGAGACGGTAGCTGTCGCCAGAGAGTCGCGGTTCCTGCTGATAGCGTTCGGCGCGGCGCTGGTGCCGATCATGTTCTCGTACGGCGGTTGGCAAAACGTCAACTACGTAGCGGAGGAGATCAAGAACCCGAAGCGCAACATACCGATAGCGGCGATCGTCGGGACCAGCGTCGTCGTCACCGTATACGCGCTGGTCAACTTCGTCTATTTGAAGACGCTGGGGCACGCGGGCCTGGCGGGCACGATGACGCCGGCCGCCGATACGGTGAACGCGATACTGGGCAGCGCCGGCGACAAGCTGATCGCGCTGACCATCGCGGTGTCGACCTTCGGCTTCCTCGACCTGACGATGCTGGCGCCGACCCGGGTCTACTATGCGATGGCGGCGGACGGCGTCTTCTTCGAGCGCGTTTCGCGGCTGCACCCACGCTTCCAAACGCCGTCGCTGGCGATTATCCTGCAGACAGTCTGGGCGGTCGCGCTGGCGCTCACCGGGACCTACGCCCAACTGGTCGACTACGTCGTCTTCGCCGACTGGATCTTCTTCGGATTGGCGGCTGCTGCGGTGTTCGTTTTCCGCAGAAAGTATCCTTTGAGCGAGCGGCCGGAAGGGACGTTTCGGACGCCAGGCTACCCGGTCCTGCCGGCGCTGTTCGTGCTAGTGGCGGTTTGGATCGTGCTCAGCGTGATCGTGTCGAACCCGCTGCGGGCCGGGATCGGAATTCTGCTTCTGGCGACGGGTGTGCCCGCGTTCCTCTTCTGGTCGGGGAAGAAGAGAACGACTAAGGACTGATTCGGAACGCGTACGCCGGACCGGCGGGCAACTCGCTCGGCGGCGCATCCGGCACGTGGATGACCAGATCGTCCCCGTCCGTTTCCCAGGTCAGATCTCCGTCGAACCCGAGCAGCGTGATCGAAGCGTTCTCGCCGACCGAGACATCTCTTAGCCGCAGCGTCCTGTAGGGCAGCACCGGGGCGATCGCGTACAGCACACCGGGCTTGGAGGTGAACCATGCCTCCTTGACTGCCTCTCCTTCCGCCGGCTCGATCGTCAGCTGCATGATGTCGTAGCCGGTCTGGAAATCGCCTTCGGGTGATTCGGGGATCGTCCCCTCGCCCCACTGGAAGGACCGCGTCCACTCACGCGTCCCGTAGATCGCCTCTCCGTTGACGCTCAACCACTCGCCGATTTCGAGCAGCCGGTCCTGCATGATGACGGGGACGCGGCCGTCAGCTGTGGGCCCGACATCGAGCAGGAAGTTGCCGCCGCGGCTGACGATGTCCACCAGCATATAGATGAGCTCGCGTGACGAGGCGTAGTCCTCGGCCCGCTCGATGCGGTTGTAGCCGTAAGAGCGGCCGACGGCGCGGCTCTCTTCCCAAGCGTGGAGGCCGGTCTCGAAGCCGGAGCCGTACTCGGTGGTGAAGTAGCCGCCGTGATTTCCGCGACCGCCGCCGAACCAGCGGTCGTTGATCGCGACATCGTTCTTGCTGGGCGACTCGTTCAACAGCCAGGCGACAACCTCTGCGCTGCGCCAGACATCGTCGCCGTGATCCCAGGCGCCGTCTGCGAAGATGACCGACGGCTCGTAGCGGGTCACCAGGTCCTTGAACTGCGGATGGTAGTGGCGCTCGGCGAACGCCTTCGGGTCCGACAGCGTACGGCGTCGGTGAGATCGCCGACGAGGTCGCGCCCAGGGCCGATCTCGACACTGTTCCAGGGTCGGCCCCAGGTAACGCTCGCCTCGGCGCTGGGCCAGAGCGCGAAGCCGTCGTGGTGCTTGGACGTGAGGATGACGTAGCGGGCGCCGGCGGCCTCGAACAGGCGGGCCCACTCGCCGGGATCGAACAATTCGGCCCGGAACATGGGCGCGAAGTCGAAGTACTCGAAGTCGGCACCGTAATGCTCGAAGTGGAAGTCGCGGACCATGGGCCCGATGCGGTCAGGATCCTGCAACCACTTCCAGTACCATTCGGAGTAGTTCTCGCGCGGCGAGATGGCGGGGACGGAGTAGACGCCCCAATGGATGAAGATCCCAAACTTGGCGTCGCGCCACCACTCGGGCGTGGGGCGCGAGT
>JBDHHX010000146.1:0-8446 GCA_039589155.1 Gemmatimonadota bacterium | reverse complement strand
AGGGTTCAGCGAAGTCGATGATCCGGACGGCCGCAGCATCGGGAAAGTACTCGCGGCTGGCGAACTCGGGCCGGTCATCGGCGACCGTCACCCGAAAGCCGAGCATCGCGGCCATGCGGCAAAGCGGGCGGGCGATGTGCCCGGCGCCGACGATCAGCATCTCCGGGATCGCCAGCTGCGGCTCGACGTAGAGCTGCCAGAGGCCGCCTTCCAGCTCGACTTCGTGGAGCCGTCGGCTCCCATCGAGCAGCGCGTCTCGTGCCAGGGCGACCCCGCGCTCGTCGCGCTCCGGCGAGCCGAGGCTCCCCTCGGCGGCGTCGGCGGTGACGATGATGCGCCGACCCTGGACCCCGTCCAGCGGCGCGCCTACAACGGTCACCACGGCAACCGGCGCGCCACCCGCCATGGCTGCCAGCGCTCTGCGCGCCGCTTCCGTCGCGTCCATCGCCTGGCTCATGAGAGTTCCTCGAAGTCCTCCGGCGTATCCACGTCGACCAGCACACCCGGATCGCTAACCTCGACGCTTTTCGAGTCGCCGGGGTGGCGGCGTAACACGGTCCGCGCACCCTCCGGCAGCTCGTCTTGCAGCAATTCGGCAAACAGAGGCGCGGCAAACAACACCGGGTGCCCGTGTCGGCCCTCGCGGACGGGTCGCACGATGAGCGCTGCGCCAGCCGTAAAGGCATCGATCAACGCCGTCACCGTCGTCGCCTCGACACGGGGGTGATCCACCGGCAAGACAACGACCGCCGCCGCATCCGGCGTAACGACGCTTAGCCCGGCACGCAACGAATCAATCTGCTGGGTTCCGGCTCCCCCACCCCAGGTCAGCCTCGCAAACCCGTCCGGCACCTGTTCCGCTGTCTCCGGCTCGTCAGGGTTGAGGACGACCACGACATCGTCGCAGCCGCCGGCCGCCAACGTGTTCACGGCACGCTGCAAGAAAGTCTCGCCATCAATGAGGAGCGATGCCTTGGGCCGACCCATGCGCCGAGACGCACCTCCGGCCAGTACGATACCGAAGATCATGTAGTGAAGATGAGACGCCGGTGGATCGGCGTCAAAAGCGGGGCGCCATCACTCGACCGTCAGGGGCAGCGACGGCACGCCTTCCCTGGGATCGGTACTCAGCGGTCCGGGGTCGCATACCCGGGCAAGAGACACCACTCGATCCGGGTCGCCGGCCGCGCCCTCGAGCCCGAACAGCATGACGATGCGCGGCACCCACTTGTCGCTCCCGCTGATGCCCAGGCGGATCTCGCCCGCCCCGCCCTCGACCTCTTTGCGGTTGAACGGCCGAATCACCGGCACCTCGTAGATGTTGGCGCTGTTGATCTCGAGGTCGGCTTGTGGCGTGTCGGTGATCAGGTGGTGAGTCACCGGGCCGTCAGCCGTCGTCACCCGCAGCCAGATCGGGTCATCAGTGCCCGCGTAAGGCGCCGCGTATGTCACCACAACGAGCAGCAGTCGCTCGATGGGCATCTCGCTGCCGCCAGCTTCGACCCGGCGTACGGGCACCGAGCTCACGCCCTCCTTCGGATCGAGACTCAGCGCGTGCCGGAAATTCATGTCGAGGGCCAGCGGAACCGTCTTGCACTCCCGTGACCAGCCCCAGACCATCACCAACTCCGGTCGCCACAGGTCCGTCGAGTTCGTGGCTAACCGCACGTACAGATCGTCGGGCCCTACCAAGTCGTCAATGACTTCCGTCTGTGGCAGGTCGCGCAGCGAGTGAAGGCAATAGATCGACTGCGCCCGCTTCAGCTCGCCCACGGTCGTGTGCGTGAGCAGCGGTTGGTTCAGCCGGTCGACGCCACCCTGATTGACGACCAGCGACGGCCTGGCGCCCGTACCGCTGAAGCGCTGGTCCGCAGTTCGGATAGCGGCGGAGATGGAGGCAAAGCAACCCATCATGGTCCCCCTTCGGCGATAGACAGCAGGGGACGACGTCGCGAGCGAGGGACGGCGTGGCGGCTGGCCCGCCAGGGTAGGGTCCAGGGGTGGGATGATGCCACGGCTGAAGCCTCCCGCTGCACGTACGTCGGGCCCGGCCTCAACCCATCTGCTCGTTCTGGCTACAAATATAGGATGCCGCCGCCGACGGCGACACAATCAGCGATTCAGCGCAGCCAGCATCTCATCGACGGACGTGAGCTTGACCCGCGGCCGGCCTTGCTTCTCGCCCGCTGAATCCTCGATCTGTTTCAGCCGCTCCCAGTCCTGCCAGGTGACAACTTTCGGCTGCGCCGAGCGGACGAACCGCTCTGCGGCGGCCGCATCGGGGTTGGCTGGCTCGAGCACGCTGCCCGCCACCACGTCTTCCAGCATACCTGCCACCGTCTCCACCGCGCACGGCTTGTTGGTACCGATCACGCCGGACGGCCCGCGCTTGATCCAGCCGGCGGCGTAGAGGCCGGGCAGCGGCCGCTCGGTCTCCATATCGATGATGCGGCCCTTCTGGTTGGGGACCACGCCCCAGCTATCGTGGAAGGGCACGCCGGGGACGGCCACGCCGCGGTAGCCGACGGAGCGGAAGACCATGTCGACGTCGATCTCCTCGAACTGATCGGTCGCCCGAGGCCGCAGCGAACCATCGTCGCTGGCGTACAGCTCGTTCTTGACGATCTTCATGCCGCCGACGCCGCCTTCACCATCGTCGTAAAGCTCGACCGGCGAAACGAGGAAGCGGAGGTGGAGCTTCTTGGGCTTGCCCGTCGGCTCACGGCCGACGTAGCCGTCAAGGATTTCGATCTTCTTCAGCGATTCCTTGACCGGGTTCTCCTGGAGTTCTTTGGCGCTGAGCTCGTCGAGCTCGATCTCTCCGGCGACGACCTGGATATCAGCGCCGGCCAGCTCGCCCAGCTCCTTGATCTCGGGATTGGTGAACGCTGCCTGCAACGGCCCGCGCCTGCCGAGCACATAAACCTCCTTGACGCCGCTGCCGGCGAGAGCCTCGAGCGCGTAGTCGGCCACATCGGTCGTCGCCAGCTCGTCGCGCGTGCGGCAGAGCATACGCGCAACGTCGGCGGCGACGTTGCCCACACCAACGACAGCGACCCTCTCGACCGACAGGTCGAATTCGTGGTCTTTGTAGTCGGGGTGTCCGTTGTACCAGGCAACGAATTCGGTGGCCGCATGGCTGCGCTGCAGATCCTCGCCGGGGATGTTCATCATGCGATCGGTCTGAGCGCCCGTCGTGAAACAGATCTGGTGGTAGAAGTCCTTTAGATCGCCGACACTGACATGACTTCCAACGTCGACGTTGCCGAAGAAGCGAAAGTTCGGGTTCTTGGCCACCTTCTCGTATACGCGGGTGACGTTCTTGATCTTCTCGTGGTCGGGCGCCACGCCAAACCGCACCAGACCGAACGGCACTGGAAGCCGATCGTACATATCGATCTGGACGGCGACGTCTTCTTGCTTCAGAAGTTTCTCGGCGGCATAGAAACCGGCAGGGCCAGAGCCGACAATCGCCACGCGCAAAGGTTGGGGGTCCGTGCCCAGTCGCGTCATCCATTCCTCCTGAGTTCCTATCGAGGGCCAAGCGCTCGAGGTTGGCGCCGCTATCATAAGCCCAGCGACGCCAACCGGCGACCCCGTTGCCGCCAGCCGTCGCCCACCCTAGCATTCTCTCGCCCATGCCATCAAAACGGCGACACGGAGGTACTCCCCATGACCCGCGTGACCCGGCTCGTCATCTTCATCGTCATCCTAATCTTCATCGTCATCGACAGCGCGCCAGCTCCAGTCTTCGCCCAGGGACACACCCTCGGCACACTCCGCCAGCGGGCCGAGATCGAGCAGGATTGGTTGGAGCTGCGCCTGACGCGCGTGCTGCCGCGTTTGATGCGAGAGCACGATGTCGACATGTGGATCATCCCGATGCGGGAGTACAACGAGGATCCCGTATTCGTCGGCCTCGTGTCACCAACGACCTTCGCCGCCCGGCGCCGCACGATCTACGCGTTCTGCGATCGCGGGCCGGAAGAGGGCGTCGACCGGATCGCCGTCGGAGGCAGTTCGCAGGGCGGACTCTACCGTGTCGTTCGTGACCCGAACGCGGCGAGCGGTGCCGCTGCCGGGCAGGAGCGGCAGGCCGAGCCCTGGGGCCCGGACCAGTGGCAGCTGCTGCCACCATTGGTCGAACAGTGCGACCCGCAGACGATCGCCGTGAACGTTTCCTACAATTTCAACTTCTCCGACGGCCTGAGCGCCGGCGAATGGGAGCAGATGTCGGCGGCGCTGCCGGAGAAGTACCGCAGCAGAATCGTACGTCGCGATCGGCTGGCCCTCGACTACATCGCCGAACGGCTACCCGAAATGCTGCCGGTCTACATCGAGATGCAGAAGACGGCCCACGAGATCATCGCCACGGCTTTCTCAAACAAAGTCATCACGCCGGGCATGACTCACACTCAAGATGTGGTTTGGTGGATGCGTCAACGACTGAACGACCTGGGCCTCGATACCTGGTTCCAACCGTCCGTTGAGGTTCAACGCCGCGGCGTGCAGATGGGCGACTCCGCCAACCCCGTGATCGTACAGGGTGACGTACTGCACTGCGATTTCGGGGTCACGGCGCTGGGCCTGAACACAGACACACAGCACATGGGTTACGTGCTGCGCGCCGGCGAGTCGGACGCACCAGCGGGTTTGTACGCGGCGCTCGCCGCCAGCAACAGGCTGCAGGACATCGTGATGGAGGAACTGGAGCCCGGTCGCACGGGGAACGATGTGCTCCACCGGTCACTGGCACAGATGCGCGATGCCGGTATCGATGGGACGGTCTATTCCCACCCGATCGGCGACCATGGGCACGGCGCTGGTCCGCTGGTGGGATTGTGGGATCGGCAGGAAGGCGTCCCCGGCCGCGGCGACGTACCGGTGAGATCGAACATGTGGTGGTCGATCGAGTTGCAGTCAGGGACGGCGGTGGCGGAGTGGAATGATCAAGTGGTTCGGATGGCGTTGGAGGAGGACGCGTATATCGATGGCGAGGGGACGCGGCGCTGGGTGCTGGAGAGGCAGGAGAAGTTTCATTTGGTGAAGTAGGCGTGGGAATTCTGTTGGGAATTCTCGAAGTCGATTCGGGGAATCGGGGATTCGGGGAAATTCGGGAATGCGAGTTGAACGGTGATGCGTAAGACAGTCGCGGCGGTAGGGGCGATCTTGGTGCTGGGGGTCATTTATCTGGTGGCTTGGCCGGTGGCTATCGAGCCGGTGGCGTGGGAGGCTCCGATCAACCCCGGCTACACGGGTGACTTCGCGGTAAACGAACGGCTCGCAACGATCGAACGGTTCTCGATTGGGGACAAGACGGGGCCGGAAGCGGTGGCGGTGGGTCCCGACGGTCGCGTCTACGTTTCGACGAAAGAAGGCTGGATCGTCCGTTTGCGGTCCGACGGTTCCGCGGCGGCGAGCTGGGCCGATACATATGGCCGACCACTGGGCATGGAGTTCGATGCAGCGGGCAATCTGATCGTCGCCGACGCCATTCGTGGCCTGCTCTCGATCGCACCCGATGGGAGCGTCACGACGCTGGCGACCGAGGCCGATGGGATCCCGATTCGCTACGCCAACGAAGTCGACGTGGCGCCGGACGGCAGGATCTACTTCTCCGAGTCATCGAACAAGTTCGCGCCCGTCGACTGGGCAGGAACCTACGAGGCGGCGGTGCTCGACCTCATGGAACACGGTGGGAACGGCCGCCTTCTAGTGTATGACCCGGAGGCGGCTAGCGCTACAACCGTTCTGGACGGCATCAACTATGCCAACGGCGTCGCGGTCGCCCACGACGGCTCCTACGTTCTCGTGGTCGAGACTGGCAGCTACCGAGTGATTCGTATCTGGCTATACGGCCCGCTGGTGGGCACGGTCGAGCCATTCATCGAAGAGCTACCGGGCTTCCCCGACAACATCACGCGGGGCATGGACGGTCGATACTGGATCGCCTTCGTTTCCCCACGCAACGCGATGGTCGACAGACTCTCCGGAAAGCCGTTCCTCCGCAAGATGGTTCAGCGCTTGCCAGCGTTCCTGCGTCCGGCCGCCGTCGCCTACGGTCACGTGATCGCGGTGAATGGTAACGGCCGAGTCGTAGCCAACCTCCAGGACCCGAGCGGCGGCTACCCGACCATCACCGAGGCACGGGAAACGGAAAGCCACTTGTGGTTGGGTAGCCTGACGGCGCGCGAGCTGGCCCGGATCCCCCTGAACATTGAACATTGGACATCGGACATCGGACGCTGAGAGGGCTCGGCGCTGGCGCGCCTCGAATGTTCGAACCTCTAACGTTGAACATCTAACCTTGGACATGTACGACACTATCGATGTCCAACGTTCGATGTGCGAAGTCTAAGCGATCGGCAGTGCCCTCGATGTTCGATGTGGGATGTCCCATGTTCAATGTTCATCTCCTTGCAGTTAGGCCGGACCCGCAGCATCTTGTCCGATCTCACAAATAGCGACACTCTCTGGGCCGGCCGACCGCCGGCACTGCCGTCGAGACTCTTGGAGGAGACGCCCGATGCCTGAAATCACACGCCGACTCTTCGTACAACGGGGCTTCTGGATGAGCGCCGGTGCGCTTGTAGCTCAGCGCCTGAACCCGTTCGCGGCCGCTGGCGGGCCGGGTCGCCCATCGTGGAGCCGACGCGCCGGCACCACGCCGATGATCATCACGAGCCATCCCAACGAGACCGGGCGGCAGGCGATGGAGACCGCCTGGGAGATCCTCTCGAGCGGCGGCTCGGCGTTGGACGCGGTGGAGCAAGCGACCATCCACATCGAGAAGGACCCCGAGGACACGAGCGTCGGCTACGGCGGCTTGCCCAACGAGAGCGGCGTGGTCCAGCTCGATGCGTCGATCATGGACGGCAAGACCTACAGCGCCGGCTCGGTATCCTCGCTCGAGAACATCATGCACCCCGCTTCGGTGGCCCGGCTGGTGATGGAGCGTACCGACCACGTGATGTTGGTCGGCCCCGGCGCGCTGGAGTTCGCCAAGTCCTGGGGCTTCCCCGAAGAGGACCTGCTCACCGAAAAAGCCCGCGAGTCCTGGCTCAGGTGGCGAGAGAACCACAGCGACCGGGACGACTACGGTCCGCCGGATCACCTGAAGGGCGACGAGAAACGCGGCGCCTCGCTGCTCGCCGACTGGGCCGAAACCTACGGCACGGTGAACGTGCTGGCCGTCGACGTCAACGGCGACATTGCCGGTATCACCAGCACCAGCGGACTCTCCTGGAAGGTCCCCGGCCGGATCGGCGATTCGCCGATCGTCGGCGCCGGCCTTTACGTCGACAACGAGATCGGTGCCGCTGGCGCTACTGGCCGCGGCGAGGACGTGATCAAGGCCTGCTCGTCGTTCTACATCGTCAGCCGGATGGGCGCCGGGCGTTCACCTCAGGAGGCATGTGAAGACGCGCTTCATTACATCGCCGAGCGCTACCACGCCGTCGGCCTCGACTTCCTGCCCTCCGAGAAGTTCGTGGCCATCAATAGGGACGGTGAAGTCGGCTGCGCCAAGACTTCAGGCGATGACCCGCCTCGCATGACGGTCGCCGACGGTTCGGGCATCGACATCTACTCGGGCGTCAACGTCTTCGAGCAAGAGAGCTGACGCAGCATGGGAATCGATACGAAGATCGATGAAGACGCCGGGTTGCGCATACACACGGTCAGCGGCGAACTGACGTTCGAGATGCTCTCGGCGATGCTCGAAGCCACCTACGCCGATCCGCAGTTCCGCCCGGAGCACAACGTCCTCTGGGAGGTGAGAGGAGCGGCGTTGACGAATTTCTCGTCAACCGAAGTTCGCAATATCTCGGAGCTGGTTCAGGGCCAGTGGCGCGGGGCCAAGGCCGCGCTGGTCGTGGGAAGCGACGCCGACTACGGCATGGCGCGCATGTACGAGATGCACCTGGCCAGCGGATCTTCGGGCGAAGTGCGGGTCTTCCGCGATCTCGAGGAGGCACACGCGTGGGTTACGAAGTAGCAGGCTGAACGCAGCCACTGCCATCGTACCGCGCCGAAACGGGAGGAAAGAACGATGGTCTCTGTAATGTCGCTATGGCTACCGATCCTGGCCTCGGCGGTGATCGTGTTCGTGGCGAGCTCGATCATCCACATGTTGCTTCCCTATCACCGCAGCGACTTCAAGAAAGTCCCCAACGAGGACGAAGTGATGGCGACGCTTCGCAATGCCGGCATAACGCCGGGCCAGTACGTGATCCCCTGCCCCAGCAACATGAAAGAAATGGGCTCGCCCGAGTTCGTCGAGAAGTCGACGAAGGGACCCGTCGCTTTCATGATGGTCGGCAAGAGCGGTCCGCCGAACATGGGTAAGAGCCTGGCGCTCTGGTTCGTCTACTGCATCGTGGTCGGCATTTTTGCCGCCTACATCGCCAGCCGCGCCATCGAGCCCGGCGCCCATTACCTGTCGGTC
>JBDHHX010000145.1:0-8534 GCA_039589155.1 Gemmatimonadota bacterium | reverse complement strand
ACCGCCCGCCGTTTCTCATCCGGACGCCGGCGGCGCTATCTTCCCGCCGAGATGACGAGCGAGAACACCGCATGAGGATCGTCGGAGGGATCTGGGCGGGCCGCGACCTGGTCTCCCCCGGCGCCCGGGTCCGGCCCACCGCCGAAGATGTCCGCGATCGCTGGCTGACCCTGCTCGCTAACTCGCTGCCCGGCGCCCGTGCCCTGGACCTGTTCGCCGGTTCCGGTGCGCTGGGTCTCGAGGCGCTGTCACGGGGAGCGGCCAGCGCCGACTTCGTCGAGAACGGGCCCGCCAGCCTTCACTCGCTCAAGGCCAACGTGGCCGCTCTCCGAGTCCGCAAGCGGACCCGGATCTTCAAGCGCGACGCCATCCCGTTCGTGGAGGCATTGGAGGCCGGGGTCTACGACATCACCTTCGCCGACCCGCCCTACGGATCGCGCAAGCTGGACCGGGTGATCGAGCACTGGCTGGCGGTGCCGTTCAGCCGCATCCTCTCCGTCGAGCACGCGAGAGATCACGACCTGAAGGGGCCGGGCAGGAGTTACGACCTAAGGGATGACACGCGTCTGACAATCTTCACGGCGCCAGGAAAACCCGACCATTCTCCTCCTCCCCGACCCTCTACGCATCCATAGCGTCGTGCGTTCTCAGCCACGTCATGACCTCGTCGTCGGCTCGACCCAGGTGCCCGCACTTCCTGCACTCCAGCCACACGAGTTGGGGCTCAGCCAGCGTCGCCATCATGGGCTCCATTCCGCAGTCGTAGCACCATATGGCCGCCCAGCCACAGGAGCTGCAGACACGGCCCTCCACCTCCGACGACGCCCTGGACGCGCTGAGATCCTCATGGCACCTCGGGCACGTGCTTGCCGCGAGCCGCACCCGCGCTTCATGCTCCTCCACGATGTCTCCGGTCCCGATTCTCTTCAAGGCGTCCGCGGCTCTGCCCCGAACCTCCGAGTCGGGGTGATCCAGCAGGGCCGCCAGAGCCGGGTTCGCCTCTCTGGCGGTGGGCCCCAGCGCCTTGAGGAGGTCGGCTGCCCGGCACTGTTCCAAGGAGTCGTAGTGTTGGAGTGCCGCCATGAGCGCGGACACGGCCGCGGCACAGGCATCCGTACTCCGCCAACTCGGGTCGAGATCATCCAGGGCGAAGATCGCCGTACCGATGACCCTTGCGTCCCTCTCCTCTCCCAGGAGGCCGAGCAGGCCCGCAGCGGCTTCGGGGCCTTTGATCGCCCCCAGCGCCGTAGCGGCACTGTCACGGATGTCCGGATTGTCGTGCCGCAGCGCCGCCAGGAATGTGGGCACCGCCGCACGGGCGGGCCCGGAATCGGTCCAGCTGGGGCCTAATTCCTGGAGTGCCCTTCTCACGGCGCGTTGCACGCCCGGCTCTTCGTCGAGCAGAGCCGCCACGAGCCATGCGATGACTTCGGACAGGGGACCGAGTCGGCCGAGGGCCTCCGCCGCGCACGCTCGCACACCCGGATGTCGGTCTCTCTTCAGGGCGTCACCGAGAGGCCCGGCCGCGGACGCGTCTCCCCTTCTGCCTAGCGCAGAAGCCGCCTCCTCGCGCACGTCGGGATCCTCGTCGCGAAGGGCGATCAACAAGGATTCAGTGGCGGATCCACCCCTGAGACTACCCAAGCTTCTCGCCGCGTTCTTGCGCACCCAGGGCGAGTGATGCTCGAGGTTGCCCTCCAGCCTGGACGCGAAGCGAAGGGCCGCCTCCGACTCTTTCCAGTCCCTATCGATCTCGTCCAGCGCTTCCTCCAGGGTCTCCAGCACGCGTGTGTGTCTTGCCCTCGCGAGAGCGGCCACCAGCGCTCCGATGGCTCTCGGGTTTCCGCGCGTTCCCAGGGCCCTGGCGGCGCCCTCGACGATCGCCTCTTCGTAGTGGTGCAGGGCTCTCACAAGAGCATGGACGACCAGGGGGTTCCGGGACCGAGCCGCCCGTTCCTCGGCCCCGATCCCGAACCGGGCGTACCGTGGATCCACGCCCAGCAGAATCCGGAGCAGGACGCCATCCACCGCGTCCCGGAGCCAATCACGTAACGCCATTCCGCTTGTCCCCGTGCCAGTCGGATGGGATCGACCTCAGCCGGGCCTCCGCCTCACCCCGGGTCTCCCTCATATTGGACCAGATTCACCTTGCCACACTTGCAGGTGAGCCGCATCGATGGCCGGATCCCGGATGCCTTTACGCGCAGTTGACGGTCACAGGACCGGCACTTGCCCACGACGACCCTGGACTGCGAGGGCGGAGACGGAGTACCCGACAGGAGATTGGGGTCGAGAGTGCCGAGGACTTCCTTGGCAAGCTTGCGAGCGTCACCGCCGGCGCCCCGCGCCTCCCTGAGAACGCTGACCACCTCCCCGTTCGCGAGGTGGGCCGCGCACAGGGCCTGGGCCGCGCGGATCCGGACGAACCGGTCACTGTCCTGGAGGGCGTTCCTCAGGTCGCCGGCAGCTGGCGCGGCGTCGGGACCGAGCTTCGCGAGCAACTCGGCGGCCAGGCTGCGCCTCACCGAATCGGGGCTCTTCAGCGCTCGTCTCAATGCTCGTGAGCACCCCTTGAGCTCATCCGCTTCGTAGGCCCTTAGCCGGGCAGCCGCCTCGAACCTGGCTGCCACGTCGCCGCTAGCGGCATTCTCGAGGAGGAATTCGATGAAGTCGGGTGAGGCAGCCACCTCACGCAGATCCGCTTGCCTCGCCACCTTGAACCAGGACATTCTCGAACCTCCTGGCACCTCCGCGGTGCTGGCGCGGCTCAGATGGGGTCCAGCAATCCCGCAGCCAGCGAGAGAGGGCCACTCGGGAGATCGTTGGGCCTTGCCGGCCCGAGGCGGGGATCGCCAATCAGGGCAAAATACGGAGTGCTCCGGTGGTTGACAAATCGAGGGCCGCTTCAGCTTATGGGGGCCCAACTACTGGCCGTTTATCTCATCCTGGGCGCGGCCTTCTACTTCTTCTAGTCGAAGCAAACGGATGCGAATCGGCATCCTATCCGTCGAGCACGCACGGGATCACGACCTAAAGGGGCGGGGCAAGAGCTACGACCTGGGGGATGACACGCGGCTAACGATCTTCACGGCGCCGTAGCTACATCCCCACCTCCGAGAAGTACGCATCCAGCCGGTCGAAGAAAGCGTCGCGGTCCTCAGCCGAGGTGAAGAAGTCGAAGCGGCCGGCGGCGCGCTCGACGTTCATCAACTGGATCAAGAAATCGTAGATCGCGTTCGCCGCACGCAGCTCGGCGATCAGAGCCGTGTTCTGTGCGTCCAGCAAATCGATGATCGAGGCTGCTCCCCTACTGTAGGAATCCTGAACCAACTCGAAGTTACGTCCGGCCGCCTCGGCCGCGTCTTGCGACAGATCGATGTTGGCGAGCGCGGCCCCCATCGTATGCAGCGCCGCGCGAGCCCGGCCCTCGATGCGCTGCGCCAGCGCATCGCGCTCGGTCTCGAGCGCGACCAGCTCCTCGGCCGCCTGGCTCCTGACCGAAAAGCGCGCGCCGCCCGTCAGCACCGGATAACCCAGGGCGACGCCGACCGTCCAACGCAGGTCCTCGAACCCGGGGAACACGGTCCCTGCGCCGCTGGTCGAGAGCACGTCGCTGACCGATGCCTGAAGCGCCAGGGTGGGCAAGTAGAAGGCGCGGTCCGCCGCGGTGAGCGTGCGCCGCTGCGCCGCGACGAGCGCGTCGAGCGCCCTGAGCTCGGGCGACGCGTCCAGCGCTTCCTGCGCCATGAAGCCGCGGAAGACGCGGAAGCTCCAGAGGTTGTCGATGTAGGGCGCCAGCCGGCTCTGGTTGGTCAGCAGCTGCGGATCGGCGAGCTCGGCCTCGGCGGTGGCGAAGCTCTCTTCCAACGGCCGGTTCAGCAGTCGATTGAACTCGATTTCGACCAGGTTGCGTATCGCGTTCGCGTTGATCACGCCCTGGCGATTGTTGGCGATCTGGTTCTCCCAGCGAAACACCTCGCCCGGGCTCGCCGTCCCGACCGAACGCCGCACGCGGGCGAACTCGAGGTTCTCCCGCGTGATGTTCAGGTTCTGCCGCTCGATCCGCTCGAGCGTTTTTGACCTTAGCAGGTCCAGATAGGTGACGGCCGCGTCGAAAGCGATGTCGAGCCAAAGGGTCTCGCGATCCTGCTCGCGTGATTCCTGAATCGACTTCTGGACCGAGTAGTTTGCCCAGGCCGGATCGGCATAGATCAGTTGGGTCAGCGTGGCGCCGCCGGTGATCATCTGCTGCGGCCTGAAGCTCACGCCGGACTCAGCCTGGTCCTGGTCGATAACACTCCAGTCAAAGCCGAGGTCGATCTGCGGCAATAGCTCGGCACGTGCAATACCGATGTTGTCGGCGCCGGCAGCAACGGCGCGATCCGCGGCGGAAAGGTCCAGATTCACCTCTACAGCTTCGCGCACCGCGCTCTCCAGCGTCCACTCACGATCCGGCACGCTTCCTACGTCGGAAACGAGCTCTGCCTCCGTGACGACCTTCCAGGGCGGATAGACGCCAATCGCGCGCGCTGTTGCCATGTTGATGAAGAGGCGTGACTGAGGAGCGAAGGCCACCGGTAGAGAAGCCGGGTCCGCTCCGAGCAGGATGGACTGAATGTTGAGCGCTACACGCCGGGCGATCCGCTGGGCAAACCTCTCGGGCCGCTGTCCCGCCAGAATACCATCGAGGACTTCGGACTGCCCGAACCAACTGAAGCTTGGAAGCCGACGATCGATCAGCCCCTGAACCAGGCTTTGCCAATCTTCCTCCGACAGCTGGAACTGGGGCAACAGGTAGACCGCCTCGACGCTGGCATCGTCAAGCGCTGCGAGTATCGGTTCAACGTTCGGCCCTACCGGAACGAGCACCGCGTCCAGCCCGATGGCCTGTCCCGCGATCTGCAACCGCTGCGAGAGCTCGGGCACGGCGTCAGCCAACGATCCGTTGACCATGAGCGCGATTCGGGTGAATGGGACGATCTCGAGAAAGGCAGGTATGTCGTTTGTCTCCGCCAGGGCGATATAGCTCAGGTTCTCGACCCCGCTACCGCCGCCCTCCGCCAACTCGAGCCCCTGTAACACGGGGTCAAGGATGACCGCTGCGACGACGGGTTTGCTGAGAGTTCGCCGACCAGCGGCGACGTGCGAGCTGATCGCACCGAAGGCGACGATGATATCGACCTCCGGATCATCCAGCAGCCGGTCGAGCCCGCTATCGATTCCTTCGACCGTGAAATCCGCCTCGACGGCGACGGCCGCGGGCATGCGAACGTCGAATTCGCCAGACAACAGATCGTTGATCTCGCGTCGAAGCAGCTCACCCAGGTATGTGTGACGTTGGTATTGGCCATCCGCCAGGAACCCAATCGTCACCGTGCGCGCCTGCTGGCCTGGCGCCGGATCTGGCACCAGAAGCACCGCCAAACTTGCGAGGATGATTGCGAGTCGAGGCATCTTTCTCACGACCTCCGCTGAGTTTCATGGCCCGCCGACCGGTCGAGCTTCGTGCCGACAGGCGCTCGATCTGACATTGAATGGGTCGAAGTTACGCCGCGAGTCCATTCCTTGACAGTCCAGTGGGAAGCGCTCTAATCTCGGGCATCATCCAGACCCCAAAGGCGAGCTCACAGGTCGGCCACGCTGTCGGCCCTCGATTCCGGAGTACCGTGCAATGTCCCTTCGAGACCGCTTCGTCACCCTAGGGCTGGGCCTGCTGGCCGCGGCCGCGCTTCAAGCCTGCGGAAACGACGAGCAGCCCCAGCCCGTCATTCGGCCGGTTCGCTACGAGGTGGCCTACTCCACCGGCGGCAGCCGCGAACGATCCTTCTCTGGCACCGCCCGCGCGGGAATGGAGTCACGCATCAGCTTCAAGGTGCCGGGCACGATTCGCCGCCTCGCGGTGGGAGTGGGTGATACCGTACGGGCCGGGCAGCTTATAGCCGATCTCGACGACGAGGATTATCGACTTCAACTCCAGCGCGCTCAGGCCGGGTTGGCGCAAGCGCGGGCCGGTGCGCGCGCCGCCGAGGCCGACTACGCGCGGGCTCGCCAACTCTACGAGAACGCCAACCTATCGCTCGCCGAGCTCGACGCCGCCCGCTCCACTTCGGAGTCAGCCGCATCATCCGTCAGCGCCTACGAGCAGGAGTTGGAGCTCGCACGCCTGCAGCTCAGTTACACGCGCCTCACGGCTCCCGTGGCCGGGGCGGTCGCTTCGGTCGGCGTCGAGGTGAACGAGAACGTGCAGTCGGGCCAGGTCGTCGTCCTGCTCACCTCCGGCGCCAACCTAGAAGTCGAGGTCGGCGTTCCCGGTGTGCTGATCGCCCAGATCGCCGAGGGAGATGAGGTCAGCGTGACGTTCGACGCGCTCACCGAACAGGTCTTCACAGCGGTCGTCACCGAGGTCGGCGTCTCCGCCACCGGGGCCGGGATGACGTTCCCGGTAACGGTACGACTGGCCGAAAGCGGGACCGCCACACGTCCGGGAATGGCGGCCGAGGTCATCTTCCTATTCGAGTCGGAGAGCCAGCGCGTCGTCTATCTACTGCCCTCCGCTGCCGTGGGCGAGGATCGGGAGGGCCGCTTCGTCTACGTCGTCGAGCCGAGCGAAGCGGGCTTCGGCATCGTGCACCGACGCGCGGTGGGCGTCGGCGAGCTGACGGCCGAAGGGCTCGAGGTGCTGGAAGGGCTAACGGACGGTGACAGGGTCGTCACGGCGGGTTGGAGCAAGATCGAGGACGGCCTCGAGGTGAGGCTGCCCGACAGCGGCTCGTGAGCTCGACGACCATGAACATTACGCGCGCAGCCATAGAGAAGAACCGGCTCACGACCGTGGCCCTCGTCACGATCCTGCTTGGCGGCCTGATCTCTTACGGCGGCCTGTCGCGATCCGAGGACCCCGCGTTCGTCATCCGCGTCGCCCAGGTTATGACGATCTTCCCCGGCGCCAGCCCCGAGCGCGTCGAGATGCTGGTCACCGACAAGCTCGAGAAGGCCATCATGGAGATGCCGGAGCTCGACTTCGTGCAGAGCGAGTCGAAAGCCGGCGTCTCGGTGATCCTGGTCAACATGCACGCGAGCTACAAGCGGATGCGTCCCCTGTGGGACGACCTGCGGCGCAAGGTCGACCGCGCGGCGGCCGAGCTTCCGGACGATGTCATCGGGCCGACGGTCAACGACGAGTTCGGCGATGTGTTTGGCACCGTGATCGCGA
Organism: Gemmatimonadota bacterium; assembly: GCA_039589155.1. GTDB lineage: Bacteria > Gemmatimonadota > Gemmatimonadetes > Palauibacterales > KS3-K002 > Kutchimonas. The sequence goes on along the minus strand of JBDHHX010000145.1, from coordinate 1,321 downwards.
TGACCGGCGAGGGATTCAGCTACGCCGAGCTTAAGGAAGTCGCCGACGAAGTGCGTGACGAGCTGCTCTTGATCCCGGAGGTCGCGAAGGTCGACATCTACGGAGCACAGGAAGAGCGCATCTTCGTCGAGTACAACAACGCCAGATTATCCGATCTCGGCATCTCACCGCTTCAGCTGGGCCAGATACTCGAAAGCCGCAACATCGTGCTGCCCGGCGGCGAAGTGACGGCTGGAGTGGACCGGATCGTGCTCGAGCCCTCGGGCAATTTCGAAACGGTCGAAGAGCTGCGCCGGTCCGTGATCAGCCTGCCGGGCACGAACGAGTTCGTCTTTCTCGAGGATATCGCCGCCATCGAGCGCGGCTACATCGACCCGCCGGAGAGCAAGGTCACCGCCAGCGGCCGGCCGGCGTTGGCGGTCGCCATCTCTCTGCGCGAAGGCGGCAATATCATCACGCTCGGCGAGCGGGTGCAGGAGACGCGCGCGCGCCTGCAGGCACTCTATCCGATCGGGATCGAGTTCGACGTCGTGGCCTTCCAGCCGGCCGTGGTCGACCGAAGCATCAGTGACTTCGTCGGCAGCCTGCAGCAGGCCATCATCGTCGTCGTCCTGATGATGCTTCTCATCCTCGGCCTGCGGACCGGATTGGTGGTCGCCAGTCTCATCCCGATGGCCATCATCATGGCGTTGTTGGTGATGTCGGTTCTCGACATCGGGCTCAACATCGTCTCGCTCGCTGCGCTGATCATCTCCCTCGGCCTGCTGGTCGACAACGCCATCGTCATGGTGGAATCGATCCAGGTTCAGATGTCCGAGGGGAAGAGCGCGCTCGACGCGGCTATCGACTCCGCGGGCGAATTGCGCGCCCCGTTGTTGATCGCCTCGCTGACCACGATCGCCGCGTTCCTGCCGTTCTACCTCGCCGAGTCGGATACCGGCGAGTACGTGGCGCCGCTCTTCCAGGTCGTGACGATAACGCTGCTCTGCTCGTGGTTGCTCGCCCTCACGATGATACCGCTGCTGGCGACGAAGTTCGTCAGGCCGAAGGCGGATCCCGGGGGGTCGAAATACCAGACTCCGTTTTACCGTCGCTACCGTGGCATGTTGATGTTCGTGCTCAGGCACCGCTCGCTGACCGTGGTTTCCGCGATACTCATGTTTATGGCGGCGGGGGCGGGAATGGGACTGGTTCCGCAGATGTTCTTCCCGTCCTCGGACAAAGCGTTCTTCAAGGCCGAGTTCGAGCTGCCGATCGGCACGTCGATCGAGCGGACAGAGGAGGTCGTGGCCGGCATCGAAAGTTTCGTCACCGGAGAGTT
>JBDHHX010000144.1:0-8556 GCA_039589155.1 Gemmatimonadota bacterium | reverse complement strand
TCGAGCTTCTCGGGGTCGGCGCCGAAATCTTTCAGCAGAGCGTAGAGGACGCGCGAGTGACCCCACTCGTCCTGCGAGATGCTGGAAGCGGCGATGTTGGCCTCGAGCTCCGGCGCGCCCAACACCCAGTAGGCGTAGAGTATGCCGATGATCCGTTTCGAATCGGCCAGCGAGAGAACGGTGTCGTGAAGAAGCTCGCTGGAGGTCCTGGGTAGGTCGGCGGCGGACTTGATCTCTGGCCTCTCGCTCATGCGACCTCTGTCGGCTCGGCGTCCTCGCGCGTGATGTCGAACGGCTTCTCTTCGCGGTTCACCGAGTGGAAGGCATCACGCGGTGCCACCACCATCTCGAACCAGCGCTCTTCGTCGTAGGTCTTCCAGGCGTAGACCCTGGCCAGTTCAGGGTCGGATGCGTGGACGCTGCCCACGTGACGGAGCGGATCTTCACGGTTCTTGCGAACGAATACGACGTACACTCGGTCAGCCATCAGGCGCTCACACCATATGCTCTAAGAAGTTCTCGTCCCTCGGCGCTCAGCCGCTCGTTGGTCCACGGCGGGTCCCAGACGATGTTGATTATCACCTCGTCGCACGCCGGCTCCTGCAACAGCCGCGTCCGTATGTCGTCCATGATGAAATCGGCGCACGGACAAGCGGTCGCCGTGAACGTGATGTCGAGCTCGACAGCGCGCCCGTTGACACGCACGTCATATATAAGGCCCATGTCGATGATGCTGATCGGCAGCTCTGGATCGGTGACGTCGCGGAGACAGTGCCGGACTTCATCGGCTGTTAGCTTGTTCTGTTTGTTCATCGCCACTGCGTTTCTGTGACCGGTAACCGGTAACTGACTAAGCCGCCATCATCTTCTCGAGTTCCAACCGGCCTTTGCGGATCGACTCCACGTACTCGACGTTTGCCGGGCCGCGGCGCTTCCAGCGGGCGAACGCATCCTCCCAGCTGATCGGTTCGTCGAGCAGCCAGACCATCTCGTCTTCGTCGAAGTTCACGGGGAACTCGTAGTCGATCACCGCCCGGCCTTGCTTCTCGTCCCAGTGGGCCGGGATATCGAGGTTGAGCTCCTCGCACAGCGGGACGACGGCGTTGGCCCAGGTCTGACGCAGCTCGTCGTTGGTCATCCCCTTGAGCCTGAAATCGAGCTGGGCGTTGTGGCGTTTCTTGTCGTCGGGCATCCCGAACCACTCGACGCCCATGGCGAACATCCAGTCGACTCCGCGCTGCACCTTCTCGCGCGCCTCGCCGCCCGCCTCGCACAGCCGCCGCATCCAGACCTCGCCGTGGCGCAGGTGGAAGTTCTCTTCCAGCCCGACCTTCACCAGCGCCCGCTTGAGCGGCCCGTACGAGGTGTTGCGGTGAACATCGCCCAGCAGCGTGATCCCGGCCCTGTCGAACAGGCCGTTGGCAACGACCAGCTCCGCCCAGTTGGCCAGGTACTGGTCGAAACCGTAGGGGTGCTTGAACTGATGCGGCTGCCGCTCGTAGAGCAGGTAGTCGCGGCTCACGCCCAGGTCCTCCAGCAACCGGTAGGCGATGTTGGCATGACCCAGCTCGTCCTGGATGATCGCCATCGAGCTTACCATGGTGTTGGTGGACGGCGCGTCCTTGGCGGGGCCGTAATAGGAAGGCGCGCTCATCAGCTCGGTGTCGCCCTGCACGGTGAGCTGGGTGATGAGCGCCTTCTTGTACGTCTCCGTCATCTCGTCTTCCGACTCGACGATGAAGCCGTTTTGTACCTTTTGTTGGAGTTCTTCGTCGGTGAAGCGTGCCATCGGGGGCTGATCCTGTTGGTTGGTTGCTCTGTGTGCGCACGAAGTGTGAAAGCTACGGGAAGGGCACCGGGTGGCAAGTCCGGCGCGGGTTCGGTCGGGCGCGATTGGGGCCCTCGCTTCATATCGCGCCGGACGGGTAGGCATCGGGGACGGGCAGAGGCGCTCCAAAGTCCGCTCGTGGCCCCAATCACGCCCTCCCTATCGCGTTCAGGGTCACGCGATCACTGACGTACTGACGTACGGACAAACTGACGAACCGAAATCACGTCCGTCGTGGAGCAAGGTAACGCAGGGCGAAAAAGCCGGCGATGGCGGCGAGCACGGCAAGGACGGCGGTCACCTGGACGATGCGCCAGATGAGATGGTCGATGGCGCTCTCGATCCGGATCTCGGCCTGATCGAGCGTCATCTCGGTGAGGCGCTCGGCAAGGGCATCGATGTCCCGGAGCGCGGCGATCCGTTCCTCGGTGATGCCGCTCATCACCGCCTGACGCTCGCGGTCGATGGCTTCGAGGGTGAGAGCGAGCAGCGCGTTGATCTCGCGCATCACGGCGATGCGCTCGAGGGTGATGTCGTTCATCACCGCGATTCGCTCCTGCGTGATGATCTGGGGGACCGAGTCGAGCAACAGTTGGGTCGAGTCGAGAAAGGCAACAATGTCTTGCATGCCCCTGGCATGGAACTCGATGTCCCGCAGCATCCCGGTGAAGCTCACGCCGCCCGCCTCCGCGGTGAGCAGCAGGCCCGCCTGCCAGCGAGCCATCCTGGGCATGATCTCGTTGTAAACACTGAGCCGGGCCGAGAGGTCTTGGAGCTCGTCCGACATGCTGCCCACGGCCGAGAGCGCGCTGGAGCTTGCCGGTCCCAACGCCGCGGCGGTCAATGGGGCCGTTGACTGTCGGTTGAAGAGCAGGTTGTCGATGGTATTCTCGGCGACCCATGTCTCGATGTTGCCCTGCATCCGATCGAAATCGTTCGGCGCCAGGTCGCGAGCGATCGACTCGATTTCCAGAAGCAACGCACGAGATGTTTCCACCGGGATGTGCTGGTAATCCCCGAACACGTCCCTTGCCAGCCCCGTCTCGAAGAAGTCGCGCTGCTGGGCCGCCAACGCCCACGCATCGATCAGTCCAGCAGCGGGATCGGGCTGGAAAGCGGCGCTCTGCACCGCCGGGACGACGCTGGTCGCCCAGATCAGCGCTCGACGACCCAGAACCAGGTCGTCAGATTCGTAGATGATCGCATTGATGGCGACTTCGATCTCGCTGGTGAAGCGGCGCACGTAGAGGTACATGCGGGCGCGCAGCTCTTCACGCGTCATCTGCGGTTCGTCGAGCGTGTCGATGAGCGTGGGCGGGCTCTTGGCGCAGCCGGCGGCCAAAGTCGCGGCGAGGACGGCAACGGCCCACAAGCGCGGCGAACCGGCGCTAGGCCGGAAGGGGTCGAATTTCATCACGGCTCAGTCCGGACGAGGTCAACGCCGGGGGTCGGTCGACCCGCGCGGCATCCTATAGGATATCGGGAATCAGAATAAGCGAGGGGGGCGGCGTAGACAAATCGCCGTTACCTGGACTCCTTGGCCGCCGCCGGCAGCAGCGGGCAACTGAAGCAGCCGCCGTAGCACTGGTCGCGGCCGAAAGGCTCGAGGCAGCGCGGGCAGACCGCGGTGATCGTATAAGGCAGGAACTCGTAACCGCAGCGGTCGCACTTCGCGGCGGGGCAGAGCTCGGGCAGCTCTGTCGACTTCGCGTCCGGCTCCTTGGGCCGTTTCCCCTTGATCGCTCCGCGCCCGATCATCTTGAACGTCTTCATATCGCTACACCGCTCCGAACAGATGGAGGAACTGGGCAAGCACGCCGCCGATCAGGAAGGCGACGACCCAGGTGCCCAGCCAGATACGGACCGCGGTACGTCCGCCGTGCTCTTTTGCCATCACCATGATGCTGGCGACGCAGGGCACGAACAGCGTGATCACCACTAGGGCGATGAGAGCCTGGGGCGCGGTGAGCCCCATGTCGTACAGGCCGGCGGCGCCATAGTCGCGGCGGACCAATCCCATCACGATCGCCCTGGCGCTCTCCGCTGGCAGCTGAAGCCAGCCGGTCATCACCGGGCGGAAGGCCCGCTCCCAGAGCGCCAGTCCACCGGTTACCTGCAGGACCGAGACGATCAGAGCGCCGGCGGCGAACCAGGGTGTGGCTTCCTGCATGAACCAGAAGCCCTTTGTCCACGTCTTCTTGAGCACGGCCCTTGGCCTGGGCCAACGTAGCGGCGGCAGCTCGATCAAGAGCGGCGTCGACACACCGGGAATCATGCGGTCGAGCACGGTCCCAACGAACACGAGCATGGCGAAGATGATCGCAGCGTAGGCGAAGACCCAACCGCCGCCGAACCCGGCGAGCAGCGCCGCGATCACTGCGAGCTGGGCAGAGCAGGGGATCGCGAAGTTGAGCAGCGCGGTGGCGATCGTCTTCTCCCGCTTCGTCGCCAGTAGGCGCGTCGTGATCGTGCCCATGGTGACGCAGCCGAAGCCCAGAATGATGGGGATGACGGCGCGGCCGTTCAGGCCGATGGCGCCGAGCAGTCGGTCGACCAGCGTAGCGACTCGCGGCAGGAATCCGGAATCCTCGAGCAGCGCCAGGGCGAAGTAGAAGGCGGCGACCAGCGGAGCCAGGAGGAAGAGGATGTAGGTCACGGTCATGGAGAGCAGCCCGAACTCGCCCACCATGATCTCGCGGATCGGGCCGCCTATGCCGGTGAGGTCGAAGACCGAGCGGATGAACGGCTCCCACATCTCCTGGCCCAGCCGCGTTTCGGTGAAGGTCACCAGGTGCTGGGCCACCGCAACGCCGACCAGGTAGTAGATACCGGTGAGCGCCAGGACGATCATCGGGATGCCCCAATGCAGCGTCACCGATGCCCGGCTCAGCCAGTCCGCCAGCCAGCGCTGCTTCTGCTCACCGGTCACGACACCGGCGTACAGCTCGTCCGCCGCGCGGCGACGTGCCGGATCGTCGGCACCGTTCATCGACCAGGTCCCGGGTCGCGCCGCTGTGATCGCCGCCGCCAATTCGTTCAGACCCTCGCCGCTGACCGCCACCGTCGGGACGACCGGCACGCCCAACCGCCGCTCCAACTCCGCCGCGTCCGGCGCGTTGCCCGCCTGCCGCGCCTCGTCCATCAGGTTGAGCGCCACCACCATCGGCACTCCCGTCTCCGCCAGCTGCAGCGTCAGGAACAGGTCACGGTCCAGGTGCGCCGCGTCCACCACGTTCACGATCGTGGCCGCTCGCTTCACCAGGTCCGTCGTGATCCGCTCCTCTTCCGAATGCTCGCCCAGGCCATACGTACCGGGCGCGTCCAGCATCGGCCGGCCGTTCCACCGACCCGACATCGCTTCCACCGTGGTGCCCGGGAAGTTCGAGACCTCGGCGTAAGTGCCGGACAATTCAGAAAAAATGGCCGACTTCCCGACATTCGGGTTGCCGACCAATACGACCAGGTTTTGCTCTGGAGGTGCCGTGGCGGTGCTGGAGACACCGCTCCCTACAGGTGCCGTACTACCCTCGCTCACGTACTCGTCACTCGGACCCGGCGCGCCAGCTCCCGGCCGATCGCTACCTGGCGGTGACGACGTTGCAGGACGATGGGGCCAAAGGGGATACGGCTGACAACCTCCACGAAGGCCCCCTCCTCGAAACCGATGCGCGTGAGCTCCCGGCGGGCGCTCTCGTCTTCGATCGCCTCGATTCGAGTTGTGGTTCCAACGGGTACGCTGTCGATCCCCATCCGAGTACTCCTACGCAGAGGACTGAGAACGAATCTCAACCGCAATCTGAGTGCAGGTTCCGTACCCGTCAAGGGTAACCGGGTTGATCATGCGTAAGTTTATATATAACAAAGAGATAAATCGAACGGCAGCGCCCGGGGCCGGGCCCGGCCGTCCGGGCGGAGCGTGACAATCTGTCACCGGCCGGGCGATTCGCCTCAGAGGGGTCCGCCCGCTTGCCAGTCCGGGCCGTGAGGTGGCATCTTGGATATGACCATGAACACTCCAGCGAACGACCCGAAACGCCGCGATCCCCTGTCGCGGCGTGATTTCATCCAGCGTACTTCCGCTGGCGTGATCGCGCTCTCGACCTATCCCTTCTCCGCCGGAGCAGCGGACGTGAAACAGCGGCGTGAGAATCAGGCGCGGAATCGGCATTACGTGTCGAACCGGGAGCCGCTGACCCCGAACCCCTACATCCCGCTGCCGCTCGGCTCGATCCAGCCGGGGGGCTGGCTGAGGCGTCAGCTGCGCGGCTGGGCGGAGGGCATGACCGGCGAGTTGGACCAGGTGTGGCCGGATGTAGGGTCCGACAACGGATGGCTGGGCGGCGACGGCGACGTGTGGGAGCGCGGGCCTTACTGGCTGGACGGGCTGGTGCCGCTCGCCTACGCGCTGGACAGCGACCGGCTGATCGTGAAGGCGAACCGCTGGATCGAGGCGACGATCGCCAGCGCGCGGCCGGACGGGTTCTTCGGGCCGGAAGACCGGCGGCCGCAACGCGGCGGCGGCACGGTGCCGGGTGCGGATTGGTGGCCGCGGATGGTAATGCTGAAGGTGCTGCAGCAGCATCACGAGGCAACCGGCGACGAGCGTGTGATCGAGCTCATGACGGAGTACTTCCGCTACCAGGCGCGCGAGCTGCCGACGCAATCGCTGGGCTCGTTCACGTTCTGGGGTCAGCGGCGCGGCGGCGAGAACCTGGCGAGCGTGCACTGGCTCTATAACAGGACGGGCGACGCGTTCTTGCTCGACCTCGGCGCGTTGATCTTCGAGCAGACCGAAGACTGGACGACGAACTTCACCACGAACCATGGCATCTGGCACGTGGTGAATACGGCGATGGGCATCAAGCAGCCCGCGGTGTGGTACCAGCAGTCGGGCGATCGACGTTACCTGGATGCGGTAGAGGAGGGGATCTCCTACCTGATGAGTCGGCACGGGCAGCCGCAGGGGATCTGGTCGGGCGACGAGATGCTGCACGGCAGCGATCCGACGCAGGGCGTCGAGACGTGCGCGGTGGTGGAGTACATGTTCAGTCTCGAGACGTTGCTCTCCATCACCGGGAGCGCGGCGCACGCGGAGCGGTTGGAGCGAGTCGCCTACAACGCGCTGCCGGCGGCGCTGAGTCCGTACTTCGCCGGTCGTCACTATTACCAGCTTCCCAATCAGATCGCCTGCACGAAGGAATATCACAACTTCAGCACGCGACACGACGATGACGCGCTGATCGGACTGGAGACGGGCTACGGCTGCTGCACCGCCAACCTGCATCAAGGCTGGCCGAAGTTCGTCGCGCATCTCTGGATGGCGACGCCGGATGACGGGCTGGCGGCGTTGGCCTACGGGCCATGCGAGGTGCGCGCCCGGGTGGCGGACGGCGCGGAGGTGCGTTTCGTGGAGGCCACCGACTACCCGTTCGACGAGAGCGTGCACTTCATCTATAGCGGGCCGTCGGGCATCGCGTTCCCTCTGCACCTGCGGGTTCCCGGTTGGGCCGAGGGCGCGGCGCTGCGTGTGAACGACCGCATCATCGATCAGCCGGAGGCGGCAAGCATAGTGTCGCTCGAGCGGCGCTGGGAAGATGGCGACCGCGTCGTGCTCCACACGCCGATGAAGGTGCGCGTCTCACGCTGGCACGAACGGTCGGCCGTCGTGGAACGGGGGCCGTTGGTCTATGCGCTGACGCGGAACGAGCAGTGGACGGCGGTGAAGGGGAGCGAGCCCTACCTGGACTACGAGATCCGCACCGAGGAGCCCTGGAACTACGGCCTGGTGGACGAGGATCTTCAGAACGCCGCCGATGCCTACCGGGCGCGACGTCTGCCGATGGGCGATCAGCCGTGGTCGGCCGAGGGCGCGCCGCTCGAGATTTCGGCCTGGGCACGGCGTGTGCCCGAGTGGCAGCGTTACGGCGGCATCACTGGCCCGCTTCCCTGGAGCCCCATTCGCTCACGGCTGCCAGACGAGGAGGTGAGGCTGGTCCCCTACGGCTGCACGGAGATCCGGGTGACGGAGTTCCCTGTGGTGGTGAGAGACTAGGGAATCGGGGAATCGGGGATTCGTGGAGTTGTGGATTGGTGGATTGGGTTAGGTGACCGCGAATGCGTTGCGCGCGGCCGCTTTGGTGCGCATTCTTAGGCCGCAGCCAAATTCCATACATCAGCGACACTGATGGGCGCCGGCGGCGCCGCCTTGACCCGCCGCACGAACGGCGGGTTCTGTTTCTGGACACCTCGACAGAATGATCGACATAGACGGATCTTACGGCGAAGGTGGCGGCGCCATCCTGCGGCAGGCGCTGGGGATGGCGACCTATGCCGGGAAGCCGATCCGCATCCACAGCATCCGCGCCGGCCGCGAGAAGCCGGGGTTGGCCGCCCAGCACCTGAAAGCGGTGGAAGCGGCGGGCGCGATCTGCGGCGCCCGCGTGCGCGGCGTGGCCATGGGGTCGACGGAAATAACGTTCGACCCGGGCCCGGTAAGACCGGGCGCGCTCAAGTTCGACGTCGGGACCGCGGGATCGGCGACGCTGGTATTGCAGACTGTACTACTCCCCTGCCTCTTTCTCCCCGGCGAGTTCCAGTTCGAGATCACCGGTGGGACGGACGTTCCGTGGTCGCCGCCGGCGGACTACTTGAAGAACGTGACGCTGGCGGTATTGAAATCCTTCGGCCTGGGACAGATCAGCGTGCCGCGACGCGGCTACTACCCGAAG
>JBDHHX010000143.1:0-8558 GCA_039589155.1 Gemmatimonadota bacterium | reverse complement strand
CCCCGACGGATGCCAGCGCGGGTCGGCTCCTCACCTGGCGGAACGCCGTCATGGGCGGTGTGTTCGCCTTCGCGTCATGGGGCGTTGCCGCCGCGGGCTGGATGCTTCTGGGCCCCGGTGACGAGTCTAGTGCACCCGGCGGTCTGGGCGCCGAGGTACAAAAGCTGGTCGTACTTCCGTTCGAGAACTTGAGCGGCGAGCAGGACGAGTACTTCGCCGACGGGGTCACCGATGCAATCACGGCGCGGCTGGCGGCGCTGTCGGGCTTGGGGATCATCTCGCGGCAGAGCGCCGTACAGTACAGGAACAGCGAAAAGACGGCGCAGCAGATCGGCGCCGAGCTGGGCGTCGACTACATCCTCGAGGGCACCGTTCAACGGGAGCGACCGAACGACCCGGCCAGCCGGGTGCGGGTCATCCCGCAGCTGATCCGTATCGAGGATGACACCCACGTTTGGGCAGCCACCTACGATGAAGACATGGCGGAGGTCTTCCGCGTGCAGTCTGAGATCGCCGAGCGTGTCGCCCAGGCGTTGGACGTCACCATCCTGGAGGCCGACCGCCCCACGCTCGAGGCGCGGCCCAGCGAGAGCCTCGAGGCTTACGACTACTACCTGCGCGGCAACGACTACCTGAACCGAGGGTTGCTCGCCTACCTGGAACGAGCGCCGGTCACCGCGGTCGGTCTGTACGAGAGAGCCGTCGAGCTCGATCCCGATTTCGCCTTGGCCTGGGCGGCTCTTGCCCGGGCGCACAACCGGGTCTACGAGGCCGGCTTCGACCCGGATGCCGAGCGCTTGCTCGAGGCCCGGGATGCGGCGCACCGGGCGCTACTGCTGGAGCCACGGCTCGCCGAGGCCCACCTGGCTTTGGGCGAGTACTACGTGCAGCGCCTCGAGCATGGGCGCGCGATGGACGAGTTCGAAGCCGCCCGCCAGGTGAACCCGAACGACGCTGTTGTGTTGCGTAGCATCGGCGCCGCGCTGCAGCGAGAGGGTCGGTTCGACGAAGCGCTCTCAGCGTTTGAGCGGGCCGCCGTGATCGACCCACGGTCCGTGTCCACTGCCGTGGAGTACGGCGCCGCACTGGGTCGTGCGGGCCGCCACGCGGAGGCGGAGGCCAACTTCGACCGAGCGGTCGCCCTGGCCCCGGATCAGATTGCGCCGTACGCGTCGAGGCTCGCCTACTACTTGTTTGACCGCGGCGATCTGGATCGCTCTCGGGGAGTGCTGGAAGCAGGCTCGCAGCGCATGGGGAGGATGGCCTTCGCCGCCAACCTGATGTCTTGGGACTACGCCTACTTCAGGATACTGGCGGACGAGCTGGACGGGTCGCTGGCTCAACTGTCCATCGAGTCCTTCGCCCACGACACGGTCTCGTACTACTACTACTACTTCGCCCGGGCCTGGAATCACACCACCCGGGGCGAACCCGAAACGGCGAGCGTCTACTACGATTCCGCTCGAGTCATCCTGGATGACTGGGTGGGTCGTACGTCGGAAGGCATGCTGTTTCGCCGACAGCAGGCGTGGGCCTACGCCGGCTTGGGGCGAGGGCCGGAGGCCGTCGCCATCGTTGAACGCGTCCTCGAGATGTCATCCCCGTCAGAAGACGCGCTGGACGGCAACGACAACGCGGAGCTGCTGGCCAGAATCCACGCTCTGCTCGGGCAGCGCGACGAAGCACTCGATGTTCTCGCCGAGCTCGTTGAGCGGGCGCCGCGCTACAGGGCAAGTCTTCGAGTCGACCCGGCGTGGAACGCGCTGCGGGACGATCCGCGCTTTGAGACGCTCTTGAGCTCAGATCGGTAGCTCGGTGCAATACCCGGTTGTTCTCCTCGCGGTGGCGCAGGGTCTCAGCGACTCGCTCAGCGGCCGACCGCTGATCGCGCTGGGCATCCTGTTCGGGGCCGGCGTGCTGACCAGCCTGACGCCGTGCATCTACCCGATGATTCCCATCACTGTGGGCGTGATCGGCGGCAGCGCGGGAGGCGAGGGGGCGTCGCGCAAGCGCACCGTGGTTTTGACGCTCACCTACGTGGCCGGGCTGGCGATGTTCTACGCGATCCTCGGCGTGATCGCCGGAGTCACCGGTCAGTTGTTCGGCACCATCAGCGCCAGCTTCTGGGCGCGGATGGCCATCGGCAACCTGCTGCTGGTCTTCGGGCTCGCCATGCTGGACGTGATCCCCGTATCTGCGCCGGGTCGAGTGATCGCCTGGGCATCGCGATTGCGCGGCGGCTCGCTGCCCGCCGTCTTCCTGCTGGGCGCCACGTCGGGGATCGTTGCGGCACCCTGCGGCGCGCCGGCCTTCGCCGTCGTGCTCACCTGGGTGGCGGCCACTGGCAGCGCCGTCCTCGGGTTCATCTACCTGTTCGTGTTCTCACTAGGCATGACGGCGATACTGGTCGTGGTAGGGATATTCTCCGGCTCGTTGGCCGCGTTGCCGCACTCGGGCGCCTGGATGCTCTGGATCAAGAAGGCGGCCGGTCTGATCATATTGGGCGTGGCCCAGTACTACTTCGTGCAGGCAGGAATGGTGTTGTGATCGATCGATATGTGAGAACGGCTCTGGTGCTGGCGGTCGCCGGCGTCGCGATCTTCCGCACGGCGGCGGCACAGGACCAGATCGGTTTGCCGCTCGGCGCGACTCCGGAGGCGGCAGAGATCGAGGATCTGGAGGGTAACGCTGTCGACCTGGGCCCGTACATTGGCGGCGGAAAGCCGGTCGTGCTGGAGTTCTGGGCCACCTGGTGCAACAACTGCGAAGAGCTGGAGCCGCAGCTGCTGGCCGCGTCGCGAAAGTATAAGGATGAGGTCGAGTTCCTGGTCGTCGCCGTCGCCGTCAACCAGAGCTTGCGACGCGTGCGGCGCTATTCCGACGAGCACGAGATGCCGGGGCGAGTGCTTTGGGACTCGAAGGGCCGGGCGGTACGCGCCTTCATGGCGCCGTCCACCTCGTACATAGTCGTACTGGACGCGGCGGGCATCGTCGCCTACACGGGCGTCGGCCCCGAGCAGGACATCGACGCCGCCATCCAGAAAGCGATCCCCTAGTCGCCCTCTGGCTCTTCTTCCGGCGCCAGCGTCTCGATCGCTTCGCCCAGTTCGGTATAGGCGGTGGGATCGATCTCGCGGAACGGTACCGCTCGGAACGCGATCTTCCCGTCGGGTCCCACAACGAACAGATTGCGGTTCGTCATTCCCGGACGTGACGCCAGGGCGCCATAGGTCTCGCCAATTATCGCTTCCGGGTCGCTCGCCATCAGGAACTGGAACTGATCGTCGCGCGCCCACTCGTACAGGTCCTGTACCGGGTCGGCGCTGATGGCGATCAGGATCACGTCCTGCCCGTCGTTGAACAGCTGTGCGTACTGATCACGGTACGCATGCATCTGGATTGTTCAACCACGGGTCCGTGCCTTGAAGAAGAAAGCGAGGACGACGGTCTTACCCGCGTAGTCGCTCAGGCGGATTTGGTCCTTGAGCAAGCCGTGCCGCGTGGCGCCGTCGAGCGCGAAGTCGGGCGCGACAACGCCTATCTCCAGCGGCTCTCCGGTCTGCGCCAGTGCCGGCGTGGCGGCGAACAAGGCGAGGCCGGCTGCGATCGATATTCGGTTCAGCATGCGGTTTCCTCTGATCTAAGTCGATGGTTTGTTCGCTAAGGCTGCCGCGGGTCGAACAATAGCGTCTGGAAACCTTCTTCAACCGTATAAGTGAGCGCGAGCCGTCCCGCAAGAAAGCTGTAGCCTACCGTGGCGGCCAGCGCTTCCAAGTATCTAGTCTCGAGGGCCATGGCCTCTTCGGGACAGGCCATCCGCGTCCCGCCCAGCGGGCCGAGGCTCAACTCTCCTGTCGACGCCTCTTCGATCCCACCGAAATAGCGATTGCAGCCGCTGCTACCTGATAACTGGTCGCCCTCGACGACGAAAGTGATCTCGGGATCCGCTGGCGCGGGATCGTCCCTGGAGAAATGGGTCAGCCGCCATTCCACACCCGCCAGGTCGGCGATCGATAGGGTGCCGGTAATCTGGGGAGGGAGCTCGACAAGCCCATCGGGCTGGAGCGACCACGCCCGCGTCGCCTTCTGCGTCGGGCAGCAGGCCGCGTCGTCCGGACCGCCCTGAACGACGTCGACTTCGATGCGTTCGCCGGAGAGACGCATGGCGCGCAACTGCACGCGGTCGCCGATCAGCGCCGTGCCCAGGTTCACGAGTTCTCCGTCGCGCCGGCCCATGGCCGCGATGTACGAGTACGATCCCGAGCCGCCCGAGCTTTCGGCCAGCAGGACGGCGGCTTCCTCGCTGCCGTCACCGCTCAGGTCGCCCTTCAGCCACAGCCGATCGAGCAGCCAGACCGACGGCCGCGACGCGCCCTCCGGCACATGCGGTTCGCCCTCCCAGCTCCCGTCCTCGAGCGTCACCGGGTCTTCGTAGATGCCTTCATAGGTCGCGTTGGCCGCCTGGGCGCGGGAAATCGCAGCCGCGGGGCTGCCGTCGTCTGCCCGCTCGCGCACATCGCTGCCGCAGGCGGCCACTGCTGGCACCAGGGCCAGCATGCCGATCGCAAGGAACTTCTCACCAGTGGTTCGGTTCATTTGGTGAAGATGGCTGTGCACCGTGCCGCACGCCACAGTTGCCAAGCTGCCTATTGATAGTAGTTTTTGATAGCGGATCTGGCCATTCTGGCCGCTTTGACTGTCGAGCAGGGCACGATAAACCCTTTGAACCACGCCCACAAATCCTGCACCGAGCGTACTCTCCGCTGCCGCAGTGCCCTCTGCCTGGCAGCGGCTCTCTTCTGTTGGGGGTCAGAAGCGGTGGCGCAGGAAGCACGGCCGGTTGGTTCGTGGCTTTTTCGGTCGAGCGTCGGTTCGAGCGGTAGCACGTCGGCGGGCACCCCACGGTTCGAGGCTCCGGGTGCCGCGGCGGTCGAGCGGGGAAGGGCCAGTTGGTACGAGGCTGCGGCCGCCGACCTGGTGACGTTGTTCGCCAGCAGCGATGTGGAGCGCTACGACGAGCACCCGGGAGGCGGACTGAGGCTCGAGCACCAGACAGCGTCGGCGCGGTTCGAGTTGCCGATGCTGGACGAGTCCCGGCTCAGCATCTTCGCCGACCTCGGGTTTGGTGCGACCCGGCTGCAGTCCCATGAGCCCGGTCAGTTCCAGGACGGCCGCGGCAACAGCAGTTACGACACCTACCTCTCCGGCATGGGCGGTCTGACGGTTCAGTACCGGCTGACGCCCGATGTGCGGGCCTACGTGGGCGCGCGCTACTTCGAGTACTTCAGCGAAGCGGACGGCCTGGCCCTCAACGAGGCGCCGGATGCCGAGCGGCTGCTCGAGTCCAGCTCCTGGACGTTCCCCATCACTGTCGGTATCCGAGTCTCCTTCGACTAGTCGTTCAGCGGTCGAACCCGACCGTGACCTTCAGCGGCGCACTGCATATATTGTAGGCCACACCTCAGAGAAACCTGCAGGTCTTGCCCTGTAGTCGTCACGCCCCAGATGGAGGAAGTACCATGCGAATTCCCCCGCTCCTACCGCGCTTCATCGTGCCGTTGCTTGCCGTCACCCTGCTGGCGCCGCCGCATTTGGCCGGCCAGACGGCGACGGAGGCCGGTTTCGAAAAGGTGACCACTGTCGAGGGGATCACCGAGTACCGGCTCGACAACGGACTACGGGTTTTACTGTTCCCGGACCAGAGCAAGCAGACTATCACCGTCAATATCACGTACTTCGTCGGCTCCCGGCACGAAGCCTACGGTGAGACGGGGATGGCGCACCTGCTCGAGCACCTGGTGTTCAAGGGAACGCCGGACCATCCGGACATTCCCCAGGAACTCACCGAGCACGGCGCGCGGCCGAACGGCACCACGTGGTTCGATCGAACGAACTACTTCGAGACCTTCGCTGCCACGGGAGAGAACCTGGATTGGGCGTTGGACCTCGAGGCGGACCGGATGGTAAACAGCTTCATCGCGGCGGAGGACCTCGAGTCTGAGATGACGGTCGTCCGAAACGAGTTCGAGGCCGGCGAGAACTCTCCTTTCGGGGTGTTGTGGAAGCGCACGATGCAGACGGCGTTTCTCTGGCACAACTATGGAAACTCGACCATCGGCGCCCGGGCCGACCTCGAGAGCGTACCCATCGAACGACTCCAGGCCTTCTATCGCAGGTACTACCAACCTGACAATGCCATGCTCGTGGTGGCGGGCAAGATCGACGAGCAGGAGACGCTGGACCTCGTCATCGAGAAGTTCGGCTCGATTCCTGGGCCGGACCGAACCGGGACAATGGAGCTGTTCCCGACCTACACCCGCGACCCGGCACAGGACGGGGAGCGGACCATCACGCTGAAGCGCGTCGGTGACACCCAGATCATCATGACGGTCTACCACATCCCCTCCGGCGCACACGAGGATTTCCCGGCCGTCGACGTGATGGGCTTCGTGCTTGGCGATGACCCTTCCGGCCGCCTCTACAAGGCGCTGGTCGAGGCGGGGAAGGCGTCTTCCGTGGGTACTTTCGCATTTCAGCTGAGGGAGCCCGGCGCGCTGATCGGGTTTGCCGAGGTGCGAATGGAGGACTCGTTGGACGAGGCACGGGCTACCATGGAGGCGACAATCGACGGCCTCGTCGCCGAACCGGCCAGCGATGAAGAGGTGGACCGAGCGAAGAACCAGATGCTCAAGAACATGGAGCTGGCGTTCAACGACCCGGAGCGCATCGCGCTGGAGCTCAGCGAGTGGGGGGCGGCCGGTGACTGGCGGCTACGGTTCATTCACAGAGACCGCCTCAAGGAGGTCACGGCCGCCGATGTCGAGCGCGTCGCCTCGGCCTACCTGAGACCGTCAAACCGGACCATTGGCATGTTCATTCCGGTGGAAGAGACGCCGCCGCGTGCCGAGATCCCAGCCGACCCTGACGTCGCCATGATGGTCGCAGGCTATGCCGGCGCCGAAGCCATCGCCGTAGGCGAGGCGTTCGATCCTTCTCCCACCAACATCGAGGCCCGCACCACGCGCCTCGATTACCCCAGCGGATTCAGATTGGCACTGCTTCCGAAAGAGACGCGCGGCGACAATGTGATAGTTATCGTGCAGATGCGATTCGGAACCGAGAACGCGCTCATGGGGAGGGCCGTGTCCGGCGATCTCGCCGGCTCGATGCTGATGCGGGGGACCAAGCAGCGTTCGCGGCAGGAGGTTCAGGACGAGTTCGACCGCCTGAAGGCGCAGGTCTCTGTTGGCGGCGATGCGACCTACGCTTCGGCGCGCGTTCAAACGACGCGTGAGAACCTGCCCGGCGTCCTCGCGCTGGTGGGTGAAGTTCTTCACGAGCCGGCTTTCGACGAGGCCGAGTGGCAACTCATGAAGGAAGAGCGATTGGCCGGCATCGAGTCGCAGATGTCGGAGCCGCAAGCCATCGCCATCCGCGCCTACAATCGGACCATGGAAACATGGCCGGCCGACCATCCGGAGTACACGCCCACCTTCGAGGAGGAGATCGAGCGCGTTCAGACCGCCGAGCTCGGTGACGCGGCGAACTTCTGGAAGGACTTCTACGGCGCGGACGGCGTCACCATGGCGGTCGTCGGCGATTTCGATCTTGACGAGACAAGGCAGGTCTGCGAAGAGATCCTGGCCGAATGGGAGGCTGACGAGCCCTATGTTCGTTTCGGCCGCCCGGCCAAGGACATCGGCCCCGAGCACCTGGTGTTCGAGACGCCCGACAAGGCCAACGCCGTCATGTTCGCCGGCATCACCTTCAAGATGACCGACACTGATCCCGACTACGCGGCGATGGTGCTCGGCAACTATATCCTCGGTGGAGGCTTCTTGAATTCGCGGCTCGCGACCCGCATTCGCCAGCAGGAGGGCCTATCGTACGGGGTCGGCTCGAGCTTCAGCGCCCATCCCATCGACGAGCGCGGCACTGTCTTTGTTTACGCCATCTTCGCGCCAGAGAACGGAGAGAAGGTCGAAGCGGCGTTCCGCGAGGAAGTGCAGAAGGTGATCGAGGACGGATATACGGCCGAGGAAGTTGAGGCGGCCAAACAGGGCTGGCTCCAGGCACAAGAGGTCAGTCGGGCGCAGGACATGTCGCTCGCCAGCACCCTGGCAGGCACTTTGTTCTATGAGCGCACCATGGAGTTCTACGCCGAGTTCGACGAGAAGATCGCGGCGCTGACCCCCGAGCGGATCCTCGAAGCCATGCGCCAACACATCGACCCGGATGAGTTCGTGGTCGTGTTGGCTGGCGACTTCGAGGGCGCGAAAGCACGGATGGAGGGAGGGCAGTAGATAGTAGACGAGTAGACGAGTGGACGAGTAGACGAGTGATCGGTTGACCGGTCTACTCGTCTACTCGTAGTAGTGTCCGCCTTTGGCACACCCCTGTTCGGGACTGGACGGCCTGCGGGCCTGGGCCGCCAGCCACAAGCTAGACAACTCCCTATAATACAATGGCTTACGCATATCGGGCCCGGGCGGCTTCCGGGGCACGCCCCTTGCCATCCTATCGATGGGACTAGCCCAGGTAGAGAGCCCGGGAGGCAT
>JBDHHX010000142.1:0-8570 GCA_039589155.1 Gemmatimonadota bacterium | reverse complement strand
GATCGGGTCGTGTCGACGCCCTCGAGCTGGCCCTTCCAGTCGCCGGCGGCAAACGGGACCATCATATCGACCTTACTCGAGAGGCCGAAGAAGTCGATGGCGCGTACATAGAAGCCGGCGAAGGTGTGCACCTTGGAGTCGAGGTTCTCGACGGGTATCGCCGGGTCGAGGAGAATGTTTCCCTGCGCGTAGACGTAGCCGAGCGCCACGAAGTTGGTGCCCACCGGAACGCTGGTGAGCGCCCGGGGCTCGAGTTCTTGGCCGCTGCCGGTGGCAGCGGCCAGGTTAATCAGGAAGGCAACGAAGGTCAGCCGTCGCATCGCACCCCTGGTGGCTTAGCCCCCAACAGGGATCACATACGTGACATTCGCACGGAGCTTGCTCTCAGCAGCCGGGCCCAGCCAGTCATCGGTCGCGAACTCCGTGGCGTACTCGACATAGAAATTCCAGGAACCCGTCGGCTTGACCAGCACGTAGCCCAAGCGGACGCCGAGAGGAACCTTCCACCCACCGAACTCCCAGCTGTACTGCGCCTGCATGTCGTTGCTGGCCACGTACCAGCCTTTGCCGACCTGGTAATTAATGAACGGGTTGATCACCAGTGGATGAGCGCCCGTCTCGGTACCCTCACCGGGAGTCACCGTCGGTGGCCCCTCCACGGGTTGACCTATATCCACTACGTCACGCTCTCCCCACACCTGCTGTACCAGCAGGCCGACCATCAACTTGTCGTTCAAGAACCGCTGGATGACAGCGCCGGCGACACCGTACGACCACTCGCTGCTGCCGACTTTGGAACTGCCGGGGATCACAATGTCCGGGCCGAGCCCCGCACGTCCCGTCCCCCAGTCCCACGGCACGATGAGCGCGAACACGTCCGTGGGGCTAAGTCCCCACTCACCGGGGGCGTTCTCCGTGTAGCGGATCGTAAGCCTGGGGAGGATCTTGATCTTTCCGACGGGTATCGGGGCTACCATGCGGTACTGAAAGAAGCCCTTGTTGCCTTCGGAGCGGACGTCGCCGGTTACCAGCGTGTCCGATCGGTAGGATGGCATGGCCTGGTAGGCGAACTGCAGCGACCACTGCGATGCGGTGGCGTCATTCACTGCCGATTCGCGGCTCTGCTGGGCCGTGGCATCTTTCATCGTCAGAGCGAGCGCCAGCACCGCGCAGGCTCCCGCTATCGTCTTGTTCATCATGACCGCTACCTACTCTGTTATTAGCCCGGGGGCTTTCGGCCCCCGGGCTTAGTTGTCGTAGATCCGGCAGCTCTACTTCGGCTGTCCCGTTTGCAGCTCCTCCAGCACCCGATCCAGCGAGAAACTTCCCGGCTTCTGTCGCGGCGGGAACTCCTGGAACGTCCTCAGGAAATTGCCGACGAAAGCCTGCGCTGGCACGAGGACGAACACGCGATCAATGCCCCACTTGTCAAACAGCATCGACTCTTCCTGCGCCCGCTCGAACGGGTCCATTCGCAGATTCTGAATGAGTGGCAGACGCAACGGGACGAAAGGCTCCGACCAAACTCCGACGCCGTGGGCGCGCTGGACGGTGAAATTGAGCTTCCAATCGTTGTAGCGCAGCGCCGACAGAGAACCGTCGTCGGTGAAGTAGAACATCTCCCGTCGCGGACCCTCGTCCACCTGTCCCGTGAAATAGGGCAGGAAGTTGTAGCCATCCAGGTGGACCTTGTAGGTTTCTCCGCCCACGCTCTTACCTGCCAGCAGTTCTTCCTTGATGTTCGGATTGCCAACGGCCGCCAGCAGCGTTGGCATCCAATCCTGCAGCGAGATGATCTCGTTTGACACCTGGCGCGGCGCGATCCGGCCCGGCCAACGCACCACCATCGGAACCCGGAAACCGCCCTCCCACGTCGTGTTCTTCTCACCCTTGAAGATGGTGGTCCCGCCGTCGGGCCAGGACATGACTTCGGCGCCGTTGTCCGTGGAGTACATAACGATCGTGTTCTCCGTGATGCCCAGCTCGTCGAGCAGATCGAGCAATTGACCCACGTGGCCATCGTGCTCCACCATGCCGTCGGCGAACACCCCCTGGCCAGTGACGCCCTCCGATTCCGACTTCAGGTGCGTCCAGATGTGCATCCGAGTTGTGTTGAACCAGACAAAGAACGGCTCGTCCTGGCTGTCAGCATCCCGAATGAACCGGACGGCCGCTTCCATGAACTCCCCGTCCACGGTCTCCATGCGCTTCCGCGTCAGCGGACCGGTATCTTCGATCCGCCCGTCCGCGTAGCTGTGCATGACGCCACGTGGACCGAACCGCTCCCTGAACGCCGGGTCCTGCGGATAGTCCGGGTTCTCCGGTTCTTCTTCAGCGTTCAGATGGTAGAGGTTGCCGAAGAACTCGTCGAATCCGTGGTTGCTCGGCAGGTGTTCGTCCCGATCGCCCAGGTGGTTCTTGCCGAACTGACCGGTCCTGTAGCCCATGTCCTTCAACAGCGTGGCGATGGTCGGATCCTGCTCATTCATCCCCTCGGGCGCACCCGGCAGCCCCACCTTGAGCAGTCCCGTGCGAAACGGGCTCTGGCCGGTGATGAAGGCGGCTCGTCCCGCCGTACAGCTATTCTCGCCGTAGGCGTCGGTGAAACGGATGCCCTCGTCGGCGATCCGATCGATGTTGGGCGTCCTATAACCCATCATTCCGTCGTTGTAGGCGCTGATGTTGAACCAGCCGATGTCGTCACCCCAAATGACCAGGATGTTGGGCCGCTCCTGCGCCGAGGCCGGCATCGCGAAAGCAAATACCGCGAGACCAACGAACAATGCCCTGAGTGTCACACGCATTCTATTTCTCCTCCTCGGTTGATGCGTTCACGCTATCACGTACCACGTACCACTTACCACCTACCACCTACCACTCACGGCGTATACCAAACCGGACTCGTGTACGCCCGCTCCTGATGGCTGAGTGGAACCTGTTCCGGCATCGTCACCCCGTAGAACTGTGCGTCGTACGCCTGCCAGGTCGGCGTCGGAATCTCCAGCACCCGCGCGTAGTAGACCGCGCTGTGGCCCGGGTCGAAATCCGGATCGGTCCAGACTGCGCGCAACTCCGCGTCCCCGATGTTGTTCAGGTACGTCGCGTTCGCTTCGTCCACCGTGTTGCCCACCGGGCCGTCGCAGCGCCATTCCCGAGTGACGGCACGGTCGGCGCAGGCGACGTCGTAGATGCGTTCCTGACGCTCGCCGTTCTCGTCGACCCAGCCCTTGACGATCTGGATGCGGTCGAGGTTGCCGGACCACGGGTCCTTGAGTGCGCCGACCATGAACGTGGGTGCCCTCCTATTCGAGGGACGTACCGGCAGGTCGCCGCCCATCGGAACGCCCTTCGCGTAGCCGATCGCGACAGCGTCGGGCTTGAAGACGTCGTCATCTTCATAGTCCCAGCCGCCGAAGAAGCGTACGGTGATCCGCGTTCCGGTCGTCGCGTACGTCTCCTTCTTCTGCATGGCCTCGAAGATCGCTTCACGCGTGTTCTCCCGTGCCCAGACGCCCGCGAGGCCTGATGCGACCTCTTCCCATGCGAAAGTGGAGAGCCGCTCGTCACCGCTGAGCGCCTGGATCACGTAGTGCTCGTATCGGTCCGGGGCGGGCTCGGTGCCCGCGAACTTGCCCCAGTAGTTTTCGTCTCGGGTGGACGACAGGCTGGTGTGGGCGTCGGTCGATCCAATCATTCCGAACTTGAAGGGATTCACGCCGATATCCTGCTCCAGCTGCAGCCCCACCTGGAGCGCGCTCCGGGCGTACTCGTACTGGAGCATCCAGTCCTCTTTGGGCGCGAACCCCGCTATATCGCCCTTGTCCCACGTGCCGTAGTCGGCAAACTCATCTGTGGTCGAGAGTTTCGGGTGGGTCTCTCCGTCGCCCTTGATCTGCGTGACCTCGTACAGCGGCTCCCAGCGGGCCCGGGTCTCCGCGTAGGCCCGATCGATGGGCTCACCGTTCAAACGCTCCACGTTGAACATGATCCCGTTGGACAGGTTCCCGTTGTGGGGAATGGCCAGCACAGTTCCACCGGTGTTCGCCTCGTAGGCAGCCATCCACTCCCAGAGGTCTTCCGGATCGTAGGAGTCGAAGGTCGTGAACGGGATGATCTCCCCTGCTTTGGACGCGTCGTCCTTGAATATCACGACGCGGTGCAGGTTGCTGGGAGCACCGGGTCTGTTCAGGGATGTCCACTCGTATCCGATGAAGGCGGTGAAGACACCTGGATCGTTGAATTCGTCCGCCGCCGAGATCTCCCGGTCCCAGACGGTCCGGGCCATCTTTGGGCTGTTGATGAGATCGCGGTTCTGCGCCACCCCCTCCGTTCCCCACAGGCGGAAAGCATCGTATCCCTTTCCGGCACTCACCAAGTCGTAGAATCGCTTCCCGTATTCGGTGGCTAACAGATCGGGGTTCGCCTCGGCGATCATCGGCGCCAGCCCCAGGTTCGCGGCGTGATCCGAGACCACCAGGAAGTCCAGTGGCCGAATCAAGCGCGCCCGCTGACCCGTGCTGGTGATGACTTCCTCGCCCCGAGCGAAGCGGAAGGCCTGCTCGGGCGGAAGCGTGTTACCGATCATGCCCGCGTCGGTGGAGTAGCTCGTGTGCAGGTGTGTGTCGCCCCAAAACAGCCCCTCGGCGAAATTCTTGTCCCGTGCAGTCCGCTCGACATAGGGCGAGTAGATCCGCTGGCGCTCCGGGAGAGATGCAGAGTCGGGGCGGATCTGGGCCGCGAGCGGCGACGAAAACACCGCCGTGCCGAGGCAGAGAAGCGCGAGTCTCTTCATGACGTAGTCCCTTCGGTTGAGTTGTCTATAATCAGCATCCTTATTCACTAGCTGTCTTACGTGGACCCAGCACCGCCTGTGTTTCGGCGCCCCAATTGAAGTACCAACCCACGGCATCCATGAAAGCCGCATCGAGGGGGTGCACTTTGGCAGAGTCCACGATTTGCAGAGTCCCCATCGTCGGCAGCGACGTGAGCGGCTGGTATACCGTCACGCGGCCGTCATCCAGCTCCTCGACGATGAACGCGACCGTGTTCACTCCAGGTCCCAGGTCAAGCAGCGCCGGCTTCATGTTCTTCAATTCCTCGCCGGCCAGCTGATGCGTGATGTTGCGGACGACTCGATAGGGCGGGAACCGATTGAAGAATTCCTGCTCGATCCATCCACCCAGCCGCTGAGCCGGCCCCGTGTCCTTGAGGATCCCGACCAGGACGAACAACAGGAACAAGGTTCCCAGGATGGCGAGCTGTCTCTGCAGGGGGCTCAACAATCCAAACCGGGGAATCAGATCCTGCAACGGTGCCGTGAGCAAGACGGTGAGGTCGTAAAACCCACCGATCAGCAGGTAGGCGAGCAGGAACGGCAGCAAGATGAGGAACCCGGCCGCGAACTTTCGACCGAGTGTCTTGACCAGGCTACCCATGTTAGTCACACCTCTCCGGTTCTTTCAGTCCACCGTCTGCTGTCTACCGTCTACCGAGTTATGGCGTATACCAAATCGGACTCGTGTACGCACGTTCCTGCGTGATCATCGGGACCCCGTCCGGCAACGTGATGCCGAAGCGATAGGCCTCGTACGCCGTCCAGCGCGGCGTCGGGATCTCGATCACACGGGCGTAGTAGACCGCCGGTACGTCGGGATCGAAGTCGGGGTCGGTCCATACCGTGATCAGCTCCGGCGCACCTATCGTGTTGGTCCAGGTCGCGTTGGCGACGTCCACCGTGTTGCCCACCGGCGGCAGCTTCCCGTCCGCGCCGATCGTGCGATCGCCGGACCACTCCACATCGTAGACCCGCTCGTTGCGATTGCCGTCGTCGTCCAACCAGCCCTTCACGATCTGGATCCGATCGAGGTTGCCGGAATACGGATCCTTGAGCGCCGCCACCAGGAAAGTCGGTGCCCCGCCGTTAGGCGCCGCCGGCAGGTCCGCGCCCATCGGCACGCCCTTCGTGTATCCGAGGTTGGCCGGAAGCCGGTTATGCGCATCCGCTTCAGTGAAGTCCCAGCCGCCGAAGAAGCGCACCATCATCCGCGGGCCTGTCGTCGCGTAGGTCTCCTTGCGCATCATGGCGTCGAAGATCGCCTCGCGGGTGTTCTCGGTCGCCCAGACGGCGGCGTAGCCCGAGCCGACCATGTCCCAACTCTCGTACTTCTTGTCGCCAAGCTGCGCCATCGGGTGCTTGTAGCGTTCGGGGCTCGGCTCGGTGCCGGAGTGCTTGCCGAAGAAGTTCTCTTCCTCGGCGGTGGCGAGCCCGGTGTGGCTGTCCGTAGAGCCGATCATGCCGAACTTGTACGGGTTCACGCCCAGCTCCTGCTCCAGCTGCAAACCGATCTGGAGACCGCTGCGCGCGTACTCGTACTGCAGCATGTCATCTTCTTTTGCCTCGGTGAGATCGAGGTTGCCCTGGTCCCAGGTCTCGTAGTCGGCGAACTCGTCGTTGGGCGAGAGGAACGGATGCGTTTCGCCGTCTCCCTTGATCTGAGTCGCTTCGTACAGCGGTTCCCAGCGTGCTCGGGTCTCGGCATAGGCGCGGTCAAAGGGTCGGCCGGTGAAGCTGTCGCGGATCGGGAACATGATGCCGTTCGACAGATTGCCGTTGTGGGCAACGGCGAGGATCTGACCGCCCGTCTTATCCTCGTAGGCCTGCAGCTGGTCCCACAGGTCGCGCGGGTCATCGCTACCCAGGGGCGCTAGCGTCGTGTACGGTTCAACCTGACTCGCTCTGCTGCCGTCGTCTCGGAAGATCACCACGCGATGCAGGTTCATGCCCCCGGTATTGGACGTCCACTCGTAGCCGATGAAGGCAGTGAACTCACCGGGATCGTTGTACGCCTCCGCCGCGTCGATCGCCTCATCCCACGCGTCGCGATAAGCCTTGCTGCCGGGTAACGAAGCCAGCGCCTCGGGGAACGTGTTGTTCGAGAATGCCGTGATGACCTCCACTGCAACCTGTACACCCTGCTGACCACCCTCCTGGATCATCTCGTACCATCGTTTGCCGGTCGGATCGGCGAGCATTGCCGGGTCGCCCGCATACAGCCGCGGAAAGAATCCCATGTTGTCCGAATGATCCGCGACGACGAGGAAGTCGAGGGGCCGCGAGAGCTTCACCTGAAGACCGGTCGATGAAGTGAGTTCCTCACCGCGGGCAAAGCGGTAGGCATCCACCGGTGAGAGCCGTGCGCCGAAAGCGCCCGCATCCATCGACATCCCCGTGTGCAGGTGCGTGTCGCCCCAGAAAACCTCGGTCGGGAAGTTGCGCCCCGCATACGGTGAGAAGTGCTTCTGCGCCTTGAACGCGCCCTCCAGCGATTCCGGCGGAGGAACCGGGTCCTGAGCCAAAGCGGGGACCGCGAAGAAAGCCCCGGCTAGCAGCAAAACAACCATCGAACTCTTGCTCATTGCTGTTCCTTCCTGGTTGAGGCTATTGCGTCTTACTACCACTTACCACCTACCACTTACCACCTACCACCTACCACCTACCAATCAAGGCGTATACCAAATCGGACTCGTATACGCCCGCTCCTGCGTGACCATCGGCACCTCATCCGACATCGTGATGCCGAAGCGCTTCGCATCGTACGCCGTCCAGCGCGGCGTCGGGATCTCAATTACCCGCGCGTAGTAGACCGCCGGTACGTCCGCATCGAAATCCGCGTCCGTCCAAACGGTGATCAGCTCCGGATCGCCGATCGTGTTGGTCCACGTGGCGTTGGCAACGTCCACCGTGTTGCCCACCGGCGGCAGCACCCCGTCGGAACCGATCGTGCGATCGCCGGACCACTCCACGTCGTAGACGCGTTCGTGGCGATCGCCGTCGTCATCCAGCCACCCCTTCACAATCTGGATACGATCGAGGTTGCCGGAGTACGGGTCCTTCAGCGCCGCCACCAAGAAGGTCGGAGCCCTGCCGTCAGGCGCGGGCGGCAGGTCAGCACCCATGGGGACGCCCTTCGTGTAGCCGACATTGGCAGGCAGGCGGCTATGCGCGTCTTCTTCCGTGAACTCCCAACCGCCGAAGAAGCGAACCATCATGCGGGAGCCGGTCGTCGCGTACACTTCACGCCGTTTCATCGCATCCCAGATCGCTTCCCTGGTGTTCTCCGTTGCCCACACGCCTGCATAGCCGGATGAGACTTGCTCCCAACCCATGATCGCCACGTCGCCCATGGCGAGTACCGGGTGGTCCCATCGCATTGGGCCCGGCTCCGAGCCCGAGTGCTTGCCAAAGAAGTTCTCTTCCGCGGCCGTGGTCAGCGACGTGTGGCTATCGGTGGAGCCGATCATGCCGAACTTGTACGGATTGACGCCGACCCGCTGCTCGACCTGCAGCCCTAGCTGCAGCGCGGTACGGGCATACTCGTACTGGAGCATGTCGTCGGTCTTCAGTTCGCTGAGGTTGAGGTTGCCTTTGTCCCAGGTCTCGTAGTCGGCGAACTCGTCATCGGGCGAGAGGAAAGGGTGCGCCTCGCCGTCACCCTTCATCTGCGTGGCCTCGTACAGCGGCTCCCAGCGGATCCGCGTCTCGGCGTATTCCCGAGTCAGTCTCTCATTGG
>JBDHHX010000141.1:0-8614 GCA_039589155.1 Gemmatimonadota bacterium | reverse complement strand
CGAATTCTCGGTCTTGTCCCTGGATGACCGCACGATGAGTCTGGCTCTGGGCGCCGATGGCCACGAGCAGCCTCGGGCAGCCGAGCATTTCCTTTCCGAGCGCAGCGGCGGCTTGACCCTCAAACTCACCTACCCCCTGGACCTCGACGGCGACGGCGTGCGCGAGGAGACTTTGGTCGTCGGAACTTTCCAGAAGACCGATTGACGACCCGGATCGTCCGCAGTGAACGGGCCGGCGCCTATTGCGCCCCGGCCCTTGAGGTCCTTTTATACTTGCATTCTGGGAAAAACCTACAACTCAACTGACCTGGGGGGGGTGAAAATGCACAAGGTGGCTCCAGCGGAAGTGGCGACGGAGCGCGCCGTGCTGACTCACGTGATGCTGGAGTTGTACGGCGTGGATTCCCATTTGCTGAACGACCCCGATCGAATCGGGAGCATCCTGACCGGCGCTGCCGCGGCAGCCTCGATGCACCCACTGGCAGAGCCGGCCGCATACCGGTACCCGGGCCAGGGCCTGACCGTCTTCCTGCCCATCCGGGAGTCACACTTCGCCATCCATACCTACCCGGAGCACGGATACGCGTCCGTGGATATCGTGAGTTGCGCACTCGCCGAACGAGCCGAGCGGGCCCGCGACTACATCAGCGAGCGGCTAGGTGCGGCGCGAACCGAGAGCGACCTCGTTTTCCGAGGGTTTCTGAACCACAGCGAGATCTGATCCGGCCTATTACGATTACGATCACGATCACGAGCAGGAGCGAGGACGAGAACTTCTGCTCCTGCTCGTGATCGTAGTCGTAATCGACCTAATCAGTAGTAAAGGATCCGCTCCTCGAAGTAGTCCCTCAGGAACGTCTCGTACCATTCGAGCACCTTCATGTTCTCATCCGTGCTCACCTCGGACACTTCCGCACGCGGTTCGTCGGGGGCGAAATAGAACATCTGGTCCAGCGCCTGCGGCGTCAGGTGCCGCGTGCCCTCCGGCAACCCGTGTCGGCGCTCCAAAGGACGCCGCCCGCATATCCCGAAACCGGCGCGCACGAAACTGTACATCCAGACCGCGTACGCCTCCACCGCCGGGAACACGCTGTTGAGAGTCGCGTGCACCCCGTCGAACAGCGGCGGAACGTAGATGATCTGGACCGCCAGCAGACCCTCCGGGCTCAACTGGGAGCGCAGATGCCGGTAGAACTCCTGGTTGTAAAGGCGCCCCAGAATCGGGCTCGTCGGATCCGGGAGATCGCACAGAATGAGATCGAACGGCTCGTCCGTCACGTACGTCAGCGCATCGACGCTCACCACCTCGACCCGCCCGTCCAACAAGCTCCCCTCGCTCAACTCCACCAGCTGTGGCACCGTCTTCGCCATCTCGGTTACCGCTGGATCGATATCGACGATCGTGATCCGCTCCACCTCGTCTCCGTAGCGACCCAGCAGCTCGCGCGCGATCAGCCCGTCGCCACCGCCCATCACGCCGACCCGCCGCATCGGCGCCCGCCGATACAGAAACGGTACCAGCGCCAGCGACTCGTGAAACCGATGCTCGTCCCCGCTGTAGAACTGGATCTCGCCGTCCAGCAACAGCATCAACTCCTTCTTCGGCGTCTCCACCAGCAGCACCCGCTGGAAGTCCGTGCGCTCCTCCACCAGCACCCGGCTCCCCGACTCCTTCAACGCCTCGAGCTTCGCCAGCTCCGGCCGCTTCACGATCCCCGGCAACTCGTACAGTCGCTTCCAGTACTTCTCCAGCTCTGTCATTTCCCGTTCTCCCTCTTAGATACTCAAACGACCGCGATTGCTGAGAGCGCGCAAGGTGGTGCGGTGGTGAGTGGTGCGGCGGTGCGGTGGTCAGCAAGTGGTGAGAGCGGGCGCGATGGATCAGATGTTCGTCTAGCAATTTCTACTATTATCGTACAATCTTGCACATCAGTCGTTTAGGGTCGTACATTCCTGCTATAGTCGCTCTCGGTGGGAAAGGCGCTAGACCCGTCAACCACCGCACCACCACACCACTAACCACCGCACCACAAATGACCCACGTCGGCCTCGATCTCGACATACTGGAAGAGTTGCGCAAAGACGGCCGCGCATCGCTGCGCACGATCGCCGAGCTGCTGGGCGTTTCGACCTCTACGGTCAGCCAGCGGGTGAAGCAGCTGGAGGCGAACGGAACGATCAAGGGATACAAGCCGGTGCTGGACTACGGAAAGCTGGGCTACCGGCTGACGGCGATCACCAAGATCAAGGCGCGTGGTGTCGACATGCCGCGGATCGTTGGCGAGCTGGTGAAGGAGGAGACGCTGGTCGACGTTTACGAGATCACGGGTGACTACGACGTTCTGGTGATCGGCAAGTATCCCGACGAGGAGAGCATGAACCGGGAGATCAAGCGGATGCTCTCCCATCCGGAGATCGAGAGCACCAACACTTCGATCGTCCTGTCGGTGGCGAAGGAGGGCGGCGACCTCGACGTTCGCGCCGTCTCAACCGACGGCAACGACTAGGACTACGACTAAGACTGGACTACGACTAAGACTGGACTAGGACTATGACGGTGACTAGGGGGCTCCTTGTCACAGTCACCGTCGTAGTCCAATCGTAGTCTTAGTCGTCCCGCGCTGGACGATAATGGTTGGTGATCGGAAGGCGGCGGTCCTTGCCAAAGGCCTTGGCGGAAATACGAATTCCCGGCGGCGCCTGTCTCCGCTTGTACTCGGCGCCGTCGATCATCTCCACCACGCGGTAGACCAGATCGCGATCGAAGCCGAGCTTCTCGATTTCCTCAGGCGCACGGTCCTCCTCGACGTAGGCTTCGAGGATAGGATCGAGGATCTCGTACGGCGGTAGCGTGTCGGAATCCAGTTGGCCCTCGCGCAACTCGGCCGATGGGGGTTTCTCCAGCACGCGGGCCGGAACGACTTCACTCTCCCGATTGCGCCAATTCACCAGCCGGTAGACCCACGTCTTTGGCACGTCCTTGAGAATCGCGAAGCCGCCCGCCATGTCGCCATACAGGGTGGCGTAGCCGACGCTGTACTCGCTCTTGTTGCCGGTGGCGAGAACCAGCCAATCAAACTTGTTGGAGAGCGCCATCAAAAAGTTGCCGCGGATGCGAGCCTGGATGTTCTCCTCGGCCACGCTGGGCTCGGTGCCGGCGAACGGCTCTTTCAGCGATTCAAGGTAGCATCCGAACACGCCGTCTATCGGTATCTCAAGCAACTCGACGCCCAAACGGCGCGCGCACTCGGCTGCGTCCTCGCGGTTGTGGTCCGCGGTATAGCGCGATGGCATCGAAACGGCAGTGACCGCATCGGCGCCAAGGGCATCCACCGCGATGGCCAGGGCCAACGCCGAATCGACGCCGCCCGAGAGGCCGAGGACGACGTGCTTGAATCCGTTCTTGCTGAAGTACTCACGCGTACCGAGAGTGAGTGCCGTGTAGACCTCTTCCTCTGCGGCCAGCGGGCCGACCAGCGGCCGGCGGTCGAGTTCGGGTTTCTTGCGTCGTGGGCGGCGAACCGGGGCCAGACTCACGCGATCGGCGGCACCCGTCGGTCGCTGCCGCCAGCGCGGATCGTGAAGCCGGCGCCGCGAAACGCCATGCAAGTCGAGATCGAGTATCAGCGTGTCCTCCTCGAACTGCCGGCAGCGGCCCAGCACCACGCCGCGCGGATCGATCACTACGCTATGCCCGTCGAACAGCAACTCGTCCTGGCCGCCGATCGTATTGCAGAACGCCAGGTAGCAGCTGTAGTCCTCGCAGCGCGTCGCCAGCATCTGCTCCCGCATCACGCCCTTGCCACGACTGTATGGCGACGCCGAGATGTTGACCAGCACATCCGCTTTGCCGTCGATGGCCGACCACTGGGCCGGGCCGCCCGGGTACCAGAGGTCTTCGCAAATCGTCACGCCCACTTTCACACCGTCCATGTCGAGCACCAACGCTTCCTCGCCTCGAGCGAAGTATCGCTGCTCGTCGAACGGTCCGTAGTTGGGCAGATAGCGCTTACGGTAGGTGGCCGCGATCTCGCCGCCGGTTATCACCGCCGCGGTGTTGAACAGGTCATCGCGCAGTTCCGGGAAGCCGATCACCGCCACTACGTCCACCACATCGGACGCCAGATCGCGGAGCGCAGCCTCGGCCTCTTCCGCGAAGTGCGGCTTGAGGAGCAGGTCCTCGGGCGGATAGCCCGTCACTGTGAGCTCGGGGAACAGAACCAGGTCGGCGCCTGCCTCTCGAACCTCGGACAGACTCTCCCGGATGCGCGCCACGTTACCCTCGATGTCGCCAACGACCATGTTGCGCTGGCAGAGGGCCACGCGGATGACCCGGTTCTCACCCGGGGATGTCTTGCCCATTGGTTCTCCGTTCTCTCGCGCCACGACACGGGCGGCTGTAGGAAGATCGGCCGATGAGCGCCCCCCGCGCAATCGCCGCCTGAAGACTAGCGCCAACGGCCCTGAGAGTGCATCCTATATAGACTTCCCCGCCTGATCAGGCCCCTGATCATTCACCATCGACTGCCGGAGGCCCTATAGCGATGGCCGAACGCAAATCAGCCGATGCAGGCATCAACTGGGCCGTTGTGGCGTTTGGCGGTATCCTGCTCGCCCTCGCAGTTGTTGCCATTCAGGACACTCCGCTTCGCGTCCTCGCCGCGGTAGCCATCTTCGTGGGCGTCATCTACTTCTCACAGACGAGCGAAGAGCTCGAGGTGGAGAACCCGCTGCTCGAGCAGATGCGGGCCAAGTCGGGAGGATTGGATCGCCGCAAGTATGGTCGCTTGCGTGCCTCGACCGAGCGGCTCCTGGAACAGGTCCGCAACATGAACCGGATCGCCATCGACGGTCGCGAAGGCAAAGTCTCACCGCGCCATGCTCACGCCGAGCTGGACCGCATGGCGGCGCAGATGCGCGACCTGATCAATGACGTGCGCAAAGCCGCTGGCGTGCCCACTCCGCTCGAAGAGCCCGGCACATCCGGTATGGTGACTCAGCCGAAGGTCGTCATGCCCAGGGGACACGACAACCCTAGCGAGGGGGGCGCAGCCGTTGTCGGCGATGCGGAATCAGAGGAGGATGACGAAACAGACCAGATGCTCGACGAGCTAGAGGCCCAGGCGCTCGCCGAGCAACAAGACCGTGACCGGGCCGAAGACAGCGAAGAAGACGACGCGGATGAGGCCGGCGATTCTGAAGAAGAAGAAGAAGAAGTCGCCGACATAGAAGACGCGGCCGAAGAGGAAGAGGTAGAAGAAGAGGAAGAAGAGGAAGAAGAGGAAGAGGAGGAAGAAGAAGAGCAGGAAGAGGAAGAGGAAGAGGAAGAGGAGGAAGAAGAACAAGAAGAAGAGGGCGAAGAGGAAGAGGAAGAAGAACCAGCGGACGACGAAGAAGAGAAGGAAGATGAGGACGTAGAAGAAGAAGAAGAAGACAAGAAGAAGAAGAAGAGAAAGAAGAAGAAGAAATAAGCCGGCAAGTCGCCGGCCAGGTGCCCAACAAAAAAGGGGATCCGGATCCTACTCGTCCTGGCTCCCCTCTTTCACGTCTACTCCCTACCCCCTACCCCCTACCACTGACCACCCACCACCGCACCACTCACCACCGCACCACCCACCACCCACCACCGCACCACTCACCACATCAATGTCGCTCCGCCGAGGCCGCCACGTAGAGCGCGATGAGGTCGAACAGCTCCTCCAAGTCCTCCTGCAGTCCCTCGGCCTCGGGGCCGCTGATCTCCCGCAGTCGCTCGTCGACTCGGGTTCTAAGGGACAGCGCCCGTTGGAGCGCCGCATCGGGGTCGAACTCCGGCTCATCCGGCGCCGCCTGCGGTGCACCACCGAGGATCGTCACGCTGAGCGCCTCCTCAGCATCCTTCACGGATTTGGCGCGGACTATTTCGTCGTCGGTCTCGATATAGATGCGAAGAGAGGCGAGCACATCGCCCAGGCCGGTGGCTATGTTTCTGACGTTGGCCGGCGGCTTCACCAGCTGAGCGCGCAGGGCCGCGGCGGCGCGTCGGGTAACACGACCCATCGCCATGTGGTTGAACGCCGCGGCGCGCTCGCGCAGATGTCGGAGCGTGTGGGCCAGCGATTCTCCCGCCAGCCGCATCTGCTCCGGGTTCGACTCGAGCATCGTCTTCTGCAGATTCTCGCTGCGCTCGAGTCGTTGCGCCGCCTCGGTCAGGAAGTAGCTCTCCATCGAGCCACCCGAATCCGTGGCCGCGGGACATTCGACCACGTGAGGGCCCTCCGGGTAGAAGAGGTCGCTCACCCAAACCACCTGGCGTGCGCGGCGAACCTTCTCCATCACGCTGTCTTTGAGGCGATCCACCTCGACGGCACGGCCGCCGACCTGGTCCACGGCAGGAGCCGCGGAACCGCCCTTCTGCATCCCTTCCAGCACCTCGCGGGCGTGCCGGAAGACCGTGAGATAGCCGGGCCCCACCGTGGCGTTGAGGTCGGCGATCTGCAGGATGAGCTCCTCTACCGCGCTCAGCGCCTTGTCCTCCGGCGAGAGCACCTCGACCCGGCCCAGCTCGCGCAAGCGGCGGATCTTTCGCAGCATCACCTTGAGCGGTTCCCGATCACGCGGATCGTTCTCCAGCCGCTCGATCGCGTCGCCCAGGTCGCCGATCAGCGCACCCAACACCGTGTCCGCCTCATCCAGCTCCAGCTCGACGGTGGGCGCCTCTGACGCGGTCACCCCCATATCAACATCAGGTGCCATGGCGACATCGGCCGGGCCACCCCCCAAGCTGCCAATGGCATCCTTCAGGATGCTCTCCGCCACCTGATCCTTCTGCGGCAGCGCAGCGACCACCGCGTCCAGCGCGCCGACCGTCGCCTGCAGAGCGCCGCGCAAATCGTTGGTCATCGTCCGCTTGCCGGCGATCAGCTGGACGGTGGCCTTCTGCATCGCCTGTGCCGCGTTAGTGACCGGGGTGTGGTTGGCCAGCACGGCCGCGTGGTGAAGACGTCGCGATGCGCGGCGCATGCTGTCCACATCCGCACCGCCCTCCGCGTTTATCGCATCGCGGAGACGATCGACGTACTTGCGGGCATCGGCGGCGAATATCTCTAGTATGCTGGGACTCATGAGTGCCTGGGATCGGTAGTGCTGCGGCTGCAGCGTCGCCGGTCGCCTGCAGGGCGAGCCCGGCGTCGCTCGCGATCGAAAACGTCAGCTCGCCGTTGCCTCTTCCCCTCCCCCCTCCACGACCACCTCTTCATGGGCTGTCCCTTGGCCAGCAGTGCTCCTGATCTCCTGAATCAGATCCTTCAGGCGCACCTCGATCACGTCCATCTCGCGCAGCGCTTTCTCCCGGTTACGGAATCCGCGCTCCGCGTCCACTGCCATCCAGTTGAGTCTGCGAATCTCGTCGAGCAACTGCTGGACCTGTCCTCGCAGTCGAGTGAAGCGACGCTTGTGAACTCGGGCCGACGGTGACTGGGTGATGAGATCGGCCAACCCGAGTCGCGATGACAGCCAGATCATCGGCGCGAGCAGCAGAAGACCGACGCTGAGCCGCGCCGCCTGATCCTCCACAAAATAGAGGACGACGGCCTCAGCCGCAGCGAATGAAAGGAGAAGAATTAGCTC
This sequence comes from Gemmatimonadota bacterium, assembly GCA_039589155.1. GTDB lineage: Bacteria > Gemmatimonadota > Gemmatimonadetes > Palauibacterales > KS3-K002 > Kutchimonas. Next base: position 1,006 of record JBDHHX010000141.1, on the reverse strand, counting down.
GATCGTTGGGCGACGCATCCGTGCCTCCGCCTGGTCGTCATCGATCCTTTGCTTGACTTCGATTGAGCCGCTTGGCACCAGGGTCGGCGGGAGTCCGGCCTACGGCCAACCTTGTAAGCTAAAAAGAAACCGTCAGTTGCGCCACTCTCGTGGTGCGGTAGTGAGTGGTGCGGTGGTGCGGTGGTCATACTGTCGCCGTGTTCCGCAGCCAGCGCTTGAACTCGTCCACCGCGGCCTCTTCGTCGGCCAGATACGCCATCGCCAGGCCCGCCGGCAGCTCGCACTCCATGAGGCCTTCCCCCATCTCGAGCCGGATCCGAAAGCACAAATCGGCGCCCAGGTCGCTCGGCGCTTCCACCGCGCAGGCACGCACCTCCGCACCGAGATCGGCCAACCCCTCCTCGATTTCCTCACGCAACGCCACCGCGGCTTCCTCTGGCGACAACTCCCTACCCCCTACCCCCGCACCACCGCACCACTAACCACCCAACACCCCCTCCACCCGCGCCACTGCCTTCGTCTTGAGCCCCTCACACTCCGCCACCAACGCCTCCACCGCATCACGCATCTCCTTCACGAACGCATCGTCAGAGATATGACGCAGGTTGATGCGCACGTTGTAGGCGGCGGCGTGCGCGCCTGCCGCGGCCATGTGCGCGCCGGTGCCCACGTCGCTCACCATCTCGGGGTCGGCGATCGCCGCCATCTCCACGCAAAGCGTCAGCGCCTCGCGGCAGTCCTGCACCGTCTTCAGCGGTACGCGTGTCGCCGTCTTGTAGCCCTCCTGCATCGCTTGCGCCCGCACGGCGCGTTCTTCGTCGGTGTCCTTTGGCATCCGCATTGCCTCGATGACGAGGTCGAAGGCGCTGGTATCATCATCGACGCCCCGCACCAGGTCGTTCTTCACCTGCTGAGCGCGCTCGGCGATGGAGCAGAGCTTTTCGTAGTGCGAATCGAACTCGCCTTTCCCCACCGACAGGTTGGCGACCATCCCGGCGAGTGCGCC
>JBDHHX010000140.1:0-8759 GCA_039589155.1 Gemmatimonadota bacterium | reverse complement strand
GTGCGAATCGAACTCGCCTTTCCCCACCGACAGGTTGGCGACCATCCCGGCGAGTGCGCCGCCCAGCGCGCCGGCGAGCGCCGCCACCGAACCGCCGCCGGGGGCCGGCGTGTCGCGAGAAACCTCGTCGACGAAGTCGTAGGTCCGCCGGTTGACCAGCGCGCCTTCGATGCGTGGCATGCCGAGGATCTTCTCCTCGGCTTCGAACGGCGCAACGTCCCGCAGGCCCATGGACTGGATCGCCGTCTCCATCAGGTCGGGTACCGGTAGGCCGGTGGACTTCTGCATTCGCCTCAAGTAGAAAACGGCGGACTCGCGCATCGCCTCGTAAGGCACGACGCCAACAACCTCGGAGCCGGTGATAGCGATCCCCCGCTTACGCGCCTCCTCGCGGGCGGCCTCCAGCACCTCGTGGGCCGGCGTGATCTTGTAGTTGGTGAGGTTCATGCTGATCTGGGCCCGCTTGTAGTCATCGATCACCCAGCCGATGCCCTTCACATTCGTGAACATCCCATCGTTGAAGACGGGACCGGTCGGGTTATCCGGATCGATGGCAATGTCTTCGTAGCGCTTCCTCAGATCGCCGCCATGCTCATCGCGGTAGTGCTTCTCCAACTCGTCGAACGACGAGCCGACGAAGTCGCAGGGTCCGCACGGGTAGGTGCCATCCTCCGGGAAGCGAACGACTTCGCCCTTGTAGTAGAACGGGTCGGTGTTGCCCGTTCGCTTCCAGCGCCCGCGCTCGCGGACCACGTAGGCGATCTCGTTCGCGTAGCGCCGGTCGGTGGTGTTCAGGTTGATGTTGTAGGCGATGAGGAAATCGCGGGCACCCACGGCGGTGACGCCCGCGGTCGCGTTGAATTTCGCCGGCCCAAAGTCCGGCTTCCATTCGCGGTCCTTCAGCTTCTCCGGCAGACCTTCGTACTCGCCGGCGCGGACCTTCGCCAGGTTGGCGCGCTCCGGACGGCTCGCCGCATGCTCGTAGAGATAGACCGGAATCCCCAACTCATCGCCGATCCGCTTGCCGACACGTCGCGCGATCTCGACACAGTCGTCCATGGTGACGCCGGACACCGGGACGAAGGGGCAGACGTCGGTGGCGCCGAAACGCGGATGGGCGCCCTGGTGCTCGCGCATGTCGATCACTTCCGAAGCGCGCTTCACCGCGCGGAACGCCGCATCCTGAACGGCCTCGGGATCGCCGACGAAGGTGACCACGGTCCGGTTCGTGTCGCGGCCCGGATCCACATCCAGCAAGCTGATGCCGGCCACGCTCTCTATCACATCGGTGATCTCCTTGATGACGGCATCGTTCCGCCCCTCGGAGAAATTCGGTACGCACTCGACGATCTTTTCCATGCTGTAGCCTGTGGTGTGGACAAGTTGAGCAGCGACTAACGAGCTGACCCGCTAGCGGCCCAGGAGCCGCTCGATCTCGCGGAGCACCAGCGCGGTGCCGAGCGGCTTCGAGATGAACTGCGCCTGCAGCGCCGCGATTGCATCCTTCTGGTCCTGCACCGCGTGGCCCGTGACCACGATCGCGGGAACATCCGCCAGCTTGGGGTCGGCGCGGAACTCGCGCAATACCATCAGCCCATCTTTGCCGGGGACGTGCATGTCGGTGAGCACCAGGTCGGGGGTCCGCTTGCGGGCCAACTCCAGCCCACGCTCGCCGCTGGCCGCCTCGAGGCAGGCGTAACCGGCCCGGCGAAGCCCCCGGGCCAGGCCCATGCGGACCGCCGGGTCGTCCTCGATGATGAGTATTATCCGGCGCCGCGGCGTGGCGACCAGACGATCGCCCTCTTCGAGCAGCCTGTCGGCGTCGCCGGCCAGCCATCCGTCGGCGCCGAAAGCCACCGCCTGGGCGGTGTCGCTGCCGGGCCCGAAGAGCAACGCCGGGATGTCGACGGCGGCGGCGGAGCCCCGCAGCCGCTGAAGGAATTCGAGGCCGTGCATGTCCTCCAGCTCGACGGCGACCACGATGAAGCCAACGCCGCCCCGCGCCCAACCCAGCGCCGCCGCGCCGGATCCGGTCACGTGAACCTCCCAGCCGGCGTTCTCGAACTGGGTACGCAGCAACGTTTGCAGGTCGGGGTCGTGGAGCACCAGAAGAACGCTGCGCGGGCCGACCTCCTCGGCAGCAACCGCTTCGATCTTGGGCTCCACCTGGGTCAGGCGCAGACGCAGGAAGAACCTCGATCCCTTCCCTTCCTCGCTCTCCGCCCAGAGGTCGCCGCCGAACTGCTCGACGATCGTCCGGCTGATTGCCAGCCCCAGCCCGGCGCCCCCGTATTTGCGGGTCGCGGTGCGCTCCAGCTGGCGGAACTTGTCGAAGATCTCTTCCAGTCGCTCTTCCGGGATCCCGGGCCCTTCGTCCGCGATCTCCATCACGGCCTGCTCGCTCTGCTTCCACCAACGCAGCCTGACGTGACTGCCCTCGGGAGAAAACTTGATCGCGTTCGACAGCAGATTCACGATGACTTGCTGCAAGCGATCGGCATCCGCCATCACCGAAAGCCCAGCGTCCGATTCTGCCGGCTCGATTTTCACGCTACGCTCGTGGGCGAACCCGTCCACCGAGTCGATGCAGCGAGACACCACTTCGTCCAGCGGGATCGGTGTCAGCTTCGTCACCAGCCGCCCGCTCTCGATCCGTGACAGGTCCAGCAGATCGTCGACCAGGCGGATCAGCCGGTCCAGGTTGCGGAGCGCGATCTCCAGCAGATCGCTGACCCCTTCGCTCACATCGCCTGCAGCGCCCCGGCCCAGCAGGTTAAGCGATGTCTTCACCGAGGTCAGCGGCGTGCGCAGCTCGTGGCTCACCAGGGAGACGAACTCGCTCTTCGCCGCCTCGGCCTCCGCTTCCCTCGTGACGTCGCGGTAGAGCACCAGGTGCCCCAGCGTCGCACCGTCATCGCCGCGCACCGAAGTCACCGTGCGCTGGCAGACCAGCTTGCGAGGGAAGTGGAACTCGACCCGGTCGTTCAGCGGGCCGTTGCCGCCCAGCGCCGCCGTCTGCGCGTCGAGCGTCGACGCATCCGCCAGCGAGCGGGCGAGCACCTTGTTCATCTCCTCCAGGGAGGTGCCAATCACCACCTCGCGCGGCAATGCCAGCAGCTCGGCCATGGCATTGTTCGCATGGGCCACCCGGTCGCCGCTCACCATCATGATCGCCGCATCGCTGGCATCGATGAGCGCCTCCAGCCGGGTGCGCTCCGACTGCACCTGCGAGTGCTCGGTCGCCAGCGCCTCCTGCTGCAGGCTGATGGTGGCCAACAGCTTCGAGTAATGCAGCGATGTCGCGATCTGCCGGCCCAGCAGCACGGCCAGCTCCAGATCCGACTCCTCGTATCTCTCCGACTCCTGCACGCCGAAGTTCAACGTGCCAATCACCGCGCCGTCCACGGTGAGCGGAACGATCAGCGCCGAGACGCCACCCTCGCGGCCCGTGCGGATGCCGTCGGTCCCCGCGAACCCATCGACGCGGATCGCCTCACCGCTCTGGATCGCCTGGCCGGTCAGCCCGCGATCGATGGGGAAAACGCCTTCCTCATCGACGAAGCCGCCGCGCTCCGTGTCGTAGAGCGTATGCAGGTAATAGGTCGCTCGGTCCTCGGATACGAGCACCACGCTCGCCCGCCGAAATTCCAGCACCTGTTTCAGCTTGAGGATCGCCGTGCGGAAGATCTCGTCCAGGTCGTTGGTGCTGTTGATGAGCGATGCGAGCTCACCCACGACCTCGAGACGCGCGGCCTGCAAATCGCTGGATCCCGTACCCGAAGTCATTCGGTTGCGTCGCCTTCCATGCGGTCTACGTAGCGGCTCACCGCTTCGCCCAGCCGGTCCAGTTCTTCGAACGCGGCCGAAATCTGGTCCGCCTGTGGTTCGCTGCCCTCGTACCAGGCGAGACCGGCGGCCGCCAGGCCCGTCGCCGGCCCCACCAGCTCGTCGGCCTCGAATGAAGGCGCCGTCCCCTTGAGCGAGTGGGCCGTGCGGTAGAAGAGTTCGGCCGCTTCACCGTCTCCGTCGGCCAGTTGCTCGAGCGCCGACCGCAGCGTTTCCAGGCGTACCGGCAGCCCCTCCCGGAACTCGCGGAAGATCTCGGCCAGCAGCTCTTCTTCGCTGCGCCCCGGCCCGTCGCCAGGCCCGGACACCTTTAGGACCTCTCTCTGTCGCAGAGCTGTCGCAGCTCGTCGGCCAGGAGCTCCGGCTCGAACGGCTTCACCACGACGCCGTGCGCGCCGCACGCCTTCACCTTCTCCCGGTCCAGCTCCTTCCGCGCGGTCAGAAACACGACCGGTATGCCCTCGGTCTCGGGATCGTCCTTCAGCCGACGGCAGACCTCGTAGCCGTCCATGTCCGGCATCATGATGTCGACGACCGCCACGTCCGGCTGCTCGTTGCGTACGGTCTCGATGCCCTCGGTCCCGTCGGCGGCGGTGGAGACCTGCCAGCCGGCCGTGAATTCCAGGGTCAACTTGACCAGCTTACGGAGATCGGGGTCGTCGTCGACGAGGACGACTCGGTAGGCATCATCCATTAGGATCGGTAGTTGAGGGCGGGGCTTCTGGGGGACCCGGACTTGTAACTTCAGCGGCAACATGTAAATATTGCTGCGATGATACCGAAAGTCTACATCCTCGACGACGACATCACCTACGCCAAGCTGCTGTCCGCCAACCTCGGCAAGACGGGCCGTTTCCGCAACGAGATCTTCGACAGTTACCAGGCGCTCCAGGAGCGCCGTGCCGAGGAGCCGCCGGACGCGGTCATCACCGACCTGGTGATGCCGGGCCTCTCCGGGATCGAAGTCGCCCGCCGGCTGCGCCAATCCGACCCCCACCTGCCGATCTTCGTCCTCACCGCTCACGCCGACATGGCGAGCGCTATCGATGCGCTCAAGGCCGGCGCCACCGAGTACCTGACAAAGCCCGTCAACATGGACGAGCTGACCACGCTGCTGACTCGGGCGCTCGACGAGAAACCGCTGCGAGAGGAAGTCGCGTCGATACAGCAGGTCCGCCAGGAGGAGTTCTCGCTTCGTGCCATCCTCGGCGACCACGCACAGATCGACGAGGTCCGACAGTTCGTGAAGGCGATCGCCGACATCCCGCGGCCCACCGTGCTGCTGCTCGGCGAGAGCGGGACGGGGAAGAACCTGGTGGCGAGAACGATCCATTACTCCAGCCCCCACTCCGATGGACGGTTCGTCGAGATCAACTGCTCGGCGCTTCCTTCGAACCTGCTGGAGGCCGAGCTTTTCGGGTACCAGAAGGGCGCCTTCACCGACGCCCGCGAATCGAAGCGCGGGCTGATCGAGGTAGCCGACGACGGCACCTTGTTCCTGGACGAGATCGGCGACCTCTCGCTCGAGCTCCAGGCCAAGCTCTTGAACTTCCTCGAGTCGCGGCGCTTCCGTCGCCTGGGCGGCACCGAGGAGATCGAGGTCAATCAGCGCGTCATCACCGCCACCAACCAGAACCTCGAGGAGCTTGTCCGCAGCGGCGGTTTCCGTGCCGACCTTTACTACCGGATCAGCGTCGCCACTCACTCGCTGCCGCCGCTCCGCGACGTGAAGAGCGTCCTGCCGCTGCTGGCCGAGCACTTCCGCGAGGTCTTCAACGGCGAGTTCCGCAAGCAGGTCGAGAGGATCAGCGATGATGCACTCGCCGTCCTCACCGCGTGGGACTGGCCCGGCAACGTTCGCGAGCTGCGCAACGTCATCGAGCGCGCCATGATCTTCGCCAAGGAGTCCGAGCTCAGACCCGAGGATCTGCCAGACCTCGGATCCATCGAGATCACCGCCAGAACTGCAGCGACGGACACCCCCGACGCCTTCCGCGTACCCAAGGGCCTCAACCTCGCGGACGCCGAAAAGGAGTACATCAGCAAGACGCTCGAGGAGTGCGACGGCAGCATTCAGAGGGCGGCCGAAGTACTGGGGATCTCGCGGAAAAACCTGTGGGAGAAGCGGAAGAAATACGGCCTTCTGTAACTGGTACGGTGGTAAGTGGTACGGTGGTACGGCGGTTACTGCCGACATTGCTACCGCACCACCGCACCACTCACCACCGCACCATCTAAAGCTGGAACACCAGCCCGTCTACGCGGTAAACTCTGTATAATAGCGGCCCTAGGCCGCTTTCCCTGCCGGCAAGCACCAACCCCCCACGAAGCCAGAAAAGCCTGACCCTATTGAGGGCCAACCCGGCTGCATCCCGCCAACGGTGCACCTTGTAACCCGTTACTGGCTTCGTTACCGATCGGTAACAAGCGGTACCCGGAGAGGCATGCTCTTCGATTTCAAGTCCTTGCAGAACAACGACTTAGGATCGACAGGCCGCCGGCACGACTCCTGCCACGGATGGGCCCGGAGTCGTCCGCGCCGTCCCGCGGCGCGGGTAGAATCGTTGAAGTTCGGCCCCAGGTACCAGGGGTCAGAGGAACTTTGATGGGTATTGGAGCGAGACCAAAGCTAGGCGGTACTCTGCTGACCGGCGCCCGATGGCTGGCCGTGCTCTGCGCGGCGGGCCTCGTTCTGTTTGGGCAACCGGCGGAGGCGGAGGCCCAGGGCTGGTACGACTCCAACTGGCAGTACCGTAAGAAGATCACCATCGATGCGACGATGGTGGACGCCGACTTCGATACCTTCCCGGTTCTCCTCGACTTCACCGACACCGACCTGAGGGACAAGGCGCGCAGCGACGGCTACGACATCCTGTTCACCACAGATGATGGCGTCACCAAGCTCGACCACGACATGGAGGACTACGCCGGCGGCACCGGCGCCATCGTCGCCTGGGTCGAGGTCGCCAACCTTTCTTCGAGCGTCGATACCGACATCTACATGTACTACGGCTACGCCTCGTCGCCGAACCAGGAGGAGGAGGCGGGCACGTGGAGCGACGGCTACGACGCGGTTTACCACCTGCACGACGACTTCAACGATGCCAGCGGCAACCAGGGCTCGGGCACCAACAACGGTACCGCAGACGTGTCCGGCATGGCCGGCGATGGGCAGAACTTCGTCAAAAGCCAGGGCGACTACATAGACACCAACTGGGCGCCCTCCTCGTTCACCGGCGACTACACCTTCGAGGGTTGGTTCCGGGCGCTGGGCCAGTCGAACAGTGGCGACATTGTCGGCGTCGAAGACCGGGGTGGCGGCGACGAATCGGAGATCCGCCTGGCCATCCGAGACACCGACTCCAACGGCTCTGCTGACGGCTACGACGTCGAGTTTCGAGCCGACGGCGCCGGCATCATCTCCGATGAGGGCCCTCTCCCTGGTGACCCGGACGATGGGAACTGGCACCACATAGGCCTCGTCCGCCAAGGCGGCGTCGGCCGCGTCTATTATGACGGTGCCTACATCACCCTCAACGACAGCTCCACGAACTCGGGGACGGCTAGCTTCCCCTCGCCGCGCACGATCCTGTTGGGCGCCCAGTGGGACACCGACGGTGGCGGCCCACCGGCCACCCGTAACCGGTTGAATGGAGATCTGGACGAAGTCCGCATCCACACCAACATGCGTATAGGAGAGTACTTCTCCACCATCGTCGCCAACGCAAACAACACGACGCCGGGCGGCTTCTACGATCTGCCGGCCCCCGAGGAAAATCCACCGGTCACCGGCGACGTGCTGCTGATGGTGGTCGATATCGTCACGCCCGAACCTGTGGACGACAGCCTCAAGGCGTACCTGGAGAGCCAGGGTTTGACCGTCCACATGATCAACGACAACCTGACCGGGGCGCAGGTCCAGGACACCATCAATCTCTACAACAGCGATGTGCTGTACGTCTCGCAGACGTGCCAATCGAGCACCGTCGACGACGCCTACTTGACGAACCTGACCATCGGCGTCGTGATGCCCAACGTCGGAAACTGGGACGGCTTCGAGTTGGCCGCTCACGACGGCGAGAGCACCGGCCCGACCACCGGCTACATCGCGGACAACACGCATTACATCACCGAGCCGTTCTCAACCGGCAACATCACGCTCTATTCGTCCGCCACGCCGATGGGCTACGGCGACATGGGCTTCGGCAGTGGCGCCGAGGTCCTGATGCACGCCGTTGGCGACGCGACCACGGGCTATATCGTCGCTTACGAAGCGGGTGCGACCCTGGAGACCGGCAACCCGGCCGACGGCCGCCGCGTCGGTTTCTACACCGAGGGCGAATGCTGGGAATGTTTCACCGCCGACACCAAGACGCTCATCTACCGCTCGATCCTCTACGGCGGCGGACTGGGCGACTCGGGTCCCCCCAGCAACAACGCGGTGACCCTGGCCACGGCCGAGATATCGCCCAACGAGGTGCAGACCAACTCAACCGGCAACGAGTTCGTCTATGCCATCCGAGCCCAGATCGGTGCCGGCGATACCGGCGTCGACAGCGTCGAGATCACCGTGCCGGCCTCCTTCGGGCTCCCGACGCTCGACAGCGTCCGGGTCGGCGGCACCCTGGCGACCATCACCGACAACACGTCGGGCCGCCTGATCAGCTTCAACCTGTCGACCAAGCTCACCAGCACCGACAGCATCCAGGCCTACTTCACCGCCGACGCGCCGACGTCGTCGGACGCGACGGGCCAGGCCTTTTCCTCGATAGTGGACGACACGAGCACGCCGGAGACGCCGCAGGGCGCCGTCGAAGGGAGCGCCGACGGCGACTCGGGCGACGCCAACAGCTGGGACGTCACGACCAGCGCTGCTGTCTCGTCGGCGACGGCGGAGGTCTCGCCCGACGACG
>JBDHHX010000139.1:0-8873 GCA_039589155.1 Gemmatimonadota bacterium | reverse complement strand
GTTACCGGCCTGTGCCGAGTAGTGGAGCGATGACGGACCGTCCGCGTTGCCGCCACTGATGAGAGGTGGCGACTTTGAGATGCGGATCGTCGTCGACCAGCGCCTGATCTCGATGGAATCGATATCGCTGTTCTCGACGGTCTCGATCAGCTGCTTCAGTTTTTTCAGGTCGATCATGAGCTGACGCGCTCCAGGTACTTGTTCTCGCGGCGATCGACTTTGATCACATCGCCAATCTCGACGAAGAGCGGGACCTGGACGACGGCACCCGTCTCGAGCTTCGCCGGCTTCGTTCCACCCTGTGCGGTATCGCCACGCACGCCGGGCTCGGTTTCGGTGACCTCGAGCTCGACAAAGAACGGCAACTCGACGGACAACGGCTGGTCGTCGCGTGTGAGTGCCTCGCACATCATGTTCTCTTTTAGATAGACGAGCTGATCGTCACCGACGGTGTCCGCGGGCAACGGGATCTGCTCGAAAGTTCCCTGGTCCATGAAATAGTAGAACTGGCCGTCGGTGTAGCTGTACTGGACCGGCTTCCGGACGAGGCGGACCTCGTCCACCTTTTCACCGGCGCGGAAGGTCTTCTCGGTGACGGCCCCGGTCATGACGTTCTTGAGCTTGGTGCGGACGAAGGCGCCGCCCTTCCCCGGCTTCACATGCTGGAAGTATGTGAGCGAGAACAGGTCGCCGTCGATCTGCAGGACCATGCCGTTACGGAAATCTGCCGTCGAAGCCATTCTCTCTTCGAATGAGTAGACGTTGTCGCTAGTAGCTGGGGAATAAGATGGCACGATTCGCCCTAAAGCGGCAGGGCCCTCAACCGGTCATGCTTCTCGAGGTCCACCAGCGGCCGCGGCTCGCTGTCTGTGACCAGCAGGTCGTCCTCGATCCGGACCCCGCCCCAGCCAGGAAAGTAGAGGCCAGGCTCCACGGTTACAACCATTCCCGCCTCGAGGGGCTCTTCGCCTGTCCGGCGCAAGGCGGGTCCCTCGTGGACCTCCAGCCCCAACCCGTGTCCGGTGCTGTGTACGAAGTTCTCCTCGAGACCCCGTTCCTGGAAGGCCCCGCGGGCGGCGGCGTCCACGTCGCCCGAGCGGACGCCGGCTGTTAGGGCGGCGCAGGCAGCCCGCTGGGCCGCGAGCACGGCGTCGTAGACCTCAAGCCCACGAGGCGTGGTCTCGGCGACGGCGAAGGTGCGGGTGATGTCGGAGCTGTAGCCCTGCCAGCGGGCGCCGAAATCGATGAGCAGCAGGTCACCGGCCTCGAGCTTCCTGATGCCGGTAGCGGCGTGCGGCAGAGCGGTGCGGAGTCCGCTGGCGACGATGGTCTCGAAAGCGGGCCGCTCGGCGCCCAGCCGGGCCATGCGGTAGTCGAGCTCGGCGGCCAGGTCAGCCTCGCGCACGCCGATCTCCACCGCCGCCAGGGTCTCGCGCAGCGCCTGGCCCGCGATGGCGGCCGCCTTCTGTATGGCGTCGACCTCGGCATCGTCCTTCACGGCGCGCAGCCCCTCGACGATGCCGGCGACGGGTACCCACTCTACAGAGCCGGCGCCCTCCGAGAGGCGCGTCCAATTGTCGTAGCTCAGGCGGCTGCCCTCGAAACCGACCCGGGACCCGGCGAACAGCTGGTCCGCCCGTTCGGCCAACTCACCCAAGAGACCCTCGCTGGGGACCTGGAACTCGAACCCCAGGCTCTCGGGGATCTCTTCTTCGATCTGTTGCCGGTAACGGCCGTCGGTGTAGAAGACGGCCCTGTCGTCGGCGAGCAGAAGCCAGCCGTTGGATCCGGAGAAGCCGGTCAGATATCTGAGGTTCGGCAGGTGAGAGACGAGCAGCCCGTGGAGCCCGCGCTCAGCGATGGACTCGCGGACCCTGGCGAGCCGCCGGCCGGCGGCGCTGCTAGTGTCGTTCATCAGCGCCGAAGGTAGGCGACGAGTCCCTCGAGAGCGAGGACATAGCTGTCGCCGCCGAACCCGGTCACCAAACCGACGGCGATGTCCGACAGATGGGAGTGCTGACGGAACGGTTCACGGGCGAAGATGTTGCTGAGATGCACCTCGACAAAGGGAATGGCGACGGCGGCCAACGCGTCGCGGATGGCCACGCTGGTGTGGGTATAGCCGCCGGCGTTCACCAGCAGTCCGTCAAGACGGCCCGGCGCCTGCTGGATCCAGTCGACCAGTTCGCCTTCGATGTTCGATTGGAAGAAGAAGGTGCCGACGCCAAGCTGGACGGCAGCCTCGGAGACGCGGCGGTTGATCGCTTCCAGGTCTTCGTGGCCGTAAGTCTGCGGCTCGCGGGTCCCCAGCAGGTTGAGGTTGGGGCCGTGAACGACGCCGACCGTTAGCTCTTCAGGCCTCTCAGCCACTCCTGGAACTGCTCGAGGTCCTCGTTGTCGTCGCCCCCGGGTGACGAGTCGTCGGCGGGCGGCGCATCCGCGGCCGCTGGCGCCGCCGGTGTCTCCGGGCTCGGCTTGGGCGCCTCGGGGTCGTAGGTCAGCAACCCTTCCAGATACTCCTCGATGGTCGGCATGGCGCCGGCTTCGGAGAGCGCAGGCTGTGGAGCGGCCGCGGGCTCGTCGAACGCCGGCTCGTCGAAGCTCGGCTCGGCAAAACTGGGCTCGGCGAAACTGGGCTCGGGCTCGACGAATTCCGGGGTCGGCTCAGGCTCGGGCTCGGGCTCGGGAGCAACCAACCCGGGTGCCGGCTGGATGTCGGCGCCCGGCGGCAAGATGCCGGGGTCTTTCATGGGAAGGCCGTCCACCGTCACCGGAACGGGGCCCTCGAACTCCGGTTCGGACGCCGGCGGCGGCTCGGCGTATTGCCCGTCTCGCTGGACCATGACGTCGAACGAAGCGGCGAAAGGGTCGAGCTGGTCGAAGCCCGCGACCGGCGCTTCGTCAGCGAAACTGAATTCGCCCTCAGCGGCGACCGGCGCCGGCGTAGCTGGCTCGGGCTCGGTGAACGAGGGCTCGGGCTCGGCGTCCGCGATCGGCTCCGCCGGCGCCGCGGGCTCGGCAAGGAAATCCGCCGCCGCGGGCGGCGCTTCGGCCTGCGGTTCGGCCTCCGAGAAATCGAGCGAGAAGTCGGCGGCCGGAACGGCCTCTTGCTCGAGGTCTGCAGGAACGCGCGGCTCGCCTAACTCGAGCAGCTCGGAGAGCTCGAAGCCGGCGGCCGGCTGGTCGCTCTCGTCGGCGAGCTTCTCTTCCAACTCGTAAATGCGCTCCTGGAGGCGCTCGTCGTCCGGCCGCGCTTCGGCGAGCTTGCGGTAAACGCCGAGGGCGTCGTCGAGGAGTCCCTGGTCCGCGTACAACTCCGCCATGGTCTCGGTGACCATACCGTCGCTGATCGCGGACGGCTCGGGCTCGACGGGTTCTGGCGGCGTCGCGTCGCCGAAATCGAAGGAGAACTCGCCGTCGGCATCATCGAGGATGGCCTCAGCTCCGAGGGCAGCGCCCTTGTCCGGGGTGAGGTCATCATCCTGAAGGAAGCCGGGCGTCCAGTCTTCCATCTCCTTCAGGTCGAGGTCGATCGCGTCGGCGTCACTTTCGACGTCGCTGGTGGGATCAGCAGCGGCCAAGCCCTCGAGCATCGAGTCGGTGAAGGCGTCCGCCGCCGCGCCTGCCCCGGCCACGACGTCGGGATCGGCGATCTCGTCGCCGCCGTCGAGAGCATCGAGCTCGGCGATGTCCTCCCACGGCGCCTCGGCCGGGCCCTCCGCCTCGTCACCGACGAACTCCTGCTGCGTGAGCTTCGACGCGCTCTCGACCTCGGGATCCTGGAGCACGTCTTCCCGCGACTGGGTCATCGTCTCCTTGTTGACGAGCCCTTCCACCGGTTCGAAGTCCTCTTCGGGACTCAGCTCCTCTAGCGCCTCGAGCGACGCTTCGGCCCCCCCGTCACCTACCTGGATATCCGAGTCGAGAGCTTCAACCTCCAAATCCGATTCCAGACCGTCGACATCCAGATCCGCGTCGAGGGATTCTATGCCAGGAACCTCGAGGTCGAGCGCATCCAGATCGACTTCCTCCAGCGATCCGGCCTCGACATCCAACTCGATCTCCGATATGCCTGGCCCCTCATCCACGAACGGCGGCTCCACCGGGGCGACCGCCGGTGCCGCGGGCACGCCGCCGGAATCCAACATCTCCAGCCCTTCCCGCGCTTCTTCGTTCCGCGGATCGATGGCCAGAATCTTCTCGTACCAGGAACGGGCATCCTCCAGGCGGCCGCCGTTCATCGCCAGGTCGGCCAGCGCCCTCAGCGCGATCATGTTCTGCGGATCGAGCTCGAGAACCTTGTTGAATTGCTCGTGGGCGTCTGCGAACCGCTCCGCATCCTGGTAGATGCGACCGAGAACATTGTGGCCACTGATGTAAGTGGGGTGGGCCTTGAGGCCGTGGAGGACCAGGCCTTCCGCCTTCGAGTACTCCCCGACCTTGCGATAGGCGTCCGCAAGATGGGCGAAGACCAGGCCGTCCGGGTTCTCGGCGTAACGCTGCTCGAGCTGCTCGATCTCCTGCTGGAGGTCGCTGTCCGCGGGCATGCCGTTGTTAACTCCTGGAACGGATGGTTTTTATGGATGTTAAGGACAACTGAAGGCAGGGGAAGTCGTGCAAATATAGGCCGATCAAGGCCTTAGTGTCAACGCTGTTGGAAGGGGAACTCTTCAAGGCGAGTCGGGGAATCGGGGATTCTTGGACTCATGGAGGGCGATTGCATTCGCATTCCATCACTCAACGGATCCCCGATTTCACTAATCCGATTGATCGTTCATTCCGGCGCGTATACGCTTGGAAACCCAATGTGCGACGACCCCAAGTGAAGCATAGCCTACAACCCCCGGCGGTGGCGTTTTTGGTCGAGCCCGCTAGATTTCGGGGCAATTCAGGACAATAACGGAGCAACGACGGCTACGCGGAAAGAGAAGGACTGGCTATATGCTTCGCGCGATGCGTAGGAACACGAAGATCATCATGCTGATCGTGGCGGTGGCTTTCGTCGGGCTGATGGTTTTCGAGTGGGGAATGGATATGTCGGGCCGCGCCAGCCCGCAGGTCGTGGGCGAGGTGGGCCGGGTGAACGGCACATCGATAAGCTACCAGGCGTACAATCGGACCTTCCGTTCGATAAGCGACCAGGCCCGCCAGCAGAAGGGCCAGGCACTGAACGACCAGGAAGTCGATTTCGTCGGGGAGCAGGCGTGGAACCAGTTGGTGACTCGGATCCTGGTCGACCAGGAACTGGACCGAATGGGTATAAACGTCACCAACGAGGAGGTGAGGCTGGCGTTCCAGACTTCACCGCCGCCGTGGCTAGTCAACAACGAACTGTTCCAGACGGGCGGACAGTTCGACTACAACAAGTACCGGGAGTTTTTCGCCGGTCCGGCGGCCGATCCGCTGTTGCTGCTGCAGATCGAGGAGTACTACCGGGACGTGCTGCCGCGGACGCGTCTGATGGAGATAGTAAGCACGGGCGTGTACGTCGCCGATTCCGAGCTGTGGGCGATGTACCGGGACCGCTCGGAACAGGTCCAGGTGAAGTACGTGGCGCTCGACCCGGAGCTGATCGTGTCGGACGACGAGGTGGCGGTGACGGAAGAGGACTTGCTGCGGTACTACGATGACCACCTGGAAGACTTCCGCCAGCCGGAGAGGGCGGACGTCAGGATGGTGCAGTTCTCGCGGCTTCCGGGCTCGGCTGACACGGTAGCAGCGTTGGCGCGGGTGTCGTCGATGCGTAGGGATATACTGGAAGGCGCCGACTTCGCGGAACTGGCGCAGACGTACAGCGCCGACCGAGCCTCGGCGGAATCGGGTGGCGATCTCGGGTGGTTCAGTCGGGGCGACATGGCGGTCGAATTCGAGGCCGCGGCGTTCGAGCTCGAGCCAGGCGCGATCTCCGAGCCGGTACTCACCTACTTCGGTTACCACCTCATCAAGCTGGAGGAGAAGGAAGAGGATCGGGCGCGGGCTTCGCACATTCTCATCCCGATAGACCTGGGCGGCCAGAGCGAGGACGAACTGCTCGGCTCCGTCGACCGGCTGGAATCGATCGCGCTGCAGCAGGGACTTGGCGCGGCCATCGATTCGCTGGGCGTGCCGAGCACACGGGTTTCGTTGAGCAAGGAAAGTGACTTCGTCCCCGGGATGGGCGAGTTCCGTCCGGTCGTTCAGTGGGCGTTCCACGATTCGACATTCGTCGGCGAGCTGAGCACGATGTACGAGACCAACCAGGGCTACGTGGTCTTCGAACTCGAGTCGATAACGCCGGAGTCCTACCTGCCCTTCGTCGACGCCGAGCCGTCCGTACGCCGCCGGCTGCTGATTGAGAAGAAGTTGGAGACGGCGCACTGGCGCGCCAGCGAGCTGGCGGACCAGCTGAAGGCGGGCGCTACGTTGGAATCGATCGCCGCCGATTTGGGTATTCCCGCACAGGACAGCCCGCTGTTCACAAGGCTGGACTTCGTCCCCGGCCTTGGCCAGAACAACGCGGTAGTGGGCACGGCCTTCGGGCTGGAGGCGGGCGAAATTGCGGGTCCGATCGAAGCGGATGATCGCGTCTTCTTCATCCAGCTCACGGTGCGGGTACCGGTGAGCAAGGACGTCTTCGAAGCG
The DNA here is from genome assembly GCA_039589155.1 of Gemmatimonadota bacterium. GTDB lineage: Bacteria > Gemmatimonadota > Gemmatimonadetes > Palauibacterales > KS3-K002 > Kutchimonas. Next base: position 2,252 of record JBDHHX010000139.1, on the reverse strand, counting down.
GGCAAGGAGAGCCTGCGGGCGCAATTGACGCTACAGCGCCAGAACACGGCGATCGAGGCCTGGCTTCAGGATCTGCGTGAGCGGGCGAATATCGAGGATTACAGGGAGCAGATCTTCGTTCCTTCTTGATGTTGGTAGTGGGAATCGGAATTCTTCAATAGCAATCGGGGAATCGGGGATTCGGGGAGCTAGGGAAGCTCGAGAGACAGCACTCTTCGAAGTTCCCTTCTTCCCCGAATCCCCGATTCCCCGAGTGCTATTCGAGAATTCCGATTCCCACTACAACATCACAGCATCATCCGAGCGACATACGCCACCACAAGCACTCCAGCCACACTGAAGAGGTTCACGTTCAGGACCAGCGGGCCCAGCGTGAACGCGATGACCAGCAGGTCGACGCTCAACGGGCCGAGGCTCGCCGATACTGTCGTGGTGAAGAACTCGCGGAAGGGTCCTTGGGGCAAGAACCAGATCGAAAACTTGGTAAGCAGCGCACCCAGCAGGAATCCAAGTGCGAGGATGGTAACCACTCGCCAGGGCGAACGGGCGGTGGGCCGAACGAGAAGGCCGTCTGCGCGAGTCACTGTCTCCGCTCGACTGCGTAGGTGACTGCCTCGGCCAGCGCCGTGGCGGCTGGACTCTGCGGCAGACCCGCGATGGCGTCCAGCGCTTCGTCCGCGAAAGCTCGGGCCGTATCCCGTGCGTATTCCATGCCTCCGCGTGCGGCGGTGGCCTCGACGACGCGCTGAATGAGTCGATCGTCCGGTTCCGGATCGGCGAACAAGGCGTTGACGGCCAGACGCTCTTCCCGATCGAAGCTCGGTAGCGCCGCTATCAGCGGCAGCGTCACCTTGTGCTCACGCAGGTCCTGGCCGGTTGGCTTGCCCGTGACATTCTCGCTGCCGGTGTAGTCGAGCATGTCATCTGCCACCTGGAACGCCATCCCTAGCGCGTAGCCAAACTTCTTAAGGTGGCCTCGATACTCCGGGACCCCGACCATCGCGCCAAGCTCGCACGCCGCCGACATCAACGCCGCCGTCTTTGCGCTGATCAACCGGTAGTAGTCGTCCTCGGTGAACGCCAACGAGTCATGCATGGCGAGCTGCCTCATCTCGCCGACCGTCATGGTGTTCGCCGCCTCGGCCAGCACCTGGATGACGTCGACTCGTCCCAGGCGCGTCATCTCGAGCACCGATCGCGAGTAGAGAAAATCGCCCATTATGATGGCGACCTGGTGACCCCAGACCGAATTCACCGTCGGCATGCCACGCCGCAGCGCCGAGTGGTCGACCGCATCGTCGTGCACCAGCGTGGCCAGGTGTACCGCCTCAACTACTGCCGCCAACAGCAGCGCGTCAGAACTCGGCCGGTCTCCGATCTCGTTGCTGAGCAGGAGCAGCGTCGGCCGGAAGAGCTTGCCACGCTTGAGCAGGACGTAGTCGTTGACCTCGTCGATGATCTCGAACTCCTCGGCGACGAGCTTGCGCATAAGCTCGTAGAGTCCGTCCAGACGGGGCCGCACGGGCTCCTGGATCCGGGTTAGCTCGGGAACGGCGGTTCTTACCATGAACGGGCGGCTAGGGTTGTCGACGGCGCCGAGGGGCGCATCTCGCGGACACTTTAGCTGCGGTTGTGGAGCTTTGTCAAAGGGTGAGGTGGATTACTGGCGGAGGACGGCCACGCGCTGGGTGACGTCTTTGAAGCTGGCCTCGCAGCCGAGGACGCGCTCGTACCATTCCAGGGCACGAGGCGTCTCGCCCAGCGCCTCGAAGGCGCGGCCCATGGCGTAGAAGATGCCGACGAGTTCTTCGTCCTTGTACTCGGGGACCTGGAGGGCTCGGCCGAGGACCTTGAGCGCGATGCGGAATTCCTGCTTCTCGAGGAAACAAGCGCCGAGCATCTCGATGGCGCGCAAGCGATACTCGTTACCGCGCGCCGCGACCTGGAACTCGGCGATGGCCTCATCGAGCAAGCCCATCTCCTTGAAGGCGACGCCGAGATCATAGTGGCTGGAGGCGTCTTCCTCCTCGATGTTCTCAGCCACCTTCGACTTGAATTGACTGAGCATGTCGGAGAAGTTGACGTCCGCCTCGCTCTGGGGGTCGGCGGCGGCGATCTTGAATCGGGTGCTCTTCTCGACCTTTTCCTCTTCGACGATGAGGTCGCCGAGGTCGACGTAGCCGTCGTCCTGAACACCGGCGGCCGCTGGCGCCGCGGTCGCCGGCGGCTCCGGCTCGGTGCCGAACATCTCC
>JBDHHX010000138.1:0-8875 GCA_039589155.1 Gemmatimonadota bacterium | reverse complement strand
AGGAGTGGCCCGCGAGGTAGACCTTCTCGGCACCGTAGCGCGCTTTGAGTAGCTCGACCAGCTCCAGGGCATCGGCGAGGAACTGCTCGACGTTCATCGTCTCCAGCGGCACATCCGGCGCGTAGGACTTCCCTGCCCCGCGCTGGTCCCAGTGAACGACCAGGAAGTCGCGTTCGAGACCGCGGCCGAAGATGTGCGCCATGTACATCATCGGCATGCCGGGGCCGCCGTGGACGAACAGCAGAATCGGGTTGGAGGGGCTGTGCCCGCGGACCAGGATGTACTGGTCCCAACCGCCGAGAGTCACCTGCTCTAGCGAAGCGACGCTGCCCGGTACGTCGTCGCCGTTCCGATCGACGACCGGCGGCGTGCGCACCCGGGTGACGTAGAGCGTGACGGCGACGAGCACGGCCACGATGCCCAGGGCGTAGAGAGGCTTCCTCATGATCTTCTCATGATGCGGCGACCGCGTGCGCGTGGCAAACCGCGCCTCGCTTGCGAGGGCCGCGCCGCTGACCCCTATTTCGGCATGCGAGAACTTGCGAACCGCACCGCCGTCGTTACCGGCGCCTCACGCGGACTGGGCGTCTACGTCGCCCGGGCGCTGGCGGCGCAGAAGATGAACCTGGTCCTGGCCGCGCGCTCGACCGAGGAGCTGGAGAGCGTCGCCGCCGGTCTGCGCGAGGACGGAGCCTCGGCGATCGCGGTCCCCACCGACGTCACGAGCACGGAAGCAACGGAGGCGCTCCTGGCCAGGGCGGCGGACGAGTTCGGCGTCGTCGATGTGCTGGTGAACAACGCTGGCACCGTCACGATCTTTCCCTATGAGGCGTTGGGCATCGACGACATCGAACGAGTGATCCGGCTTAACTTGACGTCGGCCATGGTGCTCACGCGGCTGGCGCTGCCCGGCATGCTGGACCGCGGACGCGGGCACATCGTCAACATGTCGTCGCTGGCCGGACTCTTCGGGCCACCCTTCGACCAGGTCTACGGCGCCACCAAGGCGGCACTCATCGGCTTCACCCTATCGCTGCGCAACGAGTTCCGCGACCGCGGCGTCAGCGCCTCGGTCGTCTGCCCCGGCTACGTGCTCGAGGCGGGCATCTACCACGAGGGTAAGAAGTACACCGGGGTCAGCGCCTCACGGCTCATCGGCACCACGACGCCGGAGGCTGTAGCACAGGCGGTCGTCAGCGCCGTCCGCCGCGACCGCCCCCAGGTCAACGTCAACTCGGCGCCGGTCCGCCCGCTCGCCGCCATCGGCCGGCTGAGCCCCGGCTTCGCCGAATGGCTGCTCCAGCGGATGGACGGCTGGGGGCCGTTTGTGGCCGGCTCGCGGGTGAACGTGAAGATGGGCGGGCGGATGACGGGGGTGAAGCCGGTAGACGAAGTAGACAAGTAGACGAGTGGACAAGTAGACGAGAGGGGCAAAGCCTCGGGATCTCGTCCACTCGTCTACTAGTCTACTCGTCTACTGGCCTTCCAACCCTTCCGACCGGGCAGGAGTCAAACCAGAAGACACGCCAGACAAGCGCCGGGGCGCCGATCCTGACCCCTTGTGTTTCTAGGGGAGCGTGATTAGCTTGGCTTTCCATAGAAACTCTAGGGAGGAGGGATCGTGGCGATTTCCCGGACCGAGCTGCTCAGAGGTACGCTCGACATGATGGTCCTGAAGGCGCTCTCCTGGGGGCCGCTTCACGGCTACGCGGTGGCGCGCTGGATCGAGGACGGAACAGAGCAGATCCTGCAGATCGAGGAGGGCTCGCTCTACCCAGCGCTGCACCGGATGGAGCGTCGGAAGTGGATCGAGGCGGAGTGGGGCCAGTCGGAGAACAATCGTCGAGCGAAGTACTACCGACTGACGGAAGCAGGGCGCCGGCATTTGCGAGCGGAGACGGCGGCCTGGAGTCGTTTCGCCCAAGCGGTATCGGTGCTGATGGAAAAGACAGCGTTCTCGAGCGTCTGAGATGAAAGTACTGGGTAAGATCCTGCCGCAGCGTCAGCTGGAGCAGGACATCGAAGACGAGCTCGCCTTTCACATCGAGGCGAGGACTTGCCGAAACGAAGCCGGAGGGATGACGCCGGCGACGGCGCGTGATGAAGCGCTGCGGCGGTTCGGCGATGTGGAGGGGATCCGAGAATCGTGCCGCGAGATCGGAATGGAGCGCTTGCGCGCGCAGCGAAGGGCGGAACTGATGGACCAGATCAAGCGGGACATAGGATACGCGATACGAACGATGTTGCGGCGGCCGGGCTTCGCCGCGACGGCGGCGTTCATACTGGCGTTAGGCATTGGAGGAACGACGGCGATCTTCAGCGTCGTGGATGGGATTCTGCTGAGACCACTGGCGCTGCACCAGCCCGAGCGGCTGGTGGTACTGTGGGGCATCGAGACGGGCTTGAGGTCGGGAAGCAGCGCGGCGTCGTACCCGGACTTCGTCGACATCGAGGAGAGCAACACGGTCTTCGAGGAGATGGCGTTTTGGTCCTCGCCCACGATGGCGGTGACGGGACCCGAGGGTGAACCGATCAATGTGGAGGGTTCGCGGATCTCGCATGACCTGTTTCCCACGTTGGGCGTTGCTCCCGCTATCGGTCGTGGCTTCCTGCCGGAGGAAGATCGGGAGGGTGCGGAACCTGTCCTGATTCTGGGTCACGGTTTTTGGACGAGCCGGTTCGGGCGTGACATGGGTGTTCTGGGAAGCACGGTTGCGGTCGATGGCGTTCAGCGGACGGTCGTCGGCATCATGCCGCCGGGTTTCGACATGCTGTTCGGGAAGCAGATCTGGATTCCAGGAACGCCGACACACGCCACGGATTCTCGCGGTCAACACCGAATCATCGCGCTCGGCCGGTTGAAGCCGGGTGTGAGCATCGAGGCAGCGGAAGCGGAGATGCGGGCGATCGCCGCTCGACTGGAGACGGAGTATCCGGAGTTCAACACGAACCGCAGCGCACGACTGGAGCCGCTGCACGAGACAGTGATCGGCGACGTTCGGCCGGCGCTCCTGGTTCTGCTGGGAGCTGTGGGTGTGGTGCTACTGATCGTCTGTGCCAACGTCGCCAACCTGATGCTCGCCCGCGGCATGACTCGTGGGAAGGAAGTGGCGGTCCGCACGGCTCTAGGCGCAAGCCGGCCGCGTCTGGTCCGCCAGTTCCTCACCGAGAGCGCGGTGCTGGCCGTGATCGGTGGCGCGCTGGGCGTTGGCATAGCGTTCCTGGGCATCGACCTGCTGCTGGCGACCATTCCCGGCGACATTCCGCGGATCGCCGAAGTCGCGGTCGACGGCCGCGTGCTCGGGTTCGCGTTGCTGACGACAATCGTTACCGGCCTGCTGTTCGGTCTGATTCCGGCTTTGCACGGCTCGAAGCTGGACCTGCACACGGCGCTGAAGGAAGGGAGCCGAACCACATCGCAGGGAAGCAGCCGCACGAGAGTTCGCCAGACCCTGGTAGTGGCGGAGATGGCGCTGGCCGTCATGCTGGTCGCCGGCGCCGGCCTGTTCGTGAACAGCTTCCTGAGACTACAGCGGGTCGATCCGGGCTTTAATTCGGAGCGGGTTCTGGTCGTGCCGATCAGCCTGCCGGGGTCACGCTATTCGGCGGACGAGTGGCCCAAGGTCATCGGCTTTTACGACCAACTGATGGAACGTGTGGCGAGCTTGCCGGGCGTGGAGTCGGTGAGCGCCGCCTACCGACACCCGCTGGACGGCGGCTGGGAGACGAGCTTCCAGCTTCTGGGCGTGTACGAGCGGCCCCAGGGCGAGCGACCCGAAGCCCGTATCCGGCCGGTAACGACGGAGTACTTCCGGACGGTAGGGATCCCGCTGATCGAAGGTCGCAGCTTCACCGATCGCGACGATGAACACGTGCCCAACGTCGTGATCATCAACCAGGCGTTCGCCCGTGCATTCTTCCCGGACGAGAGCCCCGTGGGTCACATACTCGAGCGCTGGGCCTGGTGGCCGTTTCAGACCGGGCAGTTCGAGATCGTAGGCGTCGTGGGTGACGTGAAGATGGACGGCGTCGCGTCGACCACGCCGTGGGCGATGTACTATCCACACCGGCAGATGCCGTTCTCCGAGATGCAGCTGCTGGTGCGGACGGCGGGGGACCCAATCGCGCTGGCGGGTGCGGTGCGGGCCGAGGTCTGGACGCTGGACTCGGACCTTCCGCTCGAGAACATCCGCTCGCTGGAACAGATCCGTGCCGATTCGGTGGCGCCGGAGCGCTTTCAGACTCTCTTGCTGGGGCTGTTCGCGACCCTGGCCATCATACTCGCCGCCACAGGGATCTACGGAGTGCTCTCCTACGCGGTGGCGCAGCGTACGGGAGAGATCGGCATCCGGATCTCGATGGGCGCCGAGACGGCGGACGTGCTGCGACTGGTGGTGGGCCAGGGTCTGCGGCTGACGTTGGCCGGAGTAGCGGTCGGCCTGGTCGGCGCGTTCCTATCCACCCGCATGATCTCCAGCCTGCTGTTCGACGTTAGCCCCAGTGACCCGCTCACTTTCGGCGCGGTCGCCGGGACCCTGGTACTGGTGGCGCTCGCGGCGTGCACGATACCGGCCCTGAGGGCCAGCCGGGTCGATCCGGTGCACGCGCTGCGGGCGGAATGAGCGCTTGAATCAGAATCGAGCCTGGCTACGTAGGGCTCTTTCAAAGGCGGCCTCTTCAACCTGGACGGACGAGAAATGGCTACAAACGGCAATGGAAACTCGATGATCAAGCTGGACGGCGTAAAGAAGGTCTTTTACACCGAAGAGGTGGAGACCCACGCCCTGGCTGACATTCACCTCGATATCAAGCAAGGCGACTACGTGGCGATCGCCGGGCCCTCGGGCTGCGGCAAGACCACGTTGCTCTCCATCCTCGGCCTGCTCGACACGCCTAGCGACGGCGAGTACCTGCTGGACGGCGAGCCGGTGGCCAACTTGACCGCCTCGCAGCGGGCCCGAATCCGCAATCAGCACATCGGTTTCGTCTTCCAGGCCTTCAACCTGATCGGCGACCTGACCGTCTACGAGAACGTCGAGCTACCGCTCACCTACCGCGGCATGCCGGGCAGCGAGCGGCGCCAACGGGTGGAAGCGGCGCTTGAGAAGGTGGGCATGGCGCACCGTGTGAAGCACTACCCGTCCCAGCTTTCGGGTGGTCAGCAGCAGCGCGTCGCGGTAGCGCGGGCGATCGTCGGCCAGCCGCTGATCCTGCTGGCGGACGAGCCGACGGGTAACCTGGACTCGAAGAACGGCGAGCACGTGATGGACCTGATGCGCGATCTGCACGCGGAGGGTTCGACGATCTGCATGGTGACGCACGATCCGCGTTACGCCCACTATGCGGACCGTACGATCAACCTGTTCGACGGCCAGGTCATCGCCGAGGAGAACGGCACGGCCCGGGATCAGCGGGAATTGCTGCACGAGAGCGGATTTGGTTCTTAGTATGTCGTAGTGGGAATTCTCGAATAGGAATCGGGGAATCGGGGATTCGGGGAGTTAGGGAAGAGCGAAGGGGTGCGCCCTTCGCCGTTCCCTTCTTCCCCGACTCCCCGATTCCCCGATTGCTATTGACGAATTCCCAACGGAGTATCTATCACTTCAATACGGCTTCCTCACACTTCAGCCTACTTGTCGCCGGGCAAAACCACGCTGTCAATCACGTGGATCACGCCGTTGCTCGCTGAGATGTCGGTCTTGATGATCTGAGCGTCATCGATGTAGGCCTTCCCGTTCTTGAGGGAGACCTCCAGCATGTCGCCCTGCACCGACTCGAGCTCGCTCATGCCGACCACGTCCTCCGCCATCAGCTTGCCGGAAACCACGTGGTAGGTGAGGATCGCCGCCAGCTTGTCACGATTCTCCGGCTTCAACAGCTCCTCGACCGTGCCCTCCGGCAGCTTGGCGAACGCCTCGTCGGTGGGCGCGAAGACCGTGAACGGGCCCTCGCTCTGCAGCACGTCCACCAGGCCGGCCGCCTGCGCCGCCGCCAGCAGCGTGTTGAACTGACCGGCCGCCATCGCCGTCTCCACGATGTCCTTGTCGTAAGTGCTCGAAGCCATGTGCTGCGCCTGGGCTGGCAGGCTGACCGCGAGGATCGCTACCAGCGCCACGATCGTAGAAATAATCCGCTTATGCATCCGACTTTCCTCCTGTTTGTCCCGGTATTCCCGGGCTCGAGAACCTTGGCGGGCGGCTCCCAAAGGCCGCCGGGCCGCTGTTTGTCTAACTCTTGTCGAGCAATATAGGGGAGATCGAGATACTGTCAAGGGTTTGTATAGTACTATATCTTGACATTATATTGACAAGCGGTTATTGTCTATTCGTGACTGGAAAACGAGATGGAAACGGTTCTGAACACGGCGTGAAACGCCACCCAATCCGGGTCGTCTCGCGGCGTACGGGTCTCAGCCGAGACGTTCTGAGGGCCTGGGAAATCCGCTACGGACTTCTGGATCCGCAGCGATCGGCCGGGGGTCAGCGTCTGTATTCGGACGCCGACATCGAGCGTCTGCATCTGATTCGGCGGGCCCTGGAGGCGGGCCGGCGGATCGGCCAGGTGGCGAGGCTGCCGGTCGCTGAGCTGGAGAGGCTGGTCGCGGAGGATGCGCGAGCGGACCGTGCGGCGGCGGACGGCGCAGCCGGGTTCTCGAGTGCGGAGACGCTGGAGTTCCTGGATGCGAGTCTGGAGGCGTTGGAGTCGTTCCAGGTGCGGGGGCTCGAGACAGTGCTCAACCGAGCGGCGGCCAGCCTTCCGGTCTCTGAGTTCATCGATCACGTGCTGACGCCGCTGCTCATCGCCGTGGGCGACCTGTGGGCGGCGGGCCGAATCACACCCGGTCACGAGCGAGCGGCGAGCACGGTGGTGAGACGCAAGCTCGACCAGCTCCGTTCGAGCCTGAACAATCCGCACGGCCCGGTCCTGGTGGTAGCGACGCCGGCCGGACAGCGCCACGAGATCGGCGCGATGTTGGCCGCGGCGGCGGCGGCCGCCGCCGGCTGGCGTGCCGTCTACCTTGGCCCCGACCTACCGGCGGAATCGATTGCCAGGGCGGTGACGGAAACGAGCGCCATGGCGGTGGCCTTGAGCGTCATCTTCCCGCCGGACGATCCGAGTCTTGACGGAGAGCTTCGCGAGCTGCGGAGCTTGCTACCGGACCAGACTCCAATCATCGTGGGCGGGAGTGGCGCGGCGAGCTACCAGATGGTGCTCGAGGAGATCGATGCGGTGTGGCTGCCAAACGAACCATCGGTGCGCGGAACCCTTGATTGGGTTCGCCTGTCACACGAGACGCGCGGTCTGGGCGCTCAGCCAAGCGAATAGGTAGCCGATGCGAGTTCCAGAATTGAGAATGTCGTACTGCAACGACGCTCCGCCGCGAGAGGATGGAGCGTTCGTTCTTTACTGGATGATTGCGAACCGACGCATTCACTGGAATTTCGGCCTGCAGAAAGCGGTGGAGTGGTCGCGCCAGTTGAACAAGCCGCTCCTGGTGTTGGAGGCGCTGCGCAGCAACTACGCCTGGGCCAGTGACCGACTGCACCGTTTCGTTCTGGACGGCATGGCGGACAACGCGAGGCGTCTGCGAACCACGCCGGTGACATACTACGGTTACATCGAAGAGAGGGGCGGCGAAGGCCGCGGCCTGTTGGAAGCTCTCGCAGAGCACGCGTGCATCGTTATCACGGACGAGTACCCGGCCTTCTTTCTACCGCGCATGGTCTCAACCGCGGCTGAACGGCTCCCGGTTCGCCTGGAGCAGGTCGACTCCAACGGTTTGCTGCCGCTCAAGGCGGCCGACCGGGTATTCACGACCGCGCACGCCTTCCGCCGCCATCTGCAGAAGACGCTGCGACCGCACCTGGCGGAGTTTCCACAGGCGGACCCACTGGCCGACACTGGCCTGCCACGGCTGACGGCGCTGCCCGCGGAGATCGTGAAGCGCTGGCCCGACGCCACCGCGAGCCTGCTGGCCGGAGACGTCAACCTGGACGGCCTCCCCATCGACCATGGTGTGGCGTCGGCGGAGCTGGTGGGCGGCGCCGTGGAAGCGGAACGCCGGCTGGCAGGCTTCCTCGAGGGGCGGCTGGACGACTACGCCGAAGCGCGCAACCACCCCGATGTCGACGCGACGACGGGGCTCTCTCCCTATCTCCACTTCGGCCACCTGTCGACCCACGAGATGTTCGCGCGGCTCATGGCGCGCGAGGAGTGGGACACGGACCGGCTGGCGGCGGACAGCAGCGGCAAGCGGAGCGGCTGGTGGGGCGTGAGCGAGAGCGCCGAGGCGCTGCTCGACCAGTTCGTGACCTGGCGCGAGCTGGGCTTCAACAGGTGCGCGCTGAGCGAGGATTACGGAAGCTACGAGTCGTTGCCCGCATGGGCGCAGAAGACGCTGGCCGAGCACGAGAGGGATCGCCGCCCGAACCTCTACACGCTGGCTGAATTCGAGGCAGCGGCCACGCATGACCCGCTGTGGAACGCCGCCCAGACACAGCTGAGTCGTGAGGGTCGACTTCAGAACTACCTGCGCATGCTGTGGGGCAAGAAGATACTGGAATGGAGCCCTACAGCGCGCGACGCGCTGGAAGTGATGATCGAGCTGAACAACAAGTACGCCCTCGACGGCCGCGATCCAAGTTCGTACAGCGGGATCTTCTGGTGCCTGGGTCGTTACGACCGCGCCTGGGGTCCGGAACGGCCCATCTTCGGCAAGATCCGCTATATGAGCTCGGAGAACACGATGCGCAAGCTGCGAATCAGCGAGTATCTCGAGAAGTATGGTCGTTAGCCGCTGCGCTGCGAACGATCCCCCGCAACATACCGGCGAAGACCAGTTTATGGATCGGGTAGAGCCCGTACCAGTAGAAGA
>JBDHHX010000137.1:0-8884 GCA_039589155.1 Gemmatimonadota bacterium | reverse complement strand
GTCTCCTCCAGCGCCGCGCTGCGGGGAAACAGCGAAGCGGTGTGGCCGTCGGCGCCCATCCCCAGGAAGACGAGGTCGAAACGCGGAAGGCCTCCCGCCCCTGCCAGGAAGTAGTGACGCAACTCCGATTCGTAGCCCTGCGCCGCCTCATCGGGGTCGAACTCGGCCTGGATGCGGTGGACGTTCACCGCCGGGACCGGGACCCGAGAGAGCAGCGTCGCGTTCGCGGCGCCGAAGTTGCTGTCGGGATGGTCGGGCGGCACGCAGCGTTCGTCGCCCCAGAAGAAGTGGATCTTCGACCAGGGCATCGTGCTGGCGTACGGCTCGTCGGCGAGTATCTCGAACAATCGCTTCGGCGTCGATCCACCAGACAGCGCGACGCTCAGCTCGCCGCCCGCCTCCGCCTTGAAGACGGCGTGGCGCAGGAACTCGTCGGCAGCGGCCCGGGCTACGACGGCTGCATCGTCGAAAACATGAACGCCTGGATTCCCTGGCACCTCGATCACGGGCCGCCTGAGACGACGAACTTCTCGTACAGCTTCACCAGTTCCTTGCTGCCGATGGCGAGCGGGGCCGTTTGGTGGATGGCGTCGGGAACGATGTCGAGGATGCGACGGCGCCCCGTGCTGGCGCGACCGCCGGCCTGTTCGACGATGAACGCCATCGGCGCGCATTCGTAGAGCAGGCGCAGCTTCCCGTTCGGGTGCGACTTATCCGCAGGATAGAAGAAGATACCGCCCTCCAACTGGTTACGATGCAGGTCGGCTACCATCGCACCCGAATACCGCAGCGAGAGCGGCCGCTCGTTGGAAGGCTCACGCCCGAGCATGTGGTTGGCAAAGGCACGAACGTTTGGGTCCCACTCCTGGTAGTTGCCCAGGTTGGCACCGTAATAGCGGCCGCGCGACGGAACCCGGATGTTTTCGTGAGAGAGCAGGAACTCACCGATACCGTGGTCGAGTGTGAACGCGTTGACGCCGTCTCCGTGTGTGAAGACGAAAACGGTGCTGGGGCCGTAGAGGACGTAGCCGGCGGACACGAGGCGCGTTCCGGAGCGCAGCTCGCCCTCGGCGTCGTCGCACGTGTTGCCCGCGGATCGATGATAGAGGCTGAAGATCGTGCCCAGCGCGCCGTTCACATCGGTGTTCGAAGATCCGTCCAACGGATCGACGCAGAGAATGTAATCGGCCGTATTGCCGCAGCTCACCACACGGAGCTGTTCCATCTCCTCGGAGATCACCGCGGCGACCAGGTCGGTATCCTCGATCGCCTTGACGACGACTTCGTTGGCGTAAACGTCCAGCTTCTTCTGCGAGTCGCCGGTCGGGTTCTTCTCGCCGATGAGCCCGAGCTTGCCGACCAGGGCGGCACGCCGGACCTCCTGCGCCAGTACCTTGGCAGCGAAGGCCAGCTGCAAGATGAGGACGGAGAGCGCCGGATCCGAGAGCGCGCCACGCTTCTCCTCCGCCGCCATGAAGCGACCCAAACTGATGCCTGTGACGCTCAAAAGGTCACCTCCCCGCTATCCATCCATCAGCTGCGCCGCATAACGGGCGGCGCCCAGTAGCGCCGTCTCACCGCTCACGATCACCCTTACGGGCATCGCTTCCAGCAGCGGGCGCATACGGCCCTTGGCCACGAATGCGTCGAGGAAGACCGGCTCGCTCAGCTTTTCGATGATCCGGGGCGCGATGCCGCCGCCCAGGTAGACGCCGCCCGTCGCCATGATCTTGAGCGCCAGGTTGCCCGCCTCGGCGCCGTAGAAGCGAACGAACAGATCGAGCGCCTCGACACAGAGCGGGCACTCACGCTCGAGCGCCGAGCGGGTGATCTCCGCCGGGTCGTCCTTGCGCAGCTTCTCCATGTGGGCGTCGCTGGACTCGCCTTGCCGGTACTCGATCAGGAAGTCGTGGAGATTGACGAAGCCCGGGCCGGAGACGATGCGCTCCCAGCTCACGTGGCCGCCAAACCGTTTCGACAGATACTCCATCAGCTCGGTCTGCAGTTCGCCCATCGGGGCGAAGCTGGTGTGGCCGCCTTCGCAAGCGAAGGGCCGGTGCGAACCGCCGTCCCAGTAGAGTCCCGCCTGGCCCAGGCCGGTCCCGGCGGCGATGAGGGCGGCGTTGCCGACGGCGTCGGGCCGGCCCGGGTTGAGCACGACGAGGTCATCGGGCCCGAGGACGTCGATGCCGTAAGCCTGGGCTTCGAGGTCGTTCAAGACGGCGGCGCGCTTGACGCCGGCCGCCGCGGCCAGCGCCTTCGCTTCTACGATCCAGGGAAGGTTGGTGATGGCGGCGCGCCCGTTCTTCACCGGACCTGGCACGCCGAAGCAGGCGCCCGCGCAGGCGGCACCCTGCTGCCCGGCCATGAAGGTCTTCACGATCTCGGCCAACGACGAGTAGTCGGCGCTGGGGTAGGTCTCGGCAGCCATCCTGCGATAGTCGCTGCCTTCGATCTGGTAGACGGCCAGGCGGGCGTTGGTGCCGCCGATATCGCCGACCAGGACCGCGGTCACAGTCGCCTCCAGCGACGCCCGTCGTTGCGCAGCAGCTCGCCGGCGGCCGGCGGACCCCAGGTGCCGGCGTCGTAGTTGGGGAAGTCGCGTGCCGGCAGCGCGCTCCAGCCGTCGATGATCGGGTCGACCACGCTCCATGCCGCCTCGGCGTTGTCGCCGCGCTGGAAGAGCCCGGCGTCGCCGTTCATGCAGTCATAGAGGAGCGTCTCGTATCCCGTCGCCGGCGTGCCACCGAAGTGCGACGCGTTGCAGAAGTCCATGTCGACGCCACCGATCTTCATCGACTGGCCCGGCACCTTGGCGCCGAACGACAGCGATATCCCTTCGTCGGGCTGGATTCTCAGCACCAGCGTGTTCGGCTCCAACTCGTCGACGGGTGTCTCTTTGAACAGGACCAGCGGCACCTGCTTGAACTGGATGGCGATTTCGGAGTAGCGCATCGGCATCGCCTTGCCGGTACGCATGTAGAAGGGCACGCCGGCCCAGCGCCAGCTGTCGATCCAGAGCTTGAGCGCAACGTAAGTCTCGGTGGGCGAGTCCGGCGCCACTCTGTCCGACGATCTGTACGCAGGCATCTGAGCCCCATCGGGCATCGTACCGGCGCCGTACTGTCCGCGCACCGCCTCGTAGAGGACCTCGTCGGGGTCGATGGGGTTCACCGCCTGGTAGATCTTGCCCTTCTCGTTGCGGACCGCGTCGGCCTCGAACGAGATCGGCGGCTCCATGGCGATGAGCGCCAGCAGCTGGAAGAGATGGTTGGGCACCATGTCGCGGAGCGCGCCCGCCGTGTCGTAGTAACCGCCGCGCGTGCCCACGCCGACGCTCTCGGCCACGGTGATCTGCACGTGGTCGATGTAGCGCCGATTCCAGATCGGCTCGAAGATGGCGTTGGCGAAACGAAAGACCAGGATGTTCTGGACGGTCTCCTTGCCCAGGTAGTGATCGATGCGGTAGATCTGCGACTCGTCCAACACCTCGAGCAGTTCGCGGTTGAGCGCCCGGGCCGAATCCAGGTCACGGCCGAACGGCTTCTCGATCACCACGCGGCGCCAGCTACCCGCCTCCTCGCGGGCGAGTCCGGCTCGCTCCAATTGCCGCGGGATCTCGGCGAAGAAGCTGGGCGGCGTGGACAGGTAGAACAGGTAGTTGCCGCCGGTACCGTGCTTTTCATCCACGCCGGCGAGCGTCGTCTTCAGCCGCTCGTACGCCTCGGGGTCGTCGAAATTGCCGGCCACGCGATGGACCCGCTCCGCCAGCCAATCCCACGTCCCTTGCCGGAACTCGCCCGTCAAATGCGATTTCGCGTTCTCGCGCAGCTCGTCCACGAATCCCTCGTAGTCGGCCCTGCGCGCGAAGCCCACGATGGCGAACTCGTCCGGCAACAGTCCGCTTTCCTTCAGATTGTAGAGCGCCGGGATGAGCTTACGACGCGTCAGGTCGCCAGCGGCGCCGAATATGACTATGGCGCAGGGGTCGGCGGTCTTCTGGTTTAGTTCGGTCGTCGCATTCATCTCGTAGTCCGGTCGTACGGTGGTATGGTGGTACGGTGGTGCAGTACCCGGCAACACGCGCCCTCCACCGCACCACCGCACCACTCACCACCGCACCAACTAGGGCTCAACGTGCCCACCAAACCCGTGCCGCATGGCGGACAGCACCTTCTCCGCGAACGTATTCTCCTGCCGCGAGCGGAAGCGCGCGAACAGCGAGGCCGCCAGCACGTCGGCGGGCACCGCCTCCTCGATCGCGGTCTGTATGGTCCAGCGCCCTTCGCCGGAGTCCTGTACGTGTCCGCTGAAGCCGGACAGCTCGGGGTCCTTGATCAGCGCGATCGCGGTGAGGTCGAGCAGCCACGAGGTGATGACGCTGCCGCGGCGCCACAGCTCCGCGATGTCGGCCAGGTCGAGGTCGTAGCGATCGACGCTGTTCAGGATGTCGAAGCCCTCGGCCATCGCCTGCATCATCCCGTACTCGATCCCGTTGTGTACCATCTTGACGAAGTGCCCGGCGCCCGACGGTCCGCAGTGCAGGTATCCCTCTTCGGCGGTGCCCGCTTTCTGGTTGCGGTTCGGCGTGCGTTCGATGTCGCCACGGCCCGGCGCCAACGTCTTGAAGATCGGGTCGAGATGCTCTACAGCGTCCTTGGGCCCACCGATCATCATCGAGTAGCCGCGCTCCAGGCCCCAGACGCCGCCGCTGGTCCCGACATCGACGTAGTGGATCCCCTTCCCTTTCAGGATCTCGGACCGCCGCACGTCGTCCTTGAAGTACGAGTTGCCACCGTCGATGATGATGTCGCCGGCGTCGAAGCGCTCGGCCAACTCCATCACCGTGCCGTCCGTCGCTTCACCGGCAGGCACCATGACCCAGGCGACCCTCGGTTGCTTCAGCGCACCGACAAGCGCGTCCAGCGACGTCGCGCCGCGGGCACCCTCGCCTTCCATCTGCTTGACGGCGTCGGCGCTGAGATCGAAGACGACGCAATCGTGGCCGCCGCGCATGAGTCGGCGCACCATGTTAGCGCCCATCTTTCCAAGTCCGACCATGGCGAGTTCCATGGGGTCGCTCTCCTATGCTGTAGGTACTTTAATCGTAGGCCGCGTCTACGATCTGACGTAGGACATCAAGGCCGGCATCGACGTCGGCGCCCAGGTGAAGGCGGAGCGCACGTCTGCCGCGCTCGGATAGCACATCGAAGTCGCCGCGCGCTTGCGCGGACTTCACCACGCCGAACGTGTAGCTGCGGCCGGGCACCTGAATGTCGGCGGCATCGTCGCAGGTTATTTGCAGAAAGACGCCGGTATTGGGGCCGCCCTTGTACGCCTGGCCGGTGGAGTGGAGGAATCGGGGCCCGAAGCCGAGGCAGGTGGCGACACGTTTCACATCACGGACGCGGTGACGGACTGATTGAAGGCGCGCCTCGTGGGCGTCGTTCATCTCAATGTAGGCGAGCAATCCGAGGTAGTCGCCGGCCCCGAGTCGATCGAGGTGCGCTTTCAGATAGGCCGCAATGCTCTTGTCGCCGGCGGCTGCCGCCAACTCCTTCGCGTTGCGTTCGTCAGTGTAGAGCTCGAGGCCGTCGCCTTCCAGGATCGGCGTCTCTGCCGGCAGCGCGCCGGTTTCCTCGTATGCATCGGTGAGCGATCGCGCCCCGACCTTGCTGGCCTCGACGTCGGGCTGGTTGAACGGATTGATCCCGAGAATCGATCCAGCAACGGCAGTCGCGAATTCCCAACGGAAGAACTCGCCACCGATGGCATAACGATCCTCGAGCTCGATCCGAATGACGGGGTGCCCCGACTCCTCCAGCCAATCGACGGACTCATCCTGACCGGCGTCCGCCTCATCGGCGAGCCGCAGGTAGACGAAGAGCCGATCGTCGCCGTAGGCGCCCGAGCCGCCGAGCGCCTCGCGGTCGACGGGAATCAAGGCCACGCCGTCTTTGCCGGTCGATTCGGCCAGCAGCTGTTCCAGCCAGGCGCCCAGGTCAGCGATACCCGGCGACGCGATCAGCGTCACCTTGTCGCGGCCGAGCTTACCGGCGACACCCAGGGTCACGCCCAGGCGGACGCCGGGGTTCTCCGCCGCGCTAACGTCGGGCGCACAGGCCTGCGCCATCGAGCGCGCCTGCAGGAGCAGGTGCTCGACGTCGATCCCCATGGCGGCGCCGGGTACCATGCCGAAATCGGAGAGCGCCGAGTATCGACCGCCGATGCTGGGAATGCCGTGGAAGATGAAGCGGAAGCGTTCCCGCTCGGCGACACGCTGTAATCGCGAGTCGGGGTCAGTGATTGCTATGAAGTGATCGCCGGCCGTTTCCTCGCCGAGGCGCTCTTTCACGCGGTCGAAGAAGTACTCGAAGAAGATGTTGGGCTCTAGCGTAGATCCGGACTTGCTGGAGACGATGAAGACGGAGCGTTCGAGATCGAGCTGCTTCTCGAACGCTTTCACCTGGGCGGGGTCGGTCGAATCGAGGACGTGGAGATCTGGAAAGCCACTCGCCGTTCCGAAGGTCATTCGCAAGACTTCGGGACAAAGACTGGAGCCACCCATTCCCAACAGCAGGATATCGGTGAAGCCTTCGACGCGGGCGGCCTCGGCAGCGCTATTGAGCGGTTCCATGTGGCTGAGCTGGCCCTCGATGATGTCGAGCCAGCCCAGCCAATCGGCCTCGTCCTGACCGGTCCACAAGGATGCGTCTCTGTCCCAGAGCCGCCGCGTGTTGTCGGCCTGCTGCCAGGCCTCCAGCGCTGCATCGACCTCGGGCGTTAAGTCGCCCAGGCCGTCGAAGTTTCCGGACCCTACCCCTCCGCTCATGGCCGGATCTCCAGTCAGGAGTTCGCCTGCAGCTGCTTCTTTGCCGCGGCGACCACGTTCTCGATCGTAAAGCCGAAGTGCTTCTGTACCTCTTTGATCGGTCCGGAGGCACCAAAGGTTCCCATGGCCACGACGGTGCCGTCCGCGCCCACGTAGCGGTCCCAACCCATCTTCACCGCCTGCTCTACCGCCACACGCGCTTTCACCGACGGCGGGATGACGCTGTCGCGGTAGCCCGCGTCCTGCCGCTCGAACAGTTCCCATGACGGCATGCTGACCACCCGGGCGTTGATGCCGTCGGCGGCCAACGCCTCCCGGGCGGCCATGCAGAGCGGGACCTCGCTGCCGCTGGCCAGCAGCAGCACGTCGGCCTGCCCGTCGGCGTCTGCCAACACGTAGGCGCCCTTCCGCACGCCGTCGGCCGCGCCGTACTTCGATCGGTCGACGGTGGGCAGCGCCTGACGACTGAGCGCCAGGACGACGGGCTCGTGTCGAAGCTCCATGGTCACGCGCCAGGCTTCGGCGGTCTCGTTGGCATCGGCGGGACGCAAAACGACGAGCCCCGGGATCGCGCGCAGCGCCGCCAGGTGCTCCACCGGCTGGTGCGTTGGCCCATCCTCGCCGACGCCGATAGAGTCATGGGTGAAGACGAATGTGGACGGCAGCTCCATCAGCGCCGCCAGCCGTATCGACGGCCGCATGTAGTCGCTGAAGACAAGGAACGTGGAGCCGTACGCCCGCAGCCTGCAGTGGGCGAGTCCGTTAACGATGGCGCCCATCGCGTGCTCGCGCACGCCGAAGCGGATGTTACGCGGCGCGTAATCTGACGCCTGGAAATCGCCGGCTGCGCTCTCGAACGTGAGCAGCGTCTTGGTCGAAGGGTTCAGGTCGGCTGAGCCACCCATCAGCCATGGCACGTTTTGCGCGATGGCGTTCAGCACCACGCCGCCGGCTGCCCGTGTGGCGACGCCCTTCTCGTCGGTCTCGAAGACGGGGATGTCCTTGTCCCAACCGTCGGGTAACGCGCCGGTCTGCATCATCTTCAGCTCGGCGGCGAGCTTCGGGTGTTTCTCCTGGTAGGCAGCGAAGCGCTCCATCCACTTGTCGCGGAGCACGCGACCGCGGGCGCCGACGCCGGCGGCGAAGTGCTCTGGCACGCCGTCCGGCACGAGGAACTGGGAGTCCTCGGGCCAACCATAGTACTTCTTGGCGCCGCGAATTTCGTCATCGCCCAGCGGAGAGCCGTGCGCATCGGAAGTATCCTGCTTGGTGGGCGCGCCGAACGCGATATGGCTGCGGGCGACGATGAGCGTCGGCCGGTCGTTACGCTCCTTGAAATCGGTGAACGCCTTGTCCAGCGCAGCCAGATCGTTGGCGTCCTCCACGTACGAAACGCCCCAACCGTAGGCGCGGAAACGCTCGCCCACATTCTCGGTGAAAGCGAGGCCCGTCGGTCCATCGATGCTGATCTGGTTGGAGTCGTAGATCCAGCAGAGATTGGAGAGCTTCAGGTGGCCGGCCAGCGAAGCGGCTTCCGACGTGATCCCCTCCATCATGCAGCCGTCGCCGGCGATCGCATAGACGTCGTAGTCGATGATGTCGAAGCCCGGTCGATTGAAGTGCTCCGCCATCCAGCGACCGGCGATGGCCATCCCGACGCTCACCGCCGCGCCCTGGCCCAGCGGACCGGTGGTCGTCTCGATGCCGCCGGTCATTCCGTACTCGGGGTGGCCCGGAGTCCGGCTTTCCAGCTGCCGGAAGTTCTTGATCTGATCCAGCGGCACCGCCAGCTCGTCAAGCACGGCACCGTCGCCGTTTACCTGCTTCACACCGGCCAGCTTCAGCAGCGAGTATATCAACATGGAAGCGTGGCCAGCCGACAGCACGAAGCGGTCGCGGTTGAACCAGACGGGGTCGCTGGGATCGAAGCGCAGATACCGCTGCCACAGCGTGTAGGCCACCGGCGCCAGCCCCATGGGCGCTCCCGGGTGACCGGAGTTCGCCTTCTGGACCGCGTCCATGGACAGCGTTCGTATCGTGTTGATGGCTAGT
>JBDHHX010000136.1:0-8962 GCA_039589155.1 Gemmatimonadota bacterium | reverse complement strand
TTCCCCAAATTCAAACTCAATCCAGCTGCAGCGAGTACTGAACGCCTAGGAACGTCCGACGATGATGAGGCGTGACGCCGTGCTCTTCGATCCCGTTGCGGTGGTCGCGGGTACCATAGCCGACGTTGTGCTCCCAGCCGTAGCCGGGATAGCGGTCCGCCAGTCGCGACATCAGGCGATCGCGTACGACCTTGGCCACGATGGCGGCGCAGGCGATGGAGTGGCACTTGCGGTCGCCCTTGATGATAGCCAGGTGGTCGCCCAGCACGGGCTGGGGGCGGCCATCGATGAGGACGGTGTCGGGAGTGAACGGCAGGTGGCGGAGTGCGCGCTCCATGGCCAGCCCGGTGGCCCGCCGAATGTTGAGCCGCTCGATCTCGCGGGTCGACGCGGCGCCCACGCCCACGGCCAGGGCGCGGTCGAAGACGGTCTCGGCGATCTCCAGGCGCTCTGCCGGACCCAGCAGCTTGGAGTCGACGGCGCCCTTGACGCCGCCTTCTACCGGGAGAACGACGGCCGCAGCGACGACCGGGCCGGCCAGCGAGCCGCACCCAACCTCGTCGACGCCTGCAATGTGATGAAAGCCCGCTCGCCAGTAGCGGCGCTCGGTGGTGAGGGAAATGGCCCGGCGACCCATGGGCCGGGCCTTACTTCTCGCGCTTCTCCCTGATGCGCGCCTTCTTGCCGCGGAGCTTGCGCAGGTAGTACAGCTTGGCTCGCCTCACCTTACCCTTGCGGAGGATCTTGATCTCGGCGACGGCCGGCGAGTTGAAGGGGAAGACACGCTCGACGCCGACACCGCCGGACACTTTCCGCACGGTGAAGGTCTCCCGCAGGCCACCGCCGCGGCGCGCGATGCAGACGCCCTCGAACGGCTGCTGGCGGACCTTCTCGCCTTCCTTGACGCGAACCAGGACACGCACCGTATCGCCGGGGGCGACATCCGGGATGTCGCTCTTCAGCTGCTCTTTTTCGATCTGCTGTAATACGTCCATTTCCACAATTCTCCCGGCCAATACGGTCATTCCCAGCTTTTGGAGCCTCCAAAGATAATCAGGACCCCGGATTCGTCAAAGGCCCCTAAGGGGCTTTTCGGGGGCTCGGCCTCATCTTCCGGGTCAGCCGCTCCGCCTCGGCGCGGCGCCATTCCTCGATCGCCGCATGATCGCCGGACCGCAGCACTTCGGGCACCTGCATGCCCCGGTACTCCGCCGGCCGGGTGTAGCCGGGCGGCGCCAACAGCGGCTCGTCGTAGAAGGAGTCCTTGGCCGCCGAGTCGTGGTCGCCCAGCGCACCGGGCAGCAGCCGGACGACGGCGTCCACGACACAGAGGGCCGCCGGCTCGCCGCCGGAAAGGACGAAATCGCCCAGCGAGAAGATGTCGGTGGCCAGCCCTTCGGCCACCCGCCAATCCACGTCCTTGTAGTGGCCGCAAAGCAGCGTGACCTCGGGCTCCAACGAGAGTCTGACTGCGTCGTCGTGCCGGAAGACGCGGCCGCGGGCGTCGAGCAGAACGATCGGGCCCCGCGGCTGCAGGTCGTCGACCGCCTCGAAGAACGGCTCCGGTTTCATCACCATGCCGGCGCCTCCACCGTAGGGCTCGTCATCGACGGTGCGGTGCCGGTCGTCGGTGTAGTCGCGCAGATCTACAGTCCGGTACTTCACCAGGTCAGCGCGCTCGGCACGGCCGGGGATCCCGAGGGCGAGCGCCTCTGCGAAGAAGTCGGGGAAGATAGTTACGATGTTGATCTTCACGACATCACCTTCGACTAACAAGTGAGTCTCGATTACAGGTCCAGCAATCCGGGTATCGGATCGATCGTGATCACTCCGGCCTCGAGATCGACCTCGCGAACCATTTGGCTGCCGAACGGAATCAGCAACTCGCGCTCGCCGTCATCTATAGCCAGCAGGTAGCCCGGTCCACGCTCGTAAAGCTCGGTCACCTTTCCCAGCCTCACGCCGGCCGGGGTCCGCACCTCGAGGCCGACCAGGTCGTGGAGGAAGTACTCGTCCGGTTCCAGCGGCCTGACGTCCTCAGCCGGCATCAGCAGGGTGCGGCCGCGAACCGCCTCGGCGGCGTTGCGGTCGGCGAGCTCCTCGAAGCGGGCGATAAGACCGCCCTTGAACGGGCGAACGCCGGCGACCGTCAGGTCCAGCTCGGGCTCGGTGGCGTGACCTTCCCCGTCGCCGACCCGCAGGGTACGGCCTATAGCATAGACGCCCGCGACGTCATCCGTCGCGGGCATCACGAAGCACTCGCCTTTGATCCCATGAGCCCTCCTGATCTCTCCGACGATCAGGAGTTCGCCCCGGGACCTGTCAGGTCCTCGAGCTACTATTCTTCGTCCTTCTTCTCTTCGGTCGCCTCGGCCTCAGCCTCGGCAGGCGCGGCCTGCTCCTCGGCCTCGGCGACGGGTGCCTCCTCGGCTTCGGCAGCGGGTGCTTCCGCGACCTCGGCAGCGGAAGCCTCTTCGGCCGCCGCCTCGGCAGCTGGAGTCTCTTCGGCCGCCGCCTCTTCGACTGGAGCCTCTTCGGCCGCCGCCTCGGCAACCGGAGTCTCTTCGGCCGCCGCCTCCGGCGCCGGGGCCTCCTCGACCGCAACGGCGGCCTCGGCTTCGGCCTTCTTCGCCTTCTTCGCAGACGGCTTGGGCGGACGGTTGGTCTTGCCACCGGCCACGCCCAAGGTCACGACACCCTCGCCCTCGACCCCGTCGGCCAGCTTCTTCATGATGCCGGTCTCGCGGAAGAGCGACTCTACTTTGCCGCTCATCTGGGCACCCTTGCCAAGCCAGTAGAGAGCCCGCTTCTCGTCGACCTCGATAAAGGACGGCTCCGTGCGCGGGTTGTATTTGCCGATGGTCTCGGTTACCCGCCCGCTACGGGCGTGCATGCCGCCCGCCACAACGATCCGGAAGGACGGCTGCTTCTTCCGGCCCACTCTACGCAGTCTAATCCTTGTCGCCATACAATCCCTGGTTCCTATGGTCTAAAAGGCCGCCAAAGTTACGCGAACAGCGGGGTCGTATCAAGGGCAGGGTCGGAGGGACCGCTCGCTCCGGCGTTGGGTCGGGGCCGGGGGGACCACTCGCTCCGGCCTCCCCCGGCCCCTCCCTCTCGTCTCCAAGGCCGGGTCAGCTGTTAGCGTCGATGATCTGGCTGCGGCGGGTTCCTACAGATACATAGCGGATCGGCAGCCCGGTGAGCTCGGTGACACGGTCCAGGTAGGCCCGGGCCCCTGCGGGTAGGTCCTCCAGCCGGCGCGCCTCGGCGGTGGACTCCTGCCACCCGGGCATCGTCTCGTAGACAGGCTCGATCTCGCAGGCGGCCGTGCGATCGGCGGGGAATTCCTCGATCAGCTCGCCCTCGAGCCGGTAACCGACGCCGAGCTTGACCTCGGGCAGCGCGTCGAGCACGTCCAGCTTGCTCACCGCCAGCGCGCTCAGTCCGTTCAGACGACCGGCGTAGCGGACGACGGCGGCGTCAAACCAGCCGGTGCGACGCGGCCGGCCGGT
This sequence comes from Gemmatimonadota bacterium, assembly GCA_039589155.1. Lineage (GTDB taxonomy): Bacteria > Gemmatimonadota > Gemmatimonadetes > Palauibacterales > KS3-K002 > Kutchimonas. Next base: position 5,447 of record JBDHHX010000136.1, on the reverse strand, counting down.
GGTGGCTCCATACTCGGCGCCCAGCTCCCGCAGATGAGCGGCCTCATCCTCAGGCAACTCGGTCGGGAACGGGCCCGCCCCCACCCGGGTGGTGTAGGCTTTCACCACACCGAGAACCGCGTCGATGGCCGTCGGACCCAGACCGACGCCGACGGTCGCGGCGCCCGCGGTGGTGTTGGAGGACGTGACAAACGGATAGGTGCCGTGATCGACGTCCAGCATCGTCCCCTGGGCACCCTCCAGCAGGACCCGCTCGCCCCGATCCAGTGCCGACTTCAGAATTGCGCCCACGTCACCCGACATGGCGGTCAGCCGTTCGGCGCGGCTCTGCAGACCGTCCAGCATCTCACCAACGTCAAGCTCCGCATCGTAACCCAGCGCGCGGAAATGACGTTCGGCACGCTCAACTGCGGCGTCCACCAACTCACGCAGGCGCGCCGGTGTCGCCAAATCGCCGACCCGTATCCCGACTCGGGCAACCTTGTCGGTGTATGCCGCACCGATCCCGCGACCTGTAGTGCCGATCTTGGAAGCGCCGCGGCTCTCTTCCTCCGCCTGGTCCAGCAGCTTGTGGGTGGTAAGAACCAGCTGCGTTCTCGAGCTGACAACGATCCGATCTTCGACATCGTAGCCGCGAGCGATCAGCCCATCGAGCTCCTCGAAGAACGTGACGGGATCCAGCACCATGCCGTTGCCGACCACGCACCGCTTCCCCTCGTAGAGCACGCCCGACGGGATCTGGTGCAGGATGAACTCGTCCTCACCGACGCGGACCGTGTGGCCGGCGTTGGCACCGCCCTGGAAGCGGGCGATCCAGTCGGCGTCCTTGGCGAGAACGTCGACTAGCTTGCCTTTCCCCTCGTCGCCCCATTGGGACCCGACCACCACGAGACAGCGGACATCATTGTTGAACATGTCGTGATTGACCTCAAAAAAAAGAGCCCCCAGGTGGGGGCCAGTTTTCGTGGTTCCTTTGAAGCAAGCTAGACGCGGGATGTTTAAGTGTCAATGGCGCACGCGGCGCGACCGCTCGCTCCGGCGTTGGGTCGGGGACGCGGGACCGCTCGCTCCGGCGTTGGGTCGGGAACGCGGGACCGCTCGCTCCGGCGTTGGGTCGGGAACGCGGGACCGCTCGCTCCGGCCTCCCCGGCGCTCAACTTCGTGGAGCGCCGGGTCGCTAAAGGCAGCTCCGCTCGTCGGTCCCGCGTCCCCTCCCTATCGGTAGGGTGGGTGCAACAACGCACGAGACGTCCCGAGAGCGAGACGACGATCACTCCACGGGGAAACGCTCACGAATTGGAGGCGCGGAACCTGGCGGCCGCCGCGAGGGAGCGGAGGGTGGTCGTTGAGCGGAGCTGGGGTTAGCGACCCTGCGGGCACGGCGTAGCCGTGGGCGCAGGGGAGGCCGGAGCGAGACGACGGCCCTCCGCTCCCGCCCACAGCGTCTAGTACAACGCCGCGAACAGACCGATGACAGCGATGACGATCCCGATGGAGATCTTCGTGGCCGCGCCTGCTGCTTTCCCCAGCACCGCACCGAAGCCCGCCCCCAGGCCCGCCCGCGCATCGCTACCGCCGAAGTACTCGAACGCCAGTGCGCCGACGAACGCGCCGACGAATGCGCCGATCACGCTCCCAATCAACGGCACCGGCGTGCCGACGATCGCGCCGATCAAACCGCCGACCAATGCGCCCCAGCCGGCACGCTTCGACGCTCCGAAGCGCCGGGCGAAGCGGAAGCCGAGCCAGGCCTCCAGCGCTTCGGCTATGCCGGCCAGCACGATGACCAGCGCGATCGTACCCCAGCCGATGTGCGTGAAGCCATCGATGAACGCGTAGCCGATGATGGCGATCACCATGAGCCAGAGCCCGGGCAGCCCCAGCGGGATGATGGCGAGCCCGACGAGGAAGATGACGACGAGAAGGACGAAGATGAAGATTTCCATGCGTCAGGCTGAGGCGCTCGCCTCCTCGGACAAGAGGCGTGCCTTCTTGAGCTCCTTCTCGACGCGCCGCTCTGCCTTATCGTCCAGCGGCCGCAGCGGCGGTCGCGGCCGGCCGCCGACGTATCCCAACAAATCGAGGGCGTACTTCACGCCGCCGACCCCGATCTCGCGAACGATCGTGTTGTGAGGCGAAGAGATGCGGCCCTGTACGGCACCAGCCGGTCCCACATCGCCGGCTCGGAACTTCTCGTATACATCGACGGTCTCGCGCGGAGCGATGCAACCCACGGCCACGATGCCACCGGCGGCACCCATCTCGAGGGCCGCATAGAGCTTCGAGCCGGCTCCGACCATAACGCTGCACCCGGCGGGCGCCGCGTCGAGTAGCGCGCCCAAGTTCTTGAGGTCGCCGGTGGAATCCTTGATCCCGATGACGTTGGCGTGCCCTCCCAACTCCGCCAGCAGGCCGGGCGTGATCTCCACCGGCACGAACTGCGGCACGTTGTAGAGGATGACCGGGACCGGAATGGCATCGGCGACGGTCTCGTAGTGGCGCCGCACGGTATCGGCGTCCATCCGCGCCCGGTAGTAGGCGGGCGGCCGAACGAGCACGGCATCGGCGCCGGCTTCGGCGACGGCGCGGCCCATGCGGACGACGGCCCGGGTCGACTCGGCGCCGGTCCCCGCAATCAGCGTTCGCTCCGGCGGTACGACGTCGTGGGCCAGTTCGACCAACTGGACGATCTCGGCCTCGTCCAGCAGCGGTGCCTCACCGGTCGACCCGGCGATGACGAAGCCGTGTACGCCCGTGTCCAGCCAGACGCGAAGGTTTTCTCTGAAAGAGACGGGAGCGATGTCGCCGGTCTTGGGATCGAACGGCGTAGTGACGGGGAGAATTACGCCTTCGAGAACCACGCCTAAATGAGCTCCTGAACCAGCTGGTCCTCGCCCAGCGTCTTCATCCGCAGCTCGAAGTCGGCCGGGTTCGACGCGGCGTATTTCGCGGTGTCGTAGTCCACCAGGTTCTTGTTCACCAACTCCATCAGGTGCTGGTCGAACGTCTGCATGCCGTACTGCTGTCTTCCTTCCTCCATCAGGTCGCGGATCTCGCTCAGCTTCTGAGGATCGAGGATGCAGTCACGAACGGCGCCGGTCACGCGCATGACCTCCGCGGCCAAAACGCGGCCATCCTCGCCTGCCTTCGGCAGCAGCCGCTGCGAGATCACGGCCTCCAGCGACTCGGCCAGGCGCACCCGAAGCATCTCCTGCTCTTCCGGTGGAAACACCGAGATCGTGCGGCTGATCGTTGTCGCCGCATCCGGTGTGTGCAACGTGGAGATCACCAGGTGACCTGTCTCAGTCGCCTTGATTGCGGTGTCGATCGTCTCCGTGTCGCGCATCTCACCGATCAGGATCACGTCCGGGTCCTCACGCAGCGCGGCGCGCAGCCCGGTCTGGAACGAGCTGGTATCGGCGCCCACCTCGCGCTGGGTGATCGAGCAATTGATGTCGCGGTGCAGGTACTCGATCGGATTCTCGAGCGTGATGACGTGCTTGCGGAAGTTCTGGTTGATGTGATTGATCATCGCCGCCTGCGTGGTCGTCTTACCGGAGCCGGTTACACCGGTGACCAGGATAAGGCCGCGAGGGAGCGAAGCGATGTCGGCCACCACCTGGGGCAGACCGAGGTCGTCGAACTTCGGGATCTCTACCGGGATGATGCGAAGCACGATCATGAAGCTGCCGCGCTGCTTCAGGATGTTGACGCGAAAGCGGCCAAGGCCGGGCACGCCCCAGGCGCAGTCGTAGTCCGTGATGCGATCGATGTTGTTGCGGTCCCGTTCGTTCGGGATCAGCCGCATAGCGACCTCGCGGGTCTGCTCCGGCGTGAGCAGTTGCTTGGTCATCGGGACCAGCTCACCGTGGATGCGGGATCGGAAGACGTCGCCCGCCTTGATGTGAAGGTCGCTGGCCCCCTTCTCGATCGCCGTCCTGAGGATTTTCTCCATGTTGCGCTCCTAATACCCCGCCTGCTTGTTCACCATGTTGAGCAGCGGCTCTCCCGCAAGATAACGCCCCAGGTTCTCGATTATTAGGTCCGTCTCCCGCTCCCAGAAATTGGGGCTGACGCCGCCGACGTGGGGCGTGAGACAGACGTTCTCCAGTTCCCAGAGGCGGCTCTCCGCTGGCAGCGGCTCTTCGCTGTAGACATCGAGCCCGGCGCCGCGGATCGACCCGGACTCCAGCGCCATGACCAGCGCCTCCTCATCGACTATACTGCCTCGCGCCACGTTGACCAGGACCGCACCGGGCTTCATGATCGCCAGTTCCGCGGCCCCGATCAGCCCTTCGGTCTCCGGCGTGTGGGGGACCGTCAGCACCACGTAGTCGCTACCCGAAAGGACCTCGTGAAGGTCCGCCGGCCCGAAGAGCCGCTCGACCTCCTGGTAGCCACCGTCCGTCTGCCGCTTCACCGCCCATACCCGCATGCCGAGCCCGCTGGCCCGGCGCCCGACCTCGCGCCCGATGCCGCCGTAGCCGATCACGCCGACGACCGAGCCGGTGAGCTCTCGGACCGGACCGGGCGTGCAGGCAATGGGATCGCGGTTCCAATGCCGCTCGCGCCGGCCGGCCTCGGCGTAGTCCAACGCCCGGGCCAGGTAGAACATCATGGCGATCGCATGCTCGGCCATGGGGACCCCGTGGGTCCCTGCGGAATTGGTGAAGATGACCTCACTCTCCACCAGCTCATCGAACAGCGAGCTGCCGACACCCGCCGCGCCGGAGTGAACCCAGCGAATCGCCGCGCTTTGCGCGAACAGCTCACGCGGGATCCCGAAGCCGACGTAGACCTCGGCATCCTGCAGAGCCGACAGCAATGCCGGCGACCCTCGAGGCGCGCCGTCACCTGAACCGTCCGCCTCTTCCAGGACGCGGACGAGTTCCCAGTCACGAGGCAGCGCCGCGCGCACTCTCTCGGTATCCGCCTCCGGCATACACCAGAGAGGATAGCGGGAAGAGTACATGTCTATGACAAAACGGCGGGTAGAAGGGGGAGTCATATGCGATAAGCCGTCGGCTGCACTTGTCCTATTATAGTGTGAGCGAGACTCTGGTGGGGAGTACCGCGGTCAGCGCACCGTGATCCTCCTCACCCCCTCCAGCGTCGCCAGCCCGTGAAACGCCGCGCTGCGCTTGCCGCTGGCCCCGAGCACCTCGTAGGACGCCCGGAAGCGTTCCCTCTGTTTCTCGACCTTTTGGGGCCGGACCTTGAGGCCGTGCTCGTGGAGATGATCAACGATCGACGCCAGCACGTCAGCGCTGGGATCGGTGGTCACCTCGAGGTCGATGGAGGTTCGACGCTTGAAGACGAAGTCCTCGACCGTTCCCAGAAAGATGAGCGTCACGACCACCAGTAGCGTTGTACCGACGGCCGGCACGTAGGAATGCGCACCGACGGCCAGCCCGATCGCCGCAACCACCCACAGCGTCGCCGCGGTC
>JBDHHX010000135.1:0-8998 GCA_039589155.1 Gemmatimonadota bacterium | reverse complement strand
GGTTGACCAAGCAGGTCGAGGAGCACAGAAGGGGCAAGTAATGTGCGCGGCCTGAGCGTTCGGGTCCGCGGAATTGTCCAGGGCGTCGGCTTCCGCCCCTTCGTTTACCAGCTAGCGGCACGCCACGGTCTGACCGGCTGGGTCCGAAACACGGACGCACGGGTCGAGATCGAGTTGGACGGTAGCGGCGAAGCGCTCGACGACTTCCTGCGTGACCTGCGCGAGGAGGCGCCGCCACTGGCGCATATCGACGAGGTCATCGTCGAGGAGCGACCGCCCACGGGCTTCACCGCCTTCGAGATCGTCGAGAGCGCGCGGGACGGCGGCTCTGGCTTGATCCCGCCCGATAGCGCGACCTGCGACGCTTGCCTCGCCGAGACACTCGAGCCTTCCGAGCGACGCTACGGTTATCCCTTCACCAACTGCACACACTGCGGTCCGCGCTTCACGATCATCGAGGAGCTGCCGTACGATCGCCCGCGCACGACGATGCGGGGTTTCGAGATGTGTGACGACTGCCGGCGCGAGTACGAGGACCCACTCGACCGGCGCTTCCACGCCCAGCCGGTGGCTTGCCCGGCCTGCGGACCGCGGCTCTGGCTGCACGGGGAGAGCCCGAGCGCGGGCGCGGATCCCATCGAGGACTGCGTCGCCCTGCTGAAGGGTGGCCGCATCGTGGCGATCAAGGGGCTGGGCGGCTTTCAGCTTGCCTGCGACGCGATGGACGGAGAAGCGGTCGCGAGGCTGCGCTCGCGGAAGCGACGCTACGGCAAACCCTTCGCGCTAATGGTGCCGGACATAGCATGGGCGAAGCTGCTGTGCGAGCCGGAAGCTGACGAATTGATATCGCTGCAGGGTCGTGAGCGACCGATCGTGCTGTTGAAGCTGCGTCGCGGCGCGCCGGTGGCGCCCGACGTGGCTCCCGGCCTCGACACACTGGGAGTGATGCTGCCCTACACGCCGCTTCACCACCTGCTGATGCAGTCCTTCGACGGGCCGCTCGTGATGACGAGCGGCAACTTGAGCGAAGAGCCCATCGCCATCGGCAACGACGAAGCGCTGGAGCGGCTGGGTGAAATAGCCGACGCGTTTTTGCTCCACGATCGCGACATCTATGCGCGCTACGACGATTCGGTGATGAGGAAACTCGGCGATGCGGTCATCCCCTTGCGCCGGGCGCGCGGCTTCGCGCCGGCACCGATCGACCTGCCATTCGAAGCGGCCCAGGACATACTGGCGGTGGGCGCGCAGCAGAAGAACACGTTCTGTTTGGTCAAAGAGTCGAAGGCGTTTCTCAGCCAGCATATCGGCGACCTGGAGAACCTCGAGACGCTGGAGCACTTCGAGGCATCACTCGAGACCTACGAGCGGCTGTTCCGGGTTCAACCCCCAATCATCGCCCACGACATGCATCCCGACTACATGTCGACGCGCGTCGCCCACGACTATCCGGCGGTGCAGGCGCTGCGCGTAGCCGTGCAACATCATCACGCTCACATCGTTAGCGTCATGGCGGAGCACGGTATCCGCGAGCCCGTCATCGGTGTGGCCTACGACGGAACCGGCTGGGGCACGGACGGCGCCGTGTGGGGCGGCGAGATCATGGTCGCCGATTGGGCCCGGTTCGAGCGCGTGGCGCATTTGCGTTACGCACCGATGCTTGGCGGCGAGGCGGCCATCCGCAAACCCTACCGGATGGCGGCCGGCTACATCTGGGGGCTGTGCCGCGGCCCCTGCCAGTCGGAGTTCGACGCCTTCCTGGGATCGCTGCCGATCGGGGAACGCATAGTCCTGAGGCGCCAGTTCGAGACGAAGATCAACACGCCGTTCACCTCGTCGTGCGGCCGGCTGTTCGATGCGGCAGCAGCTTTATTAGGGCTGTGCCGGGAGTCGCTTTATGAGGGGCAGCCGGCGGTGGAGCTCGAGGCCACTGCCGATCCGCGGGGCGACGCGTTGTATCCTTACGATATCCAGCGTGAAGGTGACCGCTGGGTCATCGACCCGGCGGCCATATTTCGTGCCCTATGGTGTGAGCAGCGCGCCGGCCGGCCCATCGAGTACGTCGCCAATGCCTTCCACAACACCGTAGCCGACTTCACGGTAGCGACATGCGAGCTGGCCCGTGATGATCACGGCAACAATCGCGTCGTTCTCAGCGGCGGCTGCTTCCAGAACGCGTTGCTCACCCGACTTGTGGTCGACGGGCTGACGGCCGAAGGGTTCGAGGTGTTCACAAACCGGCTCGTGCCGCCGAACGATGGCGGGCTGTCGCTGGGACAGGCGGTCGTGGCTTATGCGCTAACTGCCGAACACTGAACATCCGGCACTCGACATCGGACATCGAAGTCACTGCCGGGTGTCGGACGTCGGACGTTGGATGTTGCATATCAACATATCCGTGGGAGCGGCTCCCCTTCCGGCTCCGTCATCAACCGCTTCCCAAACCCGGTATCGAGGATCAGTCGCCCCGAGTGTTCCTCGATGCAGGTTCCGACGATGGCCGCGTCGCCGCCTTGAGGATGTGACTTGAGCGCAGCCAGCACAGCGTCGGCTGCATCCGGCTTCACGCCCAGCACCGCTTTCCCCTCGTTGGCGATGTGGAAGGGGTCGAGGCCCAAGACCTCGGCGGCGGAGCGGACCACGTTGGTGACCGGTACCGAGGCTTCCTCGATGACGATCCCGACGCCGCTCTTCTCCGCCATCTCGGTGAGCGCGCTGGCGAGGCCGCCGCGCGTGGGATCCTTCATGGCGCAGACCGAGTCGCCCGCGGCGGTCAGCGCATCTCGGATCATACCGTTGATCGGTGCTACATCAGAGCGCAGGTCGCCTTCCAGCCCCAGGCCGCGGCGCGCCGCCATCAGGGCGATCCCGTGATCGCCGATGGGACCGGTGAGCAGGATGCGGTCGCCGGCACGCAGTCCGGCGTCGCGCACGACGAAATCGGCCATACCGACTCCCGTCGTGTTGATGATGATGCCATCCAGCTCGCCGCTACCCATCACCTTGGTGTCGCCGGTGACGATGGTGGCGTCAGCCTCGCGACAGGCCTCCTGCATCGAGCGCAGTATGCGCTCGAGATCCGACTGCAGGAAGCCCTCCTCGATGACGACGGCGGACGTGAGACCCAGCACCATTGTCGCGCCCATCATCGCCAGGTCGTTGACGGTACCAGCGACGGCGAGGCGGCCGATGTCGCCGCCGGGGAAGAAGATCGGATGGATGACGTGCGAGTCGGTGGTGACGACCAACCAACGATCGCCGGCCGGGAAGACGGCGCCGTCGTCCATCGCGGCGAGGCCGACGTGTTGGTGGTCGGCGGCGGGGAAACCGGCGGCCAGCTTCTCCTCGATCAGCATCCGCATGGCTCGGCCGCCGGCGCCGTGTTTCAGCGTGATGCGCTCGCCCAGTACACCGTACTTTTCTCCAACGCCGCCGCTCATAGCTCTGGGTGACCCCCGTATTGAACCCAGATCTTGCAGGTCCCTTCGCTGCTGACCATGCAAGCGCCCACCGGGTTCTCGGCATCACACTCCTTGCCGAAGAGGGCGCAGTCAGCGGGCGTGGCTAGCCCCGACATGATCGAGCCGCAGATGCACTGCTCGCTGAGCGCTGAGGGAACGTGCGCCTGCAGGCGTTGGGCGTCGATGTCGAACCTGGCGCGGGCGTCGACGTGTGAGTATTCGTCACGCAGCCGCAGGTTTCCGTCCGGTATTTCGGCGATGCCCCGCCACATCCCACCGGCAGTTCGAAACACCTCCCACATCTGCGAGAGGGCGACCGTGTTCCCTTCGCGTGTGACGCAGCGTGGATACATGTTCTCGACCACCGGGTTCCCATCGCGGATCAACTCCAGCAGTCGCACCAACCCAGCCAGGATGTCGAGCGGCTCGAAGCCCGCCACGACCACCGGCAGCCTGTAGCGCTCGACGAAGTCCTCGAAGATGCCCCAGCCAGTGATGGTCGCCGCATGGCCGGCCGCCAGGAATCCCTCAACACGCGTTTCCGGAACCCTTGCCACGATCTCCATCGCCGGCGGCACATATTTGTGCGCCGACAACACCGAGAAGTTGTCCGGCAAGTCGCGCTGAAGAAGGATGGCCGCCGTGGCCACCGCCGTGGTCTCGAAACCCGTGGCGAAGAAGATGACCTCGCGCTCCGTGGAACGCGCGATCTCCACCGCCTGCGAGGCGCTGTAGACTACCTCGACGCGCGCGCCTTCCGACTGAGCGTCGGCCAGCGACTTCGCCGTACCCGGAACCCGAATCATGTCGCCGTAGGTCGCGATCACGCAGCCGTCCTCGGCCAGGACCACCGCCTCGTCAACCTCCGGCATGTCGGTGACGCAGACCGGGCAGCCCGGACCCATGATCAGGTCCAACGTCTTCGGCAGAACGGAGCGCAGTCCGTAGCGAGCAATCGCCTGTTCGTGGCTACCGCAGACGTGCATCACCTGGACCGGGTCGCGCCCGATCTCTTCGCAGGTCGCCGCTAACCGCTGCGACAGCGCCCGAGCCTTGGCCGGGTCGCGGAACTTGAGCTCCGCCGCCTGGCCCGTGGCCACGCGGCTACTCATCGACCGCCGGCGCCTCCGGCGCCGCCTCCATCTCGCCCCGCACGTCGGCCGCCATCATGTCGTTCTCCGATGCCTGCAGCAGCTCTTCGTACAGTGCCAGCGTCTCCCCGATCTCTTCCGCCGGGATCTTGCGGATGGCGAAGCCGACATGGTTGAGGATGTAGTCCCCGGGGACCACTGGCTGGTCCACGATGTCGAGACGCACCGCCCTGCGTACGCCCCAGAAGTCGACGGTGGCTATGAGGTCGTTGACCTCAACAACCTGGCCTGGTACGCCTAGACACATCGATCCATGCCTCCTAGCCGCGTTTAGAGTTCGATCCGGTCCCTCATTGTGCATCACCAATGCCCGCCGGGTCAACGGCGAGTGAACCTCGCTGGGTAGAGCAGGGTGCCTCTTCGAGTGGCCATGTGTCCCATCGTGGGTCCAGTCGGCGGTGTCGCCGGGGCGGATCGCCACGGTCTCAGGTCGGAACCGAGAATGAGATGCATAATCAATGTTGAGAGACCGCCGCACGGCCCAACGACTTACAGCCACGGCTCAACTGCTTGGCACGTCCTTCGCACTGTGAGAGTCAACTACTCATATCCACGAATACCTGCTGCCCGTATCCGATAGATCTTCGGCCCTTGGGAAACGTTTGTTCAGCGCCAGGTGGGAGATCAGAATCGTTCCCTTGAGGAGGTCATTGTCCATCACGCCCTGCGATGGACGATAGATAAGTTCGATTCCGGTTCCTGAATGAAGATCCACCCCTCCATGGAGGTGACGCCATGGCCGATTCGGAAAGTTGGTTTGTTGAGGAGCTAGAACGACGAGGTGTGTCGCGCCGGGATTTCCTCGGCTTCTGCGGAGTGATGGCGTCGATCATGGCATTGCCCAGAGGAGTCGGCGCCACTATCGCTCGGGCCATACAGACCGAGGAGAAGCCGACCCTGGTATGGCTCGAGTTCCAGGACTGTGCAGGCAACACCGAGTCGTTCCTGAGGGCGGGCCGGCCGACGACTGCCGACATCATCCTCGACGTGCTCTCTGTCGACTACCACGAAACCATCATGGCGGCCGCCGGCCACCGCGCCGAGGAGGCGCTGGCGGGTGTCGTTGAAGGCAAACGCGGCGAGTATATCGCCGTCGTGGAAGGTTCGATTCCGACGGGAGCGAACGGGGCTTACTGCACGATCGGTGGCCGATCGGCGCTGCAGATCGCGCGGGAAGTCTGCGGCGACGCAGCGGCGACCATCGCCATCGGCACCTGCGCGGCATTCGGCGGCCTGCCGGCGGCGGCCCCCAACCCGACCGGTGCGCTCAGCGTCGGCGATGCCGTGCCTGGCCTGAAGAACCTAATGAACCTGTCGGCCTGCCCCGCCAACGCCGAGAACCTGGCGGCAGTAGTTGTCTACTACATGACCTTTGGTCGCTGGCCGCCCGTCGACCGTTACCGCCGGCCGCTGTTTGCGTACGGCAAGCCGATCCACGACAACTGTGAGCGCCGCGCTCACTACGATGCCGGGCAGTATGTGGAGAACTGGGGGGACGAGGGGCACCGCCTCGGGTACTGCCTCTACAAGATGGGCTGCAAGGGCCCGGTTACGTTCCAGAATTGTCCGAAGGTCGGGTGGAACGATGGCACCAACTGGCCGGTCGGCTGCGGCCATCCCTGCATCGGGTGCGCGGAACCGGACTTCTGGGACAAGAGTACCCCGTTCTACTCTCATCTGTCGGGTGTCCCCGGCTTCGGCATCCACGCGACGGCGGACAAGGTTGGACTATGGGCCGCCGCTGGCGTCGCCGCCGCCTACGCGATTGGAGGTTTCGTCCAGTACGGAAGGCGGCTGAAGGCTGAAACGGTCACGGCCAAGGCTGAAGCGGCCGATGCGAAGGCTGAAGCGGCGGCTGCCAGGTCTGAAGCGCCTACCGATCAAGAGAAGGGAGGCCAGTCATGACCCGCATCGTTGTCGATCCGATCAGCCGCATCGAGGGCCACCTGCGGATCGAAACGGAGGTCGATGGCGGCATGGTGCAAGACGCCTGGTCCTCCTCGACCATGTTCCGAGGCGTGGAGATAATCCTCCGGGGCCGCGACCCGAGAGACGCCTGGGCGTTTACCCAGCGGATCTGCGGTGTCTGCACCACGGTCCACGCTATTGCCTCAATCCGCGCGGTAGAGAACGCCATCGGTGCCCGGCCGCCAGGTAACGCGCGCCTACTGCGCAACCTGATCATGGCCTCGCAGATGGTTCAGGACCATGTCGTCCACTTCTACCACCTGCACGCTCTCGACTGGGTGGACATCGTATCAGCTCTGTCAGCCGACCCCGCGGCCACCGCCCGGCTGGCCCAGTCCATCTCAGACTGGCCGCTTTCCAGCGCAGTGTATTTCAGCGGCGTAAAGGATCGGGTTCAGCAATTCGTCAATCGCGGTCAACTGGGTCCGTTTGCCAACGCATACTGGGGCCACCCGGCCTATCGCCTGCCGCCCGAGGCGAACCTGATGGCCGTGGCCCACTACCTGGAGGCGCTCGATTGGCAGCGGGAGTTCATCAAGATCCACGCCATCCTCGGCGGCAAGAACCCGCACCTGCAGAGTTTTCTGGTCGGCGGTATGGCAACGCCGATCGATCCCGACAAGCAAGCGTCCATCAACATGACCTCGATCTCCGCGATGCGTAAGCTGATTGCGGAAGGACGTGAGTTTGTGGAGCAAGTCTACATCCCGGACCTGCTTGCAGTGGCCTCGTTCTACAAGGACTGGGCGGGCCACGGTGCGGGAGTGGGTAACTACCTGGCCTACGGCGAGTACCCGGAAGGTGACGATCCGAACGCTCCGCTATTCCTGCCGCGCGGCGTAATCCGGAATCGAGACATCGCCAACGTGGAGCCGATGGATCCGGCGCGGATAACCGAGTTCGTGACCCACTCCTGGTACGAGTACGAAGCCGGAGACAACGAAGGGCTCCACCCGTCATCAGGCGAGACCAGGCCCAACTACACCGGGCCAGAGCCGCCTTATGACCTTCTGAACACGGATGGCAAGTACAGTTGGCTCAAGTCTCCGCGCTACGACGGGCTGGCGATGGAGGTGGGTCCCCTCTCGCGCATGTTGGTGGCATACGGCTCCGGCCACCCGCGCGTGCAGGCACTCGTCAACTACGCACTGGGCGAGCTCGGCGTTGGACCCGAGGCTCTGTTCTCGACCCTGGGGCGAGTCGCCGCTCGGGGCATCGAGACTCTGGTTCTTGCGGAGAAGATCGAGGACTGGCTCAACGAGTTGGCGGACAACATGGGCCGCGGCCAGCTGGACATCCACGATAATTCGATGTGGGACCCGGCCAATTGGCCTGCGGACTGCACTGGAGCGGGCTTCCACGAAGCACCGCGCGGCGCCCTTGGGCACTGGGTGCATATCGTGGATGGAGAGATCGCCAACTACCAGTGTGTGGTGCCCAGCACCTGGAATGCGGGACCGCGGGATGCCGCCGGGCAGCGCGGACCCTATGAGGAGGCTCTGGTAGGCACCCCGGTGGCCGACCCTGAGCAGCCCGTAGAGATCCTGCGAACCGTGCACTCTTTCGATCCTTGCATGGCGTGCGGCGTGCATGTAGTGGACCGCGCAGGTCGCGAGCTGATCAAGGTGAGGGCCCTATGAGTACCGCGGCACCGTCGGTCCCGGCCGTCGAGGAACCCAAACTGATCCGGGTATACGTTTGGGATTTGCCGGTCCGCCTCACCCATTGGCTCCTGGCCTTGTCCATCACGGTGTTGGCGATCACGGGTTTCTACATCGGGCACCCGTTCCTCCTCGCGCCGGACCCCGTGGGGCAAGAGTTCGTCATGGGGACGGTGCTGGCGATCCACTTCTTCGCCGCAATCGTCTTCAGTCTCTCGGAGATCTCCAGGATCGTGTGGTTGTTCTTTGGTAACCGTTATGCCCGCTGGGATCAGCTGATCCCTACGCACAAGGCGAAGTGGAAGCGGGCGTGGGAATGGTTGAAGTTCTATATCTTCTTTCGGGCCGAGACGCCGAGCTTCGTCGGCCACAACCCCCTGGCGGGGATTACATACGCCGTGGTCTACGCCGTCTGTATTCTGGCCGCGCTTACCGGCTACTCCATGTTCGCCATTAACGCCGGTGCGGGTTCACCGATGCGGATCTTCTCGGGCCTGCTGCCGCTGTTCGGTGGACTCCAGACCACCCGCTGGATTCACCATATGTGCATGTGGGTTATCGTCTTGTTCGTGATACACCACATCTCCTGCGCACTGCTTGTCGCCCGCGCGGCTAAGAACGCCGCTATCGGCTCGATGTTCTCGGGTTATCGATTCCTATCGCCGGAGGACCTGGCGGAGGACGAGGCAGAAAGCGGGAGATGAAGACCTCGGGCAGCTCCGCGTCTCTTCTGGTTCTCGGACTGGGAAACGTCCTC
>JBDHHX010000134.1:0-9018 GCA_039589155.1 Gemmatimonadota bacterium | reverse complement strand
ACGGAGGCGATCCCGGCGATGGAGATCACGCCCGATGGCGCCAAGCAAGGCAAGAACGACTTCCGCCGCATCGGTTACGGAGGGCCCTGTCCGCCGCCGGGTAAGCCGCACCGCTACGTGTTCACCGTCTACGCACTGGACATCGAGCCCGGCCTGCCGGTGGATGCGACCAGGAAAGACCTGCTGAGCGCAATGCAAGGTCACATCCTGGCCGAAGGCCAGCTCGTGGGGCTGTACGAACGGTAGGGGACGTTCTTAGCTGGCCAGGATGCGAAGGTAAGCACCCCACGGTCCGACTTCATCCGAATAGCCGCGCGCCATCGTCCGCACGATCTGGCCGATGTGGCCGAGATCGTGGGTCGCCCACGTGGCGAGCAGCTGCCGTGCCGTGACGGTGCCCAGCTCGGGATGAGTTCCCGTCGCCTCCAACTGTGCTGGCTGCAGGTCGAGGCTTTCCAGCGCCTCGATGTTCTCCGCGCGCAGTCTCTCGAACTCGTCCAGCAATTCGTCCAGCGTCCGTCCAACGCTGGTCTCGAATTGCGCGAAGCGGTCGAACGGCTCGAAGGTCCGCGACTCACCCTGCTCCAGGATGATATGCAGTCGCGCGATCCAGTCCGTCTTCTCGCCGTGTATCAAGTGACCGACGACATCGAATGCGCTCCATGTGTCGGGCCCATCCGTGGCGCTCGTCCAGGGCTCGGAGAGATTGCCCAGTAGCGCGCGTAGCGTAACGGGCGTGGCCCTGAGGATCTGCACAGTGCGTTCGAGCGTGAACTCCATACCGTACTCCCTTCAGGAGGGCTCGACGTTTCTTGCCTGGACCGCTCCGCTGCTGCGCCGGCACCAGGCGACGAATGCGATGACGGCAAAGGCGAGTACGGCGACGGCGACCGCGATCAGTGGATTGCGTTGGTAAAGCCGGGCCAGACCTTCGCCCGACCATACGAACAACACCGTGCCGGGCAAGATGCCGATGGCTGTAGTCCAGAAGAAGGTGCGACGGCTGCAGGCGGTAAGACCGAGTCCCCAGTTGAGTGCGGTGAACGCGATCGCCGGAATCAACCGCGCCACCAATAACCCGGGCCAGCTCGCCGCGGTTACCACGCCGTCGACCTTGTCGACCGCACCGAGGGGTACGAAGCGGCTGACCAGGGGCCGGCCAAAGCGGCGTGCCAGCTCGAAGCTCAACTGTGCGCCGATGATCGCACCAGTCCAGGTGATCAGGGTGCCGACGAACGGGCCGAACAGCATGCCGTTCATCGCAGCGGGTATCTCGGCCGGTATCGGGAGCAGCGCGACGCCGGTCATCAGCGCCACGGCCAGCGGGTATCCCCAGGGGCCAAGGCCGTGCACCCAGTAGCCAATCGACTGGATCAGCTCGGTCATCAAGTCTCCACGGTGCCAGGTGTTACTCGAGTTACCCGTACGGCGCACCCTGCCAATATGTGTCAGAGCCGACGATCGCCCGCCTTCGAGCGGCCCGGCCTCCGCGGCAACCCTGGGACGCGTCACGGCATCTAATAATGTACGGAGCGGGGGACGCGAAACACGTCGTCCCGATCCGACGTAGGGAACTGGAGAGAAGCTAGTTGTGTTACTTACACGGAGTTGAACCGAAATAACAGGATTTCCCTCATGCCCGGGTGACACCGGGTTATCCCACCTTGGAGCCCTACCTTACTCCGATGACAAAAAAAAGGCCGGCTGAGCCGGCCTTTTTTTCTTTTGGAATCGAAGAAGGCGATTCGGGAATTCGGTGATTTCGGGAGAAACGAATTGGGGAAGTGCGTTTCCACAATTCCCTAGCTCCCGAATCCCCGATTCCCCAAATCAGCTTCGAGAATTCCCAATAACTACTCATCTCCCCTTTTCAACTTCTCCAATTCCCGCCTCTCCTTCTTTGTGGGTCGGCCTTTGTCCCTGTACGAAAACGTCGGTGCCGCCTTGCGTTGCGATCGTAGGTTCTCGCGCGCCATCACGCTCTCCGCTGTCTCCTCGTACAGCTTTGCCGCCTCCGTTGCCGAACGGCGCTGCTCCGAGAGCTTGACCACCACCAGCTGGAACTCCAGCGGGCCCTTGCGGACGCGGACTTGATCGCCGCTGCGCAGCATGGCGGAGCGCTTGGCGCGGCGGCCATTGAGCTGAACCTTGCCGCCGGAGATCGCCCGGGCGGCGAGCGATCGTGTCTTGAAGAACCGCGCTGCCCACAGCCACTTGTCGAGCCTGACTTTTTCTTCGGCCGGCGCGTCGCTCATTCAGGATCTGATGTGCTGTCTTGCGAATCGAATTCGACAGTCCAGGGGATGAGGAGGGCATAGAGGTCCATCATGCTCTCGGCGTTCTCTTGCAGCTCCGCCTCGAAGGCCTCCCTGTCCACGAAATTCCGGCTCATCCGGCGCGGGGGGATGGGTCCTGAGGGCCGCTGCAATTCGGGGGGTACGTGGACCACGTTGGTCACTGGATTGATCCGCATGTCCGGGTGGCGTTCGCGCATGCCAAGGAAGAGCGTGACGTGCCAGATGAGGGCGAGCCCGGACAACGTATAGACGATACGCTTCAGCGAAGTCCACAGTTTGCTCGACCGTGTCGGCGGGTAGTCGGGCTTGTAGGCCATGGTCAACTCACCTCCCAGCAACAATTTCCGCAGGGAACGGGGTTTCGCGCAACGGTGGCGTCATGGCCGCCGGCCCGGCGTCGGCACCAGAAAGGGGAGAGAGCCGCCCGGGCCTTCCCCGAAACGGCTCTTCGCTTCATCTTATCGGACCTCAAGAAGCGAACTTGAAGGGTGCGAGGGTGTCGGCCGGCGCAGCACTGGCTGACGCCGCTTCGCCTCAACCACGGTGGTGCCGCAGTGAAACTCTCCGATACCTCCATACGGAGGCCGGTGCTCACGGCCATGATGAGCGCCGCCCTGATCCTTTTCGGTGTGATCGGATACTTCCGACTCTCGGTCCGTGAATTCCCGGATGTGGACCCGCCGATCGTTTCGGTCACCACGGTGCTGCGGGGCGCAAATCCGCGCGTCATGGAATCGGCGGTCACCGACATACTCGAGGAAGAGTTGAGTACGATCCAGGGGCTCAGAACGCTCACCAGTTCCAGCGCGGAGCAGGTTAGCAACATCACCCTCGAGTTCACCCTCGACCGCGACATCGAGGCGTCCGCCCAGGATGTCCGGGACAAGGTGTCCCGGGTCAGGGGCCGCCTCCCGCAGGAGGTCGAGGAGCCGGTGGTCACCAAGCAGGACGCCGACGCACAGCCGTTCTTCTGGCTGGCTCTGACGGCCGAGAACTACGATCTGCTGCAGCTCTCGGATATCGGGGACCGCATCGTGAAGTCCCGGTTGCAGACCGTGTCCGGGGTGGGTCGCGCCCAGATCTTCGGTGAGCGCCGCTACTCGATGAGGATCTGGCTGTCGCCGGCGGAACTCTCGGCCCGTGGCCTGACGGTGCAGGATGTCGAGTCGGCGATCCGCAGCCGCAACGTAGAGATCCCGGCTGGCCGCATCGAGTCGGAGCGACGCGAGTTCAGCGTGCGATCGATGGGCGAGCTGAAGACGCCCCAGGAATTTGCCAACCTGACCGTCGCCAACCAGAACGGACAGCTGGTCAAGCTGCGCGACCTTTCTCGGGTGGAGCTGGGGCCGGAGGACGAACGCAGCCTGCTCCGCTGGAAGGGCACATCGGCAGTCGCCGTGGGCGTGGTTCGGCAGTCGAAGGCGAACCTGATCGAGGTATCGGACGAGATCCAGGACGAGCTTCCCGCGATCAACGCCGCGCTGCCGCCCGGCGTGAACCTGGAGATCGCCTTCGACGCCTCGGTGTTCGTCCGCCGGTCGATCGAAGAGGCGAAGGGCACGCTTCTGCTCGCGGCGGTGCTGGTCGTGTTCATCATCTTCGTGGCGCTCAGGAACCTGAAGGCGACGATCATACCGGGTCTGGCGATTCCGACGTCGATCACCGCGGCGTTTGGCGCCATGTATTTCCTCGACTTCTCGATCAACAACATCACGCTGCTGGCGCTGATTCTGGCCATCGGGATCGTGGTCGATGACGCGATCATCGTCATGGAGAACGCCTACCGGCACCAGGAAGAGCTGGGCGAGGATCCGACGACTGCAGCGATGAAGGGAACCAGTGAGATCGCATTCGCCGTGATCGCAACCACCGTGGCACTGGTCGCCGTCTTTTCCCCGCTCGCTTTCCTGCAGGGAACTACGGGCCGGCTGTTCAACGAGTTCGGCGTCACGATGGCGTTCGCCGTGGTGATCTCCAGCTTCGTCGCTTTGACGCTCACGGCCAGCGCCTCCGCCAAGATCCTCAGGGTGCCCAAGAGTCATGGGAAGCTCTTCATGGCGTTCGAGCGTGGCTTCATCGGCATGTCGGAAGGCTACAAGAAGAGTCTCGAAGGGGCGATGAAGCACCGCTGGTGGGTCCTGGGCGCCGCCTTCAGCACCATCATCCTGGCGGTGATCATCTTCGGCGCGCTTAAGCGCGAATTCGTGCCGCCTGAGGACCGCGGCTGGTTCGTAGTTATTACGGTGGCGCCGGAGGGCGCGACGCTGGCGTACACCGACGGCTATCAGCAACAGGTCGAGGAAATCCTCGGTCGAACGGAAGACGTCGACGCCTACTTCAGTGTGCTCGGGTTCGGCGGCCGCGTGAACAGCGGGATCATCTTTACCAGACTGGACGACTGGGAGGACCGGGATCGATCGGTCCACGAGATCATCGGCGAAATCCAGCCCCAGTTCTTCGCTATACCCGGTGTCTTCGCCTTCGCCAACAATCCGCCTGCTTTCGGATTTGGTAGCCCGGTGCAGTTCGTGGTCCGTCACCCCGACTTCGATTCGCTGGGCGCCGGGATGGACAGGTTAGTGGCACGAGCCCGCCAAATTCCGGGACTGGTCAATGTCGACACTGACCTGCGCGTCAACAAGCCGGAGCTGACCATACGCTACGACCGCGACAGGGCGGAAGACCTCGGCGTAGCGATCCGCGACGTCTCGAGCACGCTGCAGACCTTGCTGGGCGGTCGCCGAGTCTCGACGTTCACGCGGGCCAACAAGCTGTACGACGTGATGGTGCAGCTGGAACCCTACCGGCGCTCCACCCCCAGCCAGATGGACGGCGTCTACGTTCGCGGACGCGATGGCGCGTTGGTGAAGCTCGACGCCATTGCCCTGGTAAACGAGGGTGTGGGCCCACGCCAGCTCAACCATTTCAACCGGGTTCGCTCGTTCACCATGACGGGCAATCTGGCGCCAGGTTTCACGCTTGGCGAAGCCCTCGATTCGCTGGAGATCGCCTCCGCCGAGGTGCTGCCCCGTGGGAGTACCACCGCGCTGGCCGGCGAGTCGCGGGAGCTGCAGGAAAGCGGTAACGCGCTCTACTTCGCCTTCGTGCTCGCCCTGGTCGTCGTCTACATGGTGCTCGCCGCGCAGTTCGAGTCGCTCATTCATCCGTTCACCGTCCTGCTTTCGGTGCCGCTGGCCGTGACGGGCGCTCTGCTGACGCTGCTGTTAGCGGGATCGACGCTCAACCTGTACAGCCAGATCGGGATGATCCTGCTCATCGGCATCGTGAGTAAGAACTCGATCTTATTGGTGGAATACGCGAATCAGCTGAAGGATCGCGGGCTGAGTTCGGCGGAGGCGATGCTCGAGTCGGGACGCATTCGCCTGCGCCCGATCCTGATGACGGCAACGGCGACGATCATTGGCGCATCGCCGATCGCGCTAGGACTGGGCGCCGGCTCCGCGAGCCGCCGACCGCTGGGCTATGCGATCGTCGGCGGCCTCTTCTTCTCGACCTTGCTCACCCTCTACCTGGTGCCGGTCGTATACGTGCAGCTGGACGCGCTGAGGGCGCGCGTCGGAAAGCGCGCACCGGCGCTAGAAACGGCGGAAGCTGAAATCAGATGATCCTCGCACTGATCGCAGTGTCGCAGATGGCGGTCGCGCAGGCACCGCCGCAGAGCGTTGCCGAAGACTCGATTCCAGTTGTGACGCTGGAGCAAGCGTTGCAGGCCGCGGCGATGCTCAATCCGGACTACGTCGCGGCGTTGGGCCAGATCGACAACGCCAGGTGGGGGCGGCGCGCGGCGATTGCCGTGTTCGTGCTGCCGGCTATCGCCGTGCAGAGCTCGCTGACCCGAGCCTCCGACCCGTTCTTCAACCTGGGTACCGGGGGAGTCGCGTCGCAGATCGTCGACGCCCAGATCAACGCCTCGTACGTGCTGTTCAAGGGCGGCAGCAAGTTTTTCGAGCTCAGCAGAACGCGAGCCGAACTGGAGAGCGCGCAGGCGAACGAGCTTCAGCAGCGGTTCGCCACCGCCGTGTTGACCGAGTCGGACTACTACGACGTGTTGGCCGAGAAAGAGCTGCGCCGGGTGGCGGCCGACCGTGTGCGACGTGCGGAGGAGCAGCTCGCGGTGGCACGTGCCCGGGTTCTGGCCGGCGCCGCAGTGCAGACCGACTCGCTGCAGCTGCTGTTCGAGTTGACGACAGCGCGGGTGGGCTTGCTGAGACAGGACGCGACGTTTCGCGTGTCGCGCGTGCAGCTGGGGCGCCGTATCGGTTTCCCGGGTTCGGTCGATGCAGCGCCCCTGGACACGGCGCTGATGCCGAATCTGCCGATCAGCGAGGACAGCGCCATCGTCGAGGCGCTCGACCAGGGCCCCGAGTACCGGAGAGCGTCGGCTGACGAGCGGGCGGCCAGCGCGGCGGTGAAGTCGGCGCGTGCCGCCTATCTCCCCTGGGTAAGCCTGTTCGGCTCCTGGCAGGCCTTCGACGAGAAGTACTTCCCCAACGTCACTTCGCGTACGCTCTATGGTTTCCAGATCACCTTCCCGATTTGGAACGACGGCCAGCGAGAGATCGCGGCGACGCAGGCACGCGCGGTTCGTGATGTCGCTCGTGCCGTGATGGCCGACACCGAGCTGGCCGTGCGCCGCGACGTTGTTCGCGGCTACCTGGCGTACAATACGGCCCGCGCAGCCGAGGAGCTTGCGCTGCAAGGCGTCGCCGTGGCGAGCGAGAACCTGAACGTTCAGAATACACGATACCGGGCGGGCGCCACGACGATCCTCGATCTACTGAGCGCGCAGATATCGCTTTCGGAAGCGGAGGCGGCGGCTGTTCAGGCGCGCTATGCGACGCGCCTCGCCCTCGCCGGCTTGGAAGCACTATTGGGACGACGACTATTCACCGATAGAGGACAATAGAGTGAGAGCTCATCTGCTGGTAATGACCGTCGTAGCCGGCATCACGGCCTGCTCGAGCGGCGAGTCCAACAACGAGGGTGGCCCGCAGGGCGGTGGCCCACCGGGAATGCCGGTCGAGGTCGCGGTTGCGATTGAGGACACCGTGATCGATGCGATCTACATGACCGGTGGGATCGATGCCGTGCAGTCTATCGAGTTGCGACCCGAGGTGGACGGCCGGCTAGTCAGGATCCTGATCCGCGAAGGGGCCGAGGTCGCCGCCGGTACGCCGCTGTTCAAAGTGGACGACGCGGAAATCCGCGCCCAGGTCACCCGGCTGGAGGCCGAGCGTGATCTGGCGGAGCAGGCTCTTCAACGCACGCAGGAGCTGATCGACCAGAACGCCTCTTCGGAATCTGACCTGGAGCAGGCCGAGGCAAACGCTCGCGTCGCCCAGGCCCAGCTCGAGCTGCAACAGCTGCGGCTCGACCGCACATTGGTGCGCGCGCCATTCGCCGGGATTGTCGGTGAGCGCTTTGTCAGCCTCGGCGACTACGTGACCTCTTCCACGCGGCTCGTGACTTTGCAGACCGTCGATCCGCAGCGCGCCGTCTTCCAGGTTCCCGAACGTTACGCCAGTCGACTACATGTCGGTCAGCAGGTCAGTTTCGGAGTCGCGGCGTTTCCCGGTGTCGAGCTCATCGGGGTCGTGGACTTCGTCGACCCCGTGGTCCAGCTACCGGCGCGCACGATCCTGGTCAAGGCCGAGGTGCCCAACCCGCGGCGCGAGCTCAAGTCCGGCATGTTCATCGAGGCGCGGCTCACCACGGAAGTCCGATCTGGCGCCGTCATCATACCGGAGGATGCTATCCTGCCGCTTCAGGGCGCGACGTTCGTTTGGATCATCACCGACGAAGGCACGGCCTCGCGCCGGCAGGTAGAACTCGGCGTGCGTATCCCCGGCTTCGTCGAGGTTACGCTGGGGGTCGATCCTGGGGAACACGTGGTTGTCGGCGGCCTCGAGCGGCTGTCTGACGGCGTACCGGTGATGGCGACGCTGGTCGAGCGCACGCCGGGTTGAGTCTAGAGTGGGCGGCCCAGTCGCTCAGCCAGAGTGCTTCGGCGGCTGCGGCTCAGCTTGAGCTTGGTGCCATCTCTCAGAACGACAGTATAGTCCCCGTGAGCGCCGGGGTGTAGCGCCTCGATTCTATCGAGGTTGACTATGAGGGATCGGTGGGTTCTGGCGAAGAGAGAAGGGTCGAGTTGTTCCTCGAGATTCTTCATCGTCTCGCGAAGCAGGTGATGGTCGAGACCCACGTGGAGCTTAACGTAGTCGCCATCGGCTTCGATCCAATCGATTTCTTCGACCTTGAGGAAGATCACGCTGCCCTCCCTCTTGAGTACGATCCGATGTAGATAGGTCGATGCGGGGCCTTCCATGCGAGCACGTATCGAGCCGCCCGGCTCGGTGGATGTTATCGGTTCATGCGTCATATCAGCCAACGTAGGCGGCGTTCCCGGGCGCGGCAACCGGCCGTTGTGGAGGGAGCGGGCTTGACTGGCGCCACCGCGGAGTAGACGTTAAGCATCTCTCGCACACCCCCGAGGGTTGCCCCTTCGAAAGGACGCTAGACATGTACGCCGTGACCGGAGCTACCGGAAACACCGGTAGGGTCGTCGCTGAGGCTCTGTTGGCCGCCGGCAAAGACGTCCTAGTCATCGGGCGGAGCGCAGACCGGCTGCGACCGCTGACGGAGAAGGGCGCGGAAGCGTTCGTCGGTTCCGTGGACGATGCGCAATCGTTGAGCATCGCGT